>LJZT01000028.1 GCA_001314905.1 Phormidium sp. OSCR
GTTTCTCCAAGCCACTCCAACTCTCGCTTCCACTGGGGAAGCATTTTTTTAAGGTCGTAACCCGAGATGCCTTTCCCGGTTTGTCGGTAGGCTTCCGTCGTCAGTTGCAGAGAACGGTTCCACACCAAGCGGCAGCAGCCAAAGGCTTTCGCCAAGGCGACGGACTGCTCTGGGGTGGGATAAATTCTCAGCTTAACGACGTTCATTAGTGCGATTAATAATCGTGTTAAGCTCAGTCTAGCAGATTGATTCGTTGATCCGCAACCTTGCCGCTCGGCTATCCCAAGCGCCGCTCACCCTAACGGGTAGAGCGCGGGGCTTCCCGCCGAGAAGCTAACGAGTCCATGCTTCAGATCTTAGCAAATTACCAGCGTTTTGAGCTTTGCCAGGCGCTCAGGAGTCCCAAGGCGATCGACAGGAAAATCCCAAGCCAGAGAACTAAGCCCGGCACAAAGCTCAACACCGTCAAGCCTCGCAAAATCCAAATGACCAGGGTTACGCCCACCACCACCACAAAACAACGAAAGAGCAGAGAATCCGAGACAATTCGCATGGGGACAACGCGCGAGTGCAAGGGCCATTCTAGCAAATTGCGGACTTAGGGCTGCCTGATCGTGGCGCTGCGCTAAGCTAAAGGCGAATGCTCCCACTCCCTTCGTCCAATCACCCTCATGCAACGCTCACGCTTTCGCTTGTCCCTGCTGTTCTCTGGACTGGTCCTCGGTGGTTTCCTACTCAGCGTTAGTCTGCCTGGCTTGAGTGCCGAGAAGATTACAGCAAGCTATAGTCTGTTTGAGCGTTCCGTCTCCGTCAATGCCCTCGAAACCTATGCCCGAACCGGGGAGATTGGACGGGACTTAGCCCCGTACATTCGCTTTGCCGCTCCCGAACTGAGGGACAATATCCGTGAAGCCTTGTTAGCGCGGGCTGACGTGGATGCCGTGGCCGTCTCTCAATTTCTCTACACCCCCCAGGGAGAAGCCCTCTTACAGCGTCTCGGTCAAGCCATTCAACTCGGTTCAGGGCGATCGGGCTATTTGGGCTTGCGGTCAGCCTTGATTTTAGCCGCTGCCGATGAGAGTGAGGGCTTAACCCTGCTCAATGTACTGCGCTATTTTCCCACAGAGACCGTACGACTGGACTTTAACCAAACCCTGCGTATGGCCCAGGAGTTACAGGGTTTAATTCGAGATAATAACCACGCCGTTGCTAGGATTGAGAATCAGTCGCGATTAGAAGCTCAAGACAACGGCGAGCTGATCACTCCCTTCGAGGATCTCATGGAGTTGGGCGAGTATTCCTGGGATGTCACGTCTTTAGATCTGCGCGATCGCGATCGCACCCTACCCTGGGGATATGCCTTTGCGATAGACCTATACCTACCACGAGCCAGGCGATCGGCCCCCATCGTTGTCATCTCCCACGGCTTAGGCTCCAATCGTCAATCCTTTCAATACCTGGCCGAACATCTCGCCTCCCATGGCTTCGCCGTAGTAGTTCCCGAACATTCCGGCAGCAGTGCCAGACATATGGAAGCCCTGTTACGGGGCCGCGCCCAAGAAATTTCTCGTCCTCAGGAGTTTATCGATCGCCCCCTAGACGTGACCTTTGCCCTCAATAGCCTCGAAAAACAGGCCATCACCGATCGCCAACTGCGCGATCGCCTCAACTTTGAGCAAGTGGGGGTGATTGGCCAATCCTTTGGCGGCTACACCGCCCTCAGCCTCGGCGGGGCCAAAATCAACTTCCCCGAACTCGAACGTCGCTGTGGCGTCACTCAACAAAGCCGCTCCTGGAACGTCTCCATCTTCCTACAATGTCGGGCCTTAGAACTGGACCATTCCACCTCAGAGAGTCAATTAACCTTTCGCGATGCCCGAGTTCAGGGCGTGATTGCCCTCAATCCCATTGGCAGTGCCTTATTTGGTCAACTCGGCTACAGCAACATTGACGTACCAGTGATGATGGTCTCCGGGGGCGCCGATACCGTTGCGCCTCCCATCGCCGAGCAAATCCCGCCCTTTGCCTGGTTAGAAGTTCCCGATAAGTATTTCGTCTTACTCAAACAAGCCACCCATTTCTCCGTCATCGGCAGTTCCCAAGAAGATAGCGTTACCTTACCCCTCGATATCATCGGTCCCAATCCCGCTCTCGCCCAACGCTATGTCAAAGCCTTGAGTTTAGCCTTTCTGCAAACCCATATCATTGGCAATGATGAGTTTGCCCGCTATCTCAATGCCGCCTACGCCCAAGACATGAGTCAAGACCCCATTTCCTTATTTTTGGTGCAAGGCGTGATTGATGGCGTTCCTAGCCCCGATTCCTTAGCTAACCGTCATCTCTAAGGACGAGTGAGGTAGCAGTGGCAATCGGGTTTCTCAATCAGGGTTTCGAGCAAGGCATTGAGCGCAACAGCCGCCAGGAGTCCTCCCCCCAAACTCCCCTGAATAGTGATATAAGGCACGGGCAGAGCCATCAACTGACGCTTAGCCACAGGCGCATGACTAAAGCCAATGGGCATCCCAATAACCAGAGCCGGTTGCAGCGTTCCCTGCTCAATCTCTTGGCCGGCCCTCAGTAAGACCGAAGGAGCATAGCCAATCACGAGGATTGAGCCGGCCGGAACCTCCTGCAACCGTTGTTGCCAGAGGTCATTGTCCCAAAACGCCTGCTCAGCCTCATCAGCGGCGGCGATGTGGGGGTCATCAATCAAAGTTGTGATGGAACATCCCAGATGGGCCAGCCGCGTCTGATCCAACGTGGCGGCCACGGCGGGAACATCCGTGACGATCGCACACCCGGACTTGAGAGCCGTTCGGGCAGCGGCGACGGCCCCCTGAGGCAGGCGCACCAAACTGGCCAGACTCACATCACCACAGGCCAGCACCAGTTGATGCAGCAGATGAACCGTGATTTCGCAATAGTGAGACAGATCCGGCAACAAGCGGTGTAGGGACTCCTCAAACCGTTCCGGGTGAGTGGTGGCCTCAGCATCGAGCTGACTCCAGAACTGATCGAGTTGCCCTAATTCAGACTGAGCCTCCACATCCAACTGCTTCAGTTGGGCTAAGGCTTCGGCCTGGGTTCTCTCGCAGTGGAGATCGCGCCCCAGCAACCCCTCCAATGCCCCTGCCGTTTGCCGTAGTCGGGTAATCTGCCGAATCACGGTCTGGTACTGCTGCTGGAACTGAGTCATCAGCGTTGAATCCAGACTCGCCTCAGCATCGCGATCCAAGAGCTGACGAATGTGAGACAACTGAAACCCCTGCTGCTTCAGGGCCATCACCCGCCGGAGTCGTTGCACATCCTGCCGAGTATAGAGCCGATAGTTGCCCTGAGAGCGCTGAGGTTGAGGCAATAGTCCCAAAGTATGGTAATGCCGCACCATGCGAGGTGTCACGCCAGCGCCCACGGCATCGGTGAGTTCTTTAATGGTCAAAGGTTCGGTTTTCATGTCTTCACAGTCCTCGCGGCACTCTCGGCCTTGACATTAACACTAATGTCAAGCTTTAGGCTATCAGAGCAAGCCTATCGAATCAGTTAGACCATGGTTTCCAAAGCCCTTGCCGCTCCCCGTGACTCCAACCTCTTTAGATTGATCTTGACAGACCATCGAGAGGCGGCCGCTGCGATCGCCTGTGCCATCCTGGTCTTGTTGGGCTGGCAGGCCCTCAACCTAGGCTGGGTAGGAGCGGCTCTGTTCATTCTGACAGCGGCTTACGTCATCGGTGGGTTCGACAGTGCCAGAGACGGCGTAACCACCCTGCTGCACGACAAAGAACTCGATGTCGATCTGCTGATGATCGTCGCCGCCCTCGGGGCAGCCGGCTTGGGCCTATGGCAACAGGAGTATTACCTACTCGTCGATGGAGCCGTCCTCATCTTAATTTTCGCCATCAGTGGCGCGCTCGAAGACTATGCCATGCAGCGCACCGAGCGCAGTATCGAGGGGCTAATGGGGTTAACCGCCGATACAGCCCGACGGCTCACCGAGAATCACGAACAGATGGTTCCCATTACGAGCCTTCAGATTGGCGATCAGATTCTAGTTAAACCCGGAGAACTGGTCCCAACTGATGGCCGGGTCGTCGAAGGAGCCAGTACCCTCAACCAAGCCTCGATTACCGGGGAATCCGTCCCCGTGGAGAAAACCGTCGGTGATGAGGTCTTTGCCGGGACGTTGAATGGTCAGGGAGCGTTACGGCTGACCATCCATCAGCCCCCTGAAAGCAGCCTAATTCAACGGGTGATTCAACTGGTACAGCAGGCCCAGACAGAAGCACCCCCCTCCCAACAGTTTATTGAGCGCTTTGAGCGAGGTTACGCCAAAGTCATTGTCATTGCAGGGATTGTCCTAAGTACCCTACCGCCATTGCTGCTGGGCTGGTCCTGGGAGGAAACGATTTATCGGGCGCTGATTTTCCTAGTGGTGGCCTCTCCCTGTGCGCTGATGGCGTCGATTATGCCGACCCTGCTATCGGGCATTGCCAACGGAGCGCGGCGGGGCATTCTCTTCAAAAACGGAGCCCAGTTAGAGCAAATTGGGCGCATCCGGGCGATCGCCTTTGATAAAACCGGCACCCTGACCACCGGTAATCTTCAGGTGGTCGATGCGATCGCCACTCACTCCGACTCCAGCCAACTCTGGCAGGTGGCCGCCGCCCTAGAGAGCCTATCAGAACATCCCATTGGCGAAGCGATTGTCCAGGCCGCCCGTCAACAACACCTGACCTGGACAACCGCCAGCAACGGCCAGGCTGAGGCTGGCCGGGGCATCACCGCCGACCTAGATGGTCAGTCAGCGGTGGTGGGTAAACGGGCCTTTGTTCAAACCCAAGTCCCCGAGGTTCCCAGTCATCTGATCGCGCAAAGCCAACACTGGGAATCCGAGGGCAAAACCGTGGTCTGGATTGCCCAATCTGGGCAAATTTTGGGACTCATTGCCGTAGCGGATATCGTTCGACCCGCCGCCGCTCAAGCCGTCGCTCACCTCAAACAGCTCGGAGTCGAGCAAGTGGTGATGCTGACGGGAGATAACCCGCGCACCGCCCACAGCATCGCCGAGCAGGTCGGCGTCGATCAGGTCTATGCCGAGCTATTACCCGAAGATAAAGTTGAGGTAATTCGCCAACTTCAGCAACAGTATCAGGCCGTCGCGATGGTGGGCGATGGCATCAATGATGCTCCGGCTTTGGCTCAAGCAACCGTCGGCATTGCCATGGGAGCGGCTGGCAGCGATGTGGCCTTAGAAACGGCGGATATTGTCTTGATGGCCGATCGCCTCGAACGGTTAGAACACGCCATTCGTCTAGGTCGTCGCTCTCAGAGAGTGGTCAAGCAAAACATTGTCTTTGCCTTAAGTTTTGTGGTGATTTTGTTAGTCCTAAACTTTGCCGGCAACATGACCCTACCCTTTGGCGTTCTCGGCCATGAAGGGTCCACGGTGATAGTCACCCTGAGCGGACTGCGACTGCTGAGGGGTTAAGGTTAAGGGGTTGAGAGTCTCGAACAAGATAGCGGTTCTCAGTTTGATGAGGTACATCTCATTCAAGACTATCTGTTGCCTCTTGCCTTCTTCTTCCCTGTTCCCTGTTCCGAAGTTCCCTGTTCCCTATTCCCTATTCTATTAAGACGAAGACCGCCGTTGTTTTTCCCGTTCAATTTCTGCTTGCAGCGCTTCAATCTGTTGCCGTAAACTCGTCACCGTCTGGCCGTCATCAGTGCGCACATTGACCGCGCCTCGGGCATCATCATGGCGGTAGTCTCCTGAACGAATCCGCTGATAGTCAGCAGACTGTCCCCATTGGCGGATATAGTGAAGCCGCTCAACGGCAAAAGGATGAGTAGCCATGCCCTGAACGCCGTTATAGAGCAAAAACTTATAGACTTGATTCAATTCATCGCGATCTAACTCTTGATAGCGTTGGGACTGGCGGATAAACTCCCCCATATCCAGTTCATGGGCATATTTTTGACTGCCGCCGGCCATAATCATCAGGGTTTGCGTCACCGTATCGAGATCATCCATCACCAACAAGGCCGCGCGATCGGCTGAGAGTTCGGCTTTACGTCGCCATTCATAAAAGGCGTAGAGTAAGCCACTGCCGAGGACATTGCCCATACCAAAGGTGAACTCACCCACAAACATGGCCGTGGAAATGGCCCACATGGCCATCTGAATCAAAATCGTATGGCCACATTTGAGATGTCCCAACTCATGAGCGATGATGGCTTGAAGCTGCTCCTCATTCACAGCATCGACGAGGCCGGAGTTAAGGGTAATCGAAGGATGATCTTGTCCGAGGGAGACGGCGTTCAGTTGGGGATTTTGCGACAGGAATAGGAGCGGTTCCGGGGAAACATCTAACGACCGAACCGCCTCGCGAAACAGTTGATAGATGCTCGAATACTGTCGCGGCCCCACTTGAATATAGTTGCCGGTCATGAACACCGCTTGGGGGCGTTCATAGACATATTCCACAAATTTACGGGCCACGCCATCAAACCCCGGTAGGCTGCGTAGGGCGTCTTCGGCTTCGCGATCGAGGGGATGACGGAAGGCGTCACTTGAGAGTCCAGGATAGTCAGGCATAGGGCAGTCGATGGGTGAGGGTTAACAGGTGAGGGTTACGGGGGGTCAATCGGTCTCTTTCCCTGTTTTATCGTGTTTTGGCGGCGATCGCCGTCCTCCTTGGGGAGAATTTGCTGGCGATCGCTTGCGCTTTGAGACCAGCTTGCTAAAATGATACCTATAGAAGACTGCGGCGTTGGTGACTGCCAATATTGTTTTACGATCTATACTTGTCCTGTGTGAGGCCCTCAATGTACTTGTGGCTCGGTATGCTAACCTCGCGTTAGACTCCTAGAGCCGGAGATAAAGGGCTGAGGGACCATCTGGTTTATAGATAGCTCCCACTGTCGCATACAGGTCGGAAGCTGAGGTAAGACGGCGCTGCGGTTTTCTTTTTTTTGGGCCTTCGGTCTGGGGACAAGCGCGAGATGGCAGACTCTAAGCACAGCACAGTCTTAGAAAAGTCGATAGAATGAAGTCTCAACAGTACATTCTATCAAGCGTGTTGTGACGGTACAATCTCCCTCCTCTGAGTCTTCTTTAAAACGACAGGTTTGGACTTGGCGCGGACAGTCCATCGCCTATACCGTCAATGGTGACGGACCGCCTCTGGTTCTCATCCATGGGTTTGGTGCATCTATTGGCCATTGGCGTCAGAATATCCCCGTTTGGGCGCAAGGGGGCTATCGTGTCTATGCCCTCGATTTGCTGGGGTTTGGTGAGTCTGCTAAACCGCCCCTGGACTATTCCATTGAACTCTGGCGCGATTTACTAGCGGACTTCTGGCAAGAGTTTATCGGCGAACCCACGGTATTTGTGGGCAATTCCATCGGGGCCTTGTTGGCGTTGGTGATGGCGGCCCAATATCCAGACGCTAGCCGAGGGGCGGTGTTACTCAATTGCGCCGGTGGACTGAATCATCGCCCCGAGGAGTTGGCGTTTCCCTTGCGGCTGGTGATGGGGACGTTTGCCAAGTTGGTGGCTTCCAAAACCCTGGGTTCTCTGATGTTTAACCAGGTGCGACAGCCCCGACGCATTCGTAATACTCTCTATCAAGTGTATGGCAATCGCGAGGCGGTGACGGATGAGTTGGTGCAACTGCTTTATGAACCCTCCTGTGATACGGGGGCGCAACAGGTGTTTGCTTCGATTTTGTCCGCGCCTCCGGGGCCAAAACCCTCAGATTTGCTGGAGTCTGTCCGTTGTCCGGTATTAGTTCTTTGGGGTGAGGATGACCCCTGGACTCCCATGAAGGGGGCCGAGATTTACCGCCAGTGGGGTGAACGCCATCCGGTGGAGTTTCATGGGATTCCCCAAACCGGTCATTGTCCCCATGATGAACGTCCTGAGGTGGTTAATCCGTTGGTCTTGGACTGGCTAAACGGTCAGGTTGTCAGGTAGGCTGAATCCCGGAAGCTTACGAACGGCCGGGGTGAACCGAGTTTGCCCCGGAAAAAGCTGCCCCCAGAAAAATCTACAGGGGGTGTGATGGCGTACTCTAAATACGGCATTGTTTGTTGTTGATTGTTTATTACTAAAAATAGGAATTGCTGGAATGACGGAAACAGGACAACGTTGGTGGGAAAAGGGAATTATTTACCAGATTTATCCCCTAACGTTTGCTGATGGGAATGGTGATGGAATTGGGGATATTCAAGGAATTATTCAGCGCTTAGATTATCTCAATGATGGCAATCCTGAGAGCGAGACATCTTTGGGGATTAATGCGATTTGGCTATCTCCCATCAACGAGTCGCCGATGATGGATAATGGCTATGATGTGAGTGATTATCGAGAAATCTGCCCTATCTTTGGGACGATGGCCGATTTTGAGCAACTCTTGCAGGAATGTCATCAACGAGAGATGAAGGTTATTTTGGATTTGGTGTTGAACCATACTTCAAATCAACATGATTGGTTTTTAGAGTCTCAAAAGGATCGGCATAATCCGAAAGCAGATTGGTATTTGTGGCAAGAAGGCTATAAGGAAAATCTTCCTAATAACTGGCTTTCCTATTTTGGTGGCACGGGTTGGACCTACTGCGAAACTCGGCATCAGTATTATTTCCATACCTTTAATAAAAATCAGCCAGATTTGAATTGGCGCAATCAAGAGGTGCGGGATGCCGTTTACGATGTAGTTCGCTTTTGGCTCGATAAGGGAGTGGATGGTTTTCGCTTAGATGCGTCAAGTGTTTATAGTAAGGATAAGTTCTTTCGAGACAATCCGCTCAAGTTTGGTACAAATGATAAGAATGACTATAATAATTATCATCATTTGTACGAAAAAAATCTCCCGGAAAATCATGAAATTGTGCGGGAGATTCGCCAGATTTTAGATGAGTATGGCGATCGCCTACTCATTGGCGAAACCTTTATTGACAATCGCCTCTATGAGTCCAACACGTTTTATGGCGCTCATAACGACGAACTTCATCTGCCGTTTACCTTTGAATTTGCCTTTAGTCCTTGGTATCCGGGCTATTTACAACGGGAAATTGAACATAAAGAATTAGTGACCCCAGCCGGTGCGCAACCGGTGTACTTTTTTGACAATCATGATATCCCGCGTCATCTATCTCGCTGGGTTGAATGTAGTCTGTGTCTTGATTCCCATGCGATCGCCCAGGCGGCGGCGACATTACTATTGACGGTGCGAGGAACCCCGGTTTTGTATTATGGTCAAGAATTGGGGATGGTGGATCACGAGCATATTCCCCCGGAGAAGTTACGGGATAAGGCGATCGCGCCGAGTACCAGTGGCGAAGTTCCCCAACAGCGAGATGGTTCGCGAACCCCGATGCAGTGGGATGACTCGCCTCAAGCGGGGTTTAGCTTTGGGAAAGATGTCGAACCCTGGCTTCCCGTTCACCCCAATTACACCGCCTTAAATGTCGAGAAAGCCTGGAAAAACCCCGATTCGCTGCTGAACTTCTATCGTCGTTTGATTCAGCTGTACCAAAAAAGCCCAGCCTTGCAACGGGGAAGCTGGCGATCGCTGATTTACTATCCCCACGAACATTTAGCCTATCTGCGAGAAGCTGAGGAACAGACCGTTTTGGTGGTGATTAACTTCTCGTTTCAGAAGCCGCTAGATCTCGATGAACCCATCGATCGCGACAATTGGACGGTGTTACTGTCGAATCACTACGAAACCGGTGCAGTGATGGCCATTCCTGAAACGCTTCAGTCTTTTGACATCTGTTTGTTTGGCAAAGTCCATTAATTGAAGGGATTGTCGATCGCAGAGCCATCCCAGTCAATGGGAATCCCCTCATCAAACTTACGTTCCAAATCCGTTTCTGGGGGAGGCGGGGGATTCAGTTGAGCATCCCAGTCGCGGATGAGTTGTTGGGCTTCAGCGTGAGCTTCCGTGTAACTGGGGATACGTTCGGCGATGGCGATCGCCCCCTGCAAACTGCGCCAAGACTGAGACTCAGCTAACTCCAACAATTCCCAACCGAGATTCCGGATGAGGCGATCGGCATCGGCCCGCTGGCCCCCATAGCGGGTGATGCTGTTAGCGGTGCGAATGGCCGATTCGAGGGATTCGGCCGAACCACCGTTGGCGAGACGATAGGCTTGATCGAGGAGATCGCGATCGCGCTGAGCGCTGTTCCAACGGGCGATGGCGGTTTGTGCTTCCCCCGACAAGGCACTGTCAGAGGGAATGCGCCGGGCCGTGGCGATGGCATCATCGAGGTTGCCGGCGTTGGCCTGACGTTCAGCCTGATTCAGAATCGGGCGATCGCGTTGTTCACTGATGGTTTGTTGCCAACGGTTCACCTGATCTTGGGCCTCAGTATAGAGCGCCCGAGAGGGGCTAATCCGTTGCGCTTGGGCGATCGCCTGTTGATAACTTCCCTGGCGGGCCAAGGCTTCGGCCCGCTGCAAAATGGGACGATCCTGATTGGTTTGTAACTGATTGCGCCAGCGCTCAATCTCTTGCTGGGCCTCATCATAGAGAGGTGTGGTATCGGAAATCAGTTCTGCCTGAGAAATGGCCGTCGTCAAATCGGCAATACTGCCTGTACGAGCGGTATTGCGGGCGCGTTCGAGAACCGCTACCTGATCGATGGCCATTTGCCATTGTCTAATCCGAGTTTGGGCGCGATCGTACAACGGACTCTCCAGAGGAATCCGTTGAGCCTGAGTGATAGCATTTTCCAAACTTCTGACACTTGGCTGCCAGGCCAGAAACTCGCCTCGGGCTAAAATCACAAAATCATCGGCTTCCTCTTTTAACTGCGTACTGGCAGGAACCCGCCGAGCGATACCAATGGCTTCAGTGAGGTTTTGGGCCTCAAGTTCAGCATCCGCTAGATCCAACATGGCCCGGCCAAACTCCTGCAACGCCTCTTGAGCGCTGTCATAAGCAAAGGAATCTAGGCCAATTTGTTCGGCCAGATTAATCGCTTCGAGGAGACTGTCAAGCGTGCGTTGGCTGGCAAGATTTTTAGCCCTGGCCAGTTGATTGACATCATTACGGGCCTGTTGCACCCGCTGGGTAATTTCCTCATGTTTGGTGACGCGCCAATGTTGATTTTCCACGGAACGCAGGCGAGTGGCGGCAGCAAAGGCTAGATTCCAGCGGCGGTTTTCGAGGTGATCTTCAATCTCAGCGTAAAGAGCTTCGGCTTCAGTCCAAATGGCTTTCCATTCCTCGATACGCTGTTCAATGACCGGTTCAATGGTGGCTTGGGCGCTCGGGGAGAGTTCCTGGGTGGGAATCCGTCGGGCAATGTCGATCGCCTCTAAGAACTGACCCTCATGGAAGGAGGTTTCGGCTAAATCGAGGAGATCTTGAGTCCACAGTTCAATTTGCTGGTTAATTCTAGGGCGCAAACCATGATCCTCAGGGAGTTCACTCACCAGGTCGATGGCTTCGAGGATATCGTCAACGGTTTGTTTGTCGGCAGCCAACTGTCCACAATAGAGGCGCATCGAGGCTGAGGCGGTGGGCCAGAAGATGCGGGGACAATTGGGAACGGTGGGTAAGGTCAGCAGTAAGGCGGCGGCGGTGATGGCGGTCCCGATGGTTCCGACACCAAACAGGAGTGTCCAGAACTGCCAGCCTGGAAGCCAGGATGTCCAGGTGCGCTGGCGTTGTGGGTTGGTCTGGCCTTGTTGGTCTGGTTGCTGCTGCTTTCGTTCGATCACTTGAGTTGGGAAGTGAGATCCCCGCTGCGATCGCTCGAACGATAGGTTTGTTTTTTTCCTCATCACCAAAACCCCTGTACGTTGAACGGCTGAGATCGCACGTGGCGATCAATGTAGACAGTCGTGACAGAGGTTATCCTAGCATTGTCTTTTGCTGAGGATCGGCCTCAGGAGCAGTTGGGGATCATTTCAGGGCAAAGCGGCGGCGGCGAATTTTCTGGGGATCGATGCTGATGATGATGTCATTCCAGGGAAGCGATCGCAGGCTTTCTTGCCAAACATTCGCCTGATACACTTGCTGATGGGTCACGTCAACGGCGGTCAGCCAGCCACTTTCGAGGGTATAGACTCCGGTATCGATTCCCAACCAGCCACAGCCGCGAACCAGTTGTCCAGATTGGACACCGGGAAAGGTAAAGGTAATGGTGTGGCCAATAATAATTAACTTGTCAGGAAAATAGGGTTGCGTTTGACGATGGAAGAGATCGCGAATCCAGCAAAACTCTTGAGTCGACTGTTCGGCGATGGGTAGATGGGGGTTAACCCCAGCGTGAACGAGCCAAACATCACCGCGATCGCGATAGGCGGGTAAGGATTCGAGCCAGTTGAGATGTTCATACATGATCCCGGAATTGGGATAGCTTTCTAGGGTGAGATCGCCACCACCACTGAGCCAAAAATTGAAATAGCGATCGTCATGTTGGCCATAGATCAGAGCCGATAGCATCATCTCTTCATGATTGCCTCGAATGGCATGATAGGAGGGATGAGACATGATCAAGTCCACGACTTGATAACTGGCTGGGCCGCGATCGATGAGATCCCCTAAAAAATCCACGCGATCGCCGTCTTTTAAGTCAAGGCTGTCCAAAAGTCGGACGAGAGTATCATAATGACCATGAACATCGCCAATTACGATTTGTCTGGGTAAGGTTGACATCGGTCAAGTCCTGTGGTTGGAAGAATCGTTGAACCTTAGGGGAAATACTTAAGTTCTCGATCAGTTCTCGATGGTCTCCCCAAAAAATATAGTTTCCCCAGTCTAAGTATATCGAGAGCCATCCCCAGTCAGATGTTGATGTTTTAAAGTTTTGATGAGGATTTGGGACTCCATTCAGCCAACGGAACGAGGTTGCCGCTCCTGGGCCTCTGATAAAACCGAATCGGAATTTTAAACGTAACTGCTACAGCACATTAACCCTGACCCATTCTCTTTGGGAGATACCTCTATGAAAGTCCGCTATTTAGCCAATATTTCCATTGCTTCAATCCTCGGTTTAGGTCTGGCCTTTGGCTGCGCCAACCCCTGTGCTGGACAAGATACCCCCGCCGGAGTGAGCGACCCCTGTGCCGGAGACCCCTGTGCCGGGAAATCCGAGGACCCCTGTGCTGGATAACCTGACCGCTCAAACAAGACTCCTATATATGGTTGGTTGTCGCGAAGATTTAACAACCAACCGATCTGCTAACGACTCAAGACAAAACAGAGCATCAACCTCGGGACTCCAAACGGCTATAAGCTAGGAACAGATAACCCTTTAGCCTCCAACCAGTCCGAGTTATAAAGCCGCGATTGATAGCGAGAGCCGCTATCACATAACACCGTCACAATAGTATGGCCGGGGCCGAGTTCCTTGGCTAAGGCCACCGCAGCCCCCACGTTAATGCCAACAGAGCCTCCCATAAACAAGCCATCTTTGCGTAACAGTTGATAGACAACGCGCAGCGCTTCGGTATCGTCGATCTGAATCGCATCATCAATCGGCGCACCCTCCATATTGGCCGTGATTCGACTATTGCCAATCCCTTCAGTAATGGAATTGCCGCTGCTATTGATCTCGCCGGTTTTGACGTAGCTATATAAACCACTTCCCATAGGATCAGCCACGACACATTTGACCTGGGGATTCTTCTGTTTGAAGAACATCGCCGCGCCGGCATAGGTGCCACCGGTTCCGGTGGCGGAAACCCAAGCATCAATGTTTCCGTCGGTTTGCGCCCAAATTTCGGGGCCTGTGGTTTCATAATGAGCGCGACGGTTGGCGGTATTGTCGAACTGATTGGCCCAGATAGCATTGTCCATTTCCGCTGCCAGACGACCCGAGAGTTTAACGTAGTTATTGGGGTCACGGTAGGGAACCGCCGGAACGGGGCGAACTTCGGCCCCGAGGGTTCGCAGAGCGTCCATTTTTTCCTGGGACTGGGTTTCTGGGATGATAATGAGACATTTATAGCCCTTGGCGTTACAAATATGAGTCAGACCGATACCTGTATTCCCGGCTGTCCCTTCAACGACGGTTCCGCCAGGCTTGAGATGGCCCTGAGCTTCGGCATCTTCGATAATATAGAGGGCGGCTCGGTCTTTGACTGATCCTCCAGGATTGAGAAATTCGGCTTTTCCGAGGATTTCGCACCCGGTTTCGTCACTGAAGCTGTTGAGACGAATGAGGGGAGTGTTGCCGACGGTGCCGACAAAGCCGTTCTGGATATCCATAAATGTCGATGAAATGTAGATGTTATGTGTTGTTCGATTGAGAACGCTGCCCAAAGGTCGCCGGCCTAGGTTTGTGGCTTCAACCCAGAGCCGAAGACCAGAGACGAGGGCTATTTGTTATTCTATCGGCTTCGGGGTTGGCATTAAGACGTGTTAAGGAGAAAGCGATGAAATTAAAGCGATCGACTCAGGTGTTGTTGCTGTTGGCGGTGATTTTTGGCGGTGGGGTGCTGTTGTATGAGGGCGCGATCGCCCCAGAATTGGAGCGTCAACGCCAGGAGGAGCAACGAGCCTTTAAGTTTGAGGTTGAGGCGATTCGTCAGATGACCCTGCGCCGCGAGGACTATACTCTGGAGTTAACCCGGCTTGAGGAGCCGTTGGAGATTCCCTCGGAGGATGAAACGAGTTTTACCACGACGGATTGGCAAGCGGTCATTTTGCACGAGGGTGAGGCGGAGGCTCAAGAGTATCCGGCTAATGATGCTTATGTGTCGTTTCTGTTGATGGTCTTAGATAATGCTCGCAGCGATCGCCCGATTGTCACGCGGGAGGCGAATTTAGCGGAGTATGGCCTGGAGACTCCCCGCGCTCGCTTGCGGATTGAGTTGGACAATGGTGAGAGTCAGGAGTTATGGGTGGGCGATCGCGATTTTACGGGCAGTTTTGTCTATGGCTTGATTCGCTCTGGGGATGATGGCTCAGACAATGAGGCTGAAGGTTCTCCTGAGCCGGATACTGAGGTTAACCCTGAGACGGATTCTGAGACGGATTCTGAAACGGATTCTGAGGCTACTGATGGCAACAATACCCCTGAGACGCCTGAGACGGCTGAGACGAATGAGACGAATGAGACAAGTGAGACGGAAGAGGTTTCTGTTTTCCTCTTACCTCTGAACATCGAAAATGCCGTAAATCGTTCTCCCGAGGATTGGCAAGCGCAACCGCCACCAACACCGCCACAGGTTGATGAACCTGAAACGGAGACAGACACTCCTGAAACAGAAACCCCTGAAACAGACACTCCTGAAACAGACACTCCTGAAACAGAAACCCCTGAAACAGAAACCCCTGAAACAGAAACCCCTGAAACAGACACTCCTGAAACAGACACTCCTGAAACAGACACTCCTGAAACAGACACTCCTGAAGCAGAAACCCCTGAACCACCTCAAACCAATTCAGAAGACGGAGAGGACGGAGACAATGGGACTCCACCGGGTTAAAGAACGGCTACTCTGTCGCCTGATCAACCTGTTCAGCACGTTGTTGAGCCACTTGACTATTTTGGCGATAGAGTCGAGTGCGATCGCGAGCGGTTTGGTAACGCGAATCATCTGGGGGAACTTCCGCCATCAGATCAGCAGCTCGTTGCCATTTGGCGGCTAAATCGAGCCACTCAGCTCGGCTTTGGGCCGTTTGTCCGGCAAAAGAGGCCTGTTCTGCCAACACCACGGCTCGAGCAAAGGGATCGGCCTGGGTGGCTGGCGGTGGAGAAGGGTCGTTTTGAGGCGTTTCTGCCTCCTGTGGGGGGATATCCGTCGAATCCGAGGGAAGGGATGAAATCCAGGTTCGGTAGGCCCAAACTCCGCCGAGGAGCAAGACAATCACAACGATCACTGATCCAATCAAGGTTTGGCGATCGCGATCGGGGTTGCGCGGTTGTGACGGTTGTAGCCGCCGAGGGAGAGCCACCTTACGAGGACTGCTGGGAGTGCGCCAGGTGGTTAGGAGCCGTTTGAAGAGATTTGGCCGTCGAATTGAGATCGGCTCGGACCATAACAGTTGATTGTCAGGATCGCGACGGATTTCATCGAGCCAAAGCAGTTGGTCTTCTCGTGCAACCCGACAGTTGACATTGACACGGCGAATGTTGCGCGGGGAAATACTTTCTAGGATACTTTGAATCCGCTCAACCACTTCTTCCATCTTCAGGCCTTCCGCCTGGGGAGACTCACACAGAAGTTGCAGCCAACCGTCAGCAAACACGGCCCGAGTCCGCACGCCAATGTCCGTCAGGTTATCATTTAACACCTGAACGATGGCGGCAATACTTCCCTGACGGGCTTGCTGAACAATGTTGTCTGCTGGATCGACCAGACGAGGCGATCGCACAAACGGGTCTTTCACGTCGTTTTCTTTGAACTTTGACCAACTACTGCCCTCAATCCTAGCAGGAGTCTCGCCGGATCTCCTCTCCTAAGGGGTAGAAACATTGTCTGCACCGGCAACAGACCGTTACAATATCGGTATAATCCGCGAGTTAACCTGCCGTCAGACGGGGGTAACAGTCGGTTTAGCCATTCGCTTGCTTGTTCTACTTGTTGTTTTTACGTGTGTTGTATGTCCATCCCACCTGTGCTGCTCAAATCTACGACTCGCCACATTCGCATTTTTACGGCTGAGATCGAAGGCAGAGATATTGTTCCCAGCTCCGATAAACTGACCTTAGACATCGATCCGGATAATGAACTGGTGTGGACCGATGAGACGGTGCAACAGGTCTATGACAAGTTTGAGGAGTTAGTAGCCGCCAGTGCGGGCCAGGATTTAACGGAGTACAATATCCGCCGCATTGGCTCGGATTTAGAGCATTTTGTGCGATCGATGTTGCAACAGGGCCAACTCAGCTATAACCTCGGTGCGCCGGTTCGCAACTATAGTTTAGGACTTCCCCGAGTGGATGAAAATGAAAATCCTCTCATGCAATCTCCGTCTTAGGAGCGTTTGAGGAACGTTCTAGGACAGTTCTTCAGGTGTGTTGCTGTTTCTTTCCTATCAAGAAACTGTCTATTCTAGAAGGTCATATCAGTCATCTGAGCCTAAGCTAAGGACAACCTAATCATAACGGGAGTCAGTCTGATATGGCTTCGGAGAAATTTCGCCGCCAACTTCGTCAAGAGTCGGAGCAATGGTGGAATGAGGGCTTAATTGATGCCCAACTGTACGAAAAACTTGCTGATCGCTATGGGTTTGAGGAGATTGAATCTCAGGCTCGGGGTCAGTTTACGACCATCCTAATTAGTCTAGGAGGCATTCTTCTGGGTTTAGGGGTCATTACATTTGTTGCGGCTAACTGGATGGTTTGGAGCCGCGAGGTTAAGGTCATCTTGTTAATGGTGACCTTTTTTGCGATTAATACAATTGGTTTTTATTTATGGCGATCGCCGGCTAAAAATGGCGTACAAAAACTGGGAGCGGCGTTACTTCTTTTGGGAGGATTGACGTTAGGGGCCAACATTTCTCTCGTCTCCCAGATGTTTCACCAGACGGGCGAACTTTACCAACTTTGTCTGGTTTGGGGATTCGCCGTCTGGGTGATGGCCTTGAGTTTGGCGATGCCCACGTTGAGTGTTTTATCGTTGCTGTTAGTGGGGTTTGGCTACCTACGGGGGACTCTCGACGCCATCAATGTCAGTGATCTGTCTATCTATCATTGGGCGATCGTACATATGCCGGTGTTGAGCTTGGTTTTGTTTCTGCCGCTGGCCCATCGTAGCCATTCTCGCTTGACCTTTGGCTTAGGCGCGTTGCTGTTTAGCCAGTCATTTTTCCTGAACCTGACGGCGATCGCCACCTGGAAGCTAGAGGTGGCGATCGTGGTTCCAGCGGCGCTTCTGTGGGCCTATAGCGCCCAATCTCCCAGAAAATGGATTGAACCCTCATTTCAGGCGATCGCCCGTAATCTCGCCTTAATTTGGCTGGCAGTTACCTTTTACATTTTCTCGTTCAACACCTGGGCCTCGATCTCAACCATGCCAGATCTGTTCAGGCTCTCCTGGGGGCTTCATGTGATGGCTGATTTCCTCGTCTGTTCGAGCCTAGCCATCTGGCTGTGGCTGAAACTGGGCCGTCGTTTGGCGAATTTTAGTCTCACGCAGGAGCGATCGCTCAATACCGGAGTCATCCTAATCATGCTACTGCTGACTGGGGGCAGTCTTTACATCCATTTGAACCTCACCCCCCTCGTCATCCTTGGGCCATTACTTTTCAACATTCTCTTTTTCGTCATCTCCATCGCCGCCATCCGCGATGGACTAGCCCTAGGGAGTCGTCGCAGTTTTTGGAGCGGTATGATCCTACTCATTATCGGGATTATGACGCGCACTTTGGAATATAACACTGGCCTAATTACCAAGGCGATCGTCTTTGCCGCCTGTGGCGTGGGTGTGATTTTGGCAGGACTTTGGTTTGAACGCAACATCGAACAGACAAAACGACTCTCCCCATCGCAACTTCAGGAACACAACTCATGACTCAGCCAACGATTAGCACAACTCCCGAAACTGAGCCTCAGCTACAACCTCAGTCGAGCAAACCTCGTATTCCTCAATGGCGTTTTTGGCTACCGTTATTGTTGCAGGCATTCCTCATTTTAGCGGTTCCCGCTCGTGACGCTCATACGGTGATGACGGGAACTCCCGTTGTCCTGCAAACGGCTCCCGTTGACCCCTATGATTTACTGCGGGGCTATTATCAAACCCTCAGTTATGAGATTTCTCAGCGAGATGTTCTAGAGCAACTTCCTGGAGGTCAAACGGTTTTTAATTCCTTAAACCGTCACTCGGGCAATTCCTTGGACTTTTACGTCGTTCTCGAACAACCCAGCCAGGTTGCCAATCCCGGCGAACCGCCACCGCCTTGGACTCCCGTGGCCGTCAGTTCAGACTTTCCCGATGATCTACCGGCGAACCAAATTGCCTTACGGGGACAGGCCCGCAATTGGCAAATTCTCTACGGGTTAGAACGCTATTATATGCCCGAAGATCAACGCCATGATATCAACAATCACATTCGCCAAATTCAAATGGATGAACCGGAATCGTTTGTTGTTCAGGTTAAGGTGAGCGATCGCGCTCATGCGGTTCCGATTCGTTTATGGGTTGGGGACGAGAATTATGAGTTTTAGGGAACAGGGAATAGGGAACAAAAACTCTTCTGACACTCCCTGTTCCTGCTCATGATGCTTTAGGTTCTGTTATCCATTGTTGTGATAATAATGTTCCCAGAATTTTTGCCACCAATTTTTGGGTTGTTGATGCTCTCCATCATAGTCTGTGGGTCGTTGAGTGCGATCGCCTACCACTAAACTGCCCACATAATCGGCATCTTCATAAACACGGTTGATTTGTTGGTGAATCTCGTCAACATCCTCAGCCGATAAAACCCCATTATCCGTGGCCTTGTAAAACTGTACCGTGACCCGAATTGGAAAATCAGGATGACGTTCAATGGGGAGTTCGGCGATTTCTGTAAACGGCCCTTCCGGTTCCCCATGGCCAATCACCGCCTCTTCGACGTTGCTTCGCTCCATTTCCGGATCAGGCGCGGACATCAGCACGGGGCCACTTCCGACGATCATATCCATGTCCATCGGTTCTTTTTGCTTGAGGGGAACCTGAATCACCATGACCATATTTAAGCCCGACTCCCCAGCCGCTTCAGGAGTTGGCTCATCGGTAGGTTCGGCTTCTGAGGCTTGCTGGGCCTGAAAATCGCTCAGACGCTCTCCTGTGAGTCTGGCCCGTTGCCCGTTTTGGTTGAAAAACAGTTGTTGTCCCCATATCTGCCGATAGGGGAGATTGTCTTCATCCCGGTTATCGATAATCGTGATACTGGTTCCTTCACGGGTAGCCAGAAGCGTCAGCACAGCGGGATCGCCGGGATAGGACTGATAATTGAACAACACTGGATTGAATTGGGCCTTGTCTCCTGGAGGAATGGGAAGAAAACAGGCTTGGGCGCTCACGAGAACATGAGTATCCCGTTTCGCGAGCAGGGAGGGGGTCTCATTCACCCAAGAGTCGGGATTGTGGAGATAGTTGGGCAGATTGTCTAAGACGTCTCGCAAGGAAACCCGTTCTAGGTCTCTCCCATTGTGATTCCCCACAAGCAGATGAAACTGATCGAGGGGAATATCAGCGGTGATATCGCTAAAGTTGGGATGGCGGATGACGGGCATTAAATGCTGTTCATAGCGCCGCTGTTCTGGGTGATATTGCCGAACCTGGATGGTCAAATCACTGATGTTAGGACCGACGGAGGAGTTGTCGTAGCGGGCGGTATCTTCCCACATGACATTAACGATGTTGAGGCCGTATTCATCAACGAGGGACTGGGCGGTGTCATTGCGAACCATTCCGGTGGTTCGTTGGATAACCTGACGATACTGCTGATAGAGATCGAGGGAGTCGCGATCGCCGTCACTCATGGGTTCGGGGTTGGAGGGGTGAGGGTTGGGATTAGAGGTGGCCCAGGCCGATAGACTGAAGCCTAGGGCGGCACAACTGAGTAGGCTAATGACAAGTTTTTTCATGGATGACATCCTCAAGACCGGTTAAGAAAACCTCTTGATCTCTCCCAACCTAACCTCGGTTTTGGCAATCTCATCTGAGTTTTGCGAAATTGTTACGCCAACCCGTTCAAACTCGCCTCAAGCCAGGTTTTGAGGGTTGAAACCACTTGGGAAATCTCCAGTTCTTGTTTCTCCTGGCTAGCCCGTTGGACGACTTCAACCTTTCCGTTGGCGATCGCCCGCCCGGTGACGACACGATAGGGAATCCCCATTAAATCGGCATCTTTGAACTTAACGCCGGCCCGTTCCTTGCGATCGTCGAGGAGAGTTTCGACTCCGGCGGCGTTGAGTTCTGCGTACAGTTGTTCGGCCACCTGCATCTGTTCTTCGACGTTGATATTAGGAACGGTAATAATGGCATGATAGGGGGCGATCGCCGGATTCCAAATAATGCCATCTTTATCATGGGACTGTTCCACGGCCGATTGGGCTAAACGAGAGACGCCAATTCCGTAACAGCCCATCACCAGAGGATTGCCTTTACCATTTTCATCGGTAAACATCGCGCCCAGGGCTTGGGAATACTTGGTTCCCAATTGGAAGATATGCCCCACTTCAATGCCTCGGGCCGTTTGTAGGGTTAACTGGGGGTTTTTCAGACTGCGATCGCCCGCCATAGCTTTGTCCAAATCCAGCAAAGCGGGACAGGTAAACTGCTGCCCCCAATTAGCGCCCACCACGTGATAGCCCGTTTCGTTAGCACCTGTGACGAAATTTGTCAAGTCTTTAACGGTAGTATCTCCTAAGCGTAAAAACTTAGGATGAAGCTGTTTTTGAGATTGAATGAAATCATCATTTAAATCGGGGGCAATATAGCCCAGAGGCAGCGGTTTTGCCGCCCATTTTTGTTGCGCTTCAGCATCAGGAACTTCCATAGACATCAGGGCGTTGGCCTTATAATCTCCGGCACGGCGAGTCAGTTCATTTTGCAGTTTGACCTCATTGACATCGCGATCGCCGCGAATACTCACCAAGACCAAAACCGTAATTCCCGTATCATAAACCGCCTGATAGAGAACATTTTTCACCACCTGAGTCGGCGAACAGTTGAGGTACTCACAGACTGAGGCGATGGTGGCGGTATCGGGGGTGTCTCGTTTCTCGTAGCTGGTGAAGGGAGAGGGTTCGGCGTCGGGGGGAAGGGAAACGGCTTTTTCCACGTTGGCGGCGTAACTTCCGTCCTCGACATAGAGAACTTCATCTTCCCCAGCCTCAGCCAGAACCATAAACTCTTGGGAACCGGACCCGCCAATGGCCCCAGAATCGGCTTCAACGGCTTGGAAGGCTAAGCCACAGCGGCGGATGATATTGCGATAGGCCCGATCCATATCGGCGTAGGTTTGTTTGAGGCTGTCCTCGTCGGTATGGAAGGAATAGCCATCCTTCATAATGAACTCCCGGCCGCGCATCAAGCCGAAGCGGGGGCGAATTTCGTCCCGGAACTTGGTTTGAATTTGATAGAGATGGAGGGGAAGTTGGCGATAGGATTGGATACAGTCGCGGGCGATCGCGGTAATCACTTCTTCATGGGTGGGTCCGAGTCCCATTTCCCGGCCTTGGCGATCGGTCAGGGCGAACATAATCCCTTCTGCTTTCGTATAGGTCTCCCAGCGCCCGGACTCTTGCCACAGTTCCGAGGGTTGCAGTTGGGGAAGCAGACATTCTTGGGCGCCGGTGGCGTTCATCTCTTCGCGGACAATGGCGGACACTTTCTGCAAGACGCGCCACATCAGGGGGAGGTAAGCGTACACGCCACTGGCGACTCGTCGGATGTAACCGGCCCGCAACAGGAGTTTATGGCTGGGGATTTCTGCCTCTGCGGGGTCTTCGCGCAGGGTGACGAGGAGCATTTGGGACAGTCGCATGGGGTTTGGCTCGGCTTACTGATGGGCGTTTGTTATCTTACTACGGTTTTTGGGGTGTCTGGGCCGCCAGTTTTGTCTTCATGTCTCCGCCTCGTCAATTAGCTTTCGCACCGCAGCTTCCAACCTCGGCAGGTATAACACCACCGCATCCCACACCTGTCCCAGATCAATACCGCCCAAGTAGTCATGCACCAGCACATTCCGAAACCCAGACAGCGCCCGCCAGTCTACCTCTGGGGCTTGCTCCTTCAGGCCATCTGATAACCGCTGAGTCGATTCTGCCATCGTCTGTAAGCGGCGCAATACCGCATCCTGAACCAAACTACTCTCCATAAACGCCGCATTGCCGTTGTGAGTATAGTCCCGAATCCGATCCGCACACTCCAAAATATATGTCAGGTAAACCCGGTCATCGTGGGTCGTCATAGAGGCTTGGCCTCCGCTAATACCCGTTCTCGAATCAGCGGACTAATGCCCCGTTCCGTCAGGACATCCACCCTTCGCCCCAGCAAGTCTTGTAAATCCATTAGCAACCCCCCCGGAAACCAGGGCGTCACCTGTTCCGGGTCGTAGTCAATCAAAAAATCGATATCACTCTCTGGGGTATCTTCCCCCCGCACCACCGAGCCAAACACCCGCACATTCGACGCTCCATGCTTGGCGGCCACAGCTAAAACCTGTTCTCGCTTTTCCTGCAAGAGTTCTAACAACATCAAAACCTACCTTGGCCAATTGGCGCTTAATCTCCCGATTTGGTTCTGTGGACTCCTTCATTTTAGACTGCTTTCTGACCTGTCACTAACGGGCGATCGCTGAAGTATCCAGACTTTTCAAGAATCAGGCAAAGTCCCGTGGATGCTCCTAGGATCAATACATCCAGCGAAAATGGGTTAAGCGCATCCGTGGCAGTGACCTCACCTTTGAACAACCGACATATTCATTTCAGATGGAAGTCATTGATGAGACTGATTGGCTGGATGACAAGGAGAGCAATGGTCAGGAGGACTGTGAAATCCCATAATCCGTTGTCCTTGATGCTGGTAGCTGAACAAGCCACTCCCTCAGTCTCCCTGACGTGAATACTTACCTCAACAAATAAATGTTTCAGCCCCTGCACTCAAAAGCCTTTGGACTATTGACGTTGACGCATCCCCCAAATATTGTTATTCTAGACCGTATTACAATAAATTCTAGGCTGAGGCAGTTCTTACCAGGAGAGTGAATCTCACTTACTGCATATCCTTGCGTGGCAAAAAACTACGTAAGGATATGCAGTAGTAAGATCTAAGTTTTTTTACCTTTCTACACAAGTTAAGACCTATGTCAAACCGTAAATTAGATCCTATGGAGCAGGGCATGGAGCTTTTTAATCGCTTTGCCCATTCACTAAATATAGTTGTAGTTAGTGAAATCAGAGGTTCACTTGATCCGTCGGTAGTAAGGAGATCTTTAGATTTGGTACAAGAGCTACACCCTAGTTTAAAAAGCCATATTATTGGCAATACTAATAATCTTAGGTTCGTAACAGAAGGTACAGAAAAAATTCCGCTACAAACGATTCATCTTGATTCTGAAAACTGGAATTCAATTGTAGAGAGAGAATTGAATCAAAGGATAGAAAGTGAAAAAGTTCTTGTCAAGGCAACTTTAGTTAAGTACAGCAAGGGTTCTTTAAATCATCTTATCACTACTATCCACCATGCTATTGCCGATGCTTTATCCGGTATAAATCTTCATAAAAAAATTTTAGAATTTTACTGTGAAATTTTAGGTGGAATAACCCCAAATGTGTCTCCTATGCAAAAGTTACCATCATTAAAATTTTTGATGGACAAAAAAATTGGTAAAGATTTAGAAAATAAAACCATCTCAAAAGACTTCATAGATCCTATTAGTAAGCCTCAAATTAGTAAGCTTCAAACTTCAAATTTTGCAACACACTTGGAAAGAACTTGTAAAATTTTTCATAAGAGGCTTAATCTCGATTCAAGCATTAAGTTGATGGCAAGATGTAAAGAGGAAGGAGTTACTGTCCATGGTGCAATCTGTGCAGCAATGATGTTTTCCGTAGCAAAACTAATTCACGTAGATGATCAGGGGCTTTATTTTAGTTGTCGGTCTTCTGTAGATATGAGAAGACGGATTGATCCACCAATAAGCAACGATCATTTATCAATGATTGTTTCTGCACTAACATCCATTCATAAATTGACTGACAAAACCGATTTTTGGGAACTAGCGTTTTCTGTCACAGAACAAATTCAGCAACGCTTACAGACTTCTGAAATTCATGCGGGTGTCCTTAATTATAGGAAGGGTGCAGAAAAACTATTGGCTCACCCTGAATTCACACCTTTTTCAATTTTTGTCACTAATATTGGTAAAGTACAGATCCCTAAAGATTATAGATATTTTTCCTTAGAAAACGTCAACTACGCTCTATCTACAACAGTTATGGGCAATGTGTTTGGTGTGGCTGTTTCAACTTTTCTAGAGCAAACTACATTTAATTTTATATTCACTCATCCTTTGATCAACCAAAAGACCATGGATTACTTAATTGAAGAAACAATAATCCTCCTTATGGACGCCTAGAGTTAAAACAGTTGGTCAATTTTCTATCTCTCTGGTTAATCTTGAACTGCACCCAAAGTTATAAGCATTTCTTTTTGAGATAATGTCAAACCTTTTGCATTTTTAATATAAATTCCTTCGTATGGTCTTTCAGGTTTTAATAACATTAGACATTCTCCAGTACTGAAATCCCATATTCTGATAGTTTGGTCATCACCACCACTGGCAACCATAAGACCATCATGACTAAAAGAAGCAGACCATATCCAGCTGTCATGGCCGACCAAAGTTGCTATACATTCTCCAGACTTGACATCCCATATCTTTAAAGTTTTATCATCACTACCACTAACTAAGTAGCTGTTATCAGGACTAAATGCAATAGTTCGAACTCGCAAGCTATGGCTACTCAAAACTCTACATTCACCCGTTTTAATGTTCCAAATACGTATACCACCACTTCCATCACAACTTGCCAACGTACCATCATCTCTATTAAAACTTACAGACCATACAGCATCCATATGACCGTCTAAATGATTTAGATATCTGTTTTCTTGAAGATTCCAAAGTCTAATGTAATGTTCTTCACTACTGATGGCAAGTATGTAACCATCTGGACTAAAACTAACATCTCTAGCTCGAGTTGGTTCACCGTTTGGATTTGACAAATGCAAACGGTGGACTAGCTCATTAGTTTCATAATCCCATATATTTACCTTTTCTCCATAATAGTAGCTAATTGCTAAAATAGGATCTGTCGGATGAAAAGCAACTCCAATCACCCTATCTCTATTTTCATCTTGCTTTTTCATGTTGATAAGTTTCTTAGAAGAAATATCCCAGATTTTTACTGTTCCGTCATAACTTCCACTAGCAAGAAGGCTTCCATTGTAGCTAAAAGATAATACCCTAACTAAATTTTCGTGAGTTCCTAGTAAATCACTTTCAATTTTCTCTGTACCTCTACTATCCTGCTCAAAGTTCCATATTCGGAGAGCATGATCTTCATCGCCACTGACTAACAAAGAGTTGTTAGGACTGAAGGTTACTGCCCATATAGGATTGGTGTACCCATAGATTGTCTTTAAGCAAGTTAAGGAACTAAAATCCCACATTTGAAGAGTTTGATCTTCTCCTCCACATAAGATCTGTTGATTCTCAAGTTTAGAATTAAAAGCAATAGATCGAAGGGGCTTCTTATTATTTCTACTAAAGTCCTTTAGAGAATATAGCTCCCCGGTATTAATATCCCATCCTCGGATTACACCATCAGCACAACAACCTAAAATGAATTGACCATCAGGATTAAAAGAGATATCTCTAATTCTACCCTTGTAACTCTTAGTACCCAATTTTTTGACACATTGCCAATTTCCAGTATCAAGCAACCATACCTCTGAAAAGTCTCCGCAAATTGCAAACAATTTTCCATTAGGACTAAATTTAACTCTGTTAATTGGCTTTGGATAGTCAGTAAAGAAATGTAACTGTTGAGCTGTACTCACATTCCAAAATCTTACATTTGTTCCTTGACTACCACAAGCCAAAACACTTCCATCAGGACTAAACGCAAGAGCATTAGCCCATGTCCGATGACCCCTGAAAACCTTTTCTAATTCTGAGGTATGAGTGTTCCAAAGCTTAATATCCCGATCCTCTCCACCAGTAGCAAGGTATTTGCCATCAGGGCTAAATACAACTGATCTTACTCTGCCAGAATGCCCAACATTCACTCTAATCCAATCGCCACTATCAACATTCCATAATTTAACTTGCTTATCGCCCCCACCACTTGCAAAGTAATTCCCACAAGGACTAAATGAAAGTGCCCAGACCCAATCAGCGTGAGCTTTGTAATTCCGAATACATTCTTCCTTGCCATCCTCGAATGACCAAAGATGCACCTGGCCACTGGCAGTTCCTGCTATGGCATAGTCATTTCTGAAATCAATTGAAATGATAGTACTAAAACTTTCTCTAAAAATAGACTGAGACAGATCACAATCAGAAAAATTCGTGTACTTAACATATCTATTAGACAAATCTGCTTGTCTAACTCTCAATCCAGAAAAGTCATATCCACGAATTTCTGGATGATGTTTTAGCAAAATATTAAGCAAATTGCCGGCTGCATAACCATTATTATCGCTCATAACAACGGATCTAATTTGTGACAGTTTCGAATCAACTTCCTGCAACGATATTTGTTCCGATATGGGAAGCACTATTCGCCGTGTCTGATCAGCCTTAATATAATCCTTATCCGTTGCCTTAACAATACAGAATTTATTTAAGCTATCGATCTTATCTGACTTTATTTCTTCGACAATTTCTTTAATGAGTCTATTAAGCGTATATTCCACTAGGACAGGTTGCAAACTGTACTGTACAGGATGTTTACCAGAAGATCGCTCAACAGGAAGTGATCTAACATCCAATGTATTTTGAATAAGACCTTCTATGTCACAGGCAGGTAAAGACTGCAGCATATCTTCAGCTAGGGAATTGGCAGGCACAGATTCACCATTAATGGATAGCCAGTAAATAATTTTCAATTCAGGTTCTGACAGCCTCTCAAATGTCCAATCCAACAAAGATTGAATATCAGGGTATATTTTTTCCCCCTCTCGAAGAAATCTCGAAATATCTCCCTGATAACGTGATCGTATCACTTTTGCGACAATATTGAGAGCTAAAGGATTTCCAGCATAGAAGTCAACAAGCTTATTCCAATCTGAGTCTGAGCCTATAAAGTTATCAGCTATGGACGCAAAAAATAATTTAACACTAGGACAATCTAGCCCTTCTAAGTAAAGTGAACGTACAGGTCTTTTGACACCTTCTAACTCATAAATTGTAGTAGGGTTCTCTCGACTATTAAGCAATAAACAACTTTGATGTTGTTGCCTGCCAACCTGTTCAAATAGTTTACCATACCCTGCACATCCAGGAGCATAATTTCCTAGTCCTTTAAGAATAGTTTCCACATTATCTATTACCAGCAAACAACGATATTTCCTGAAGTATTCTATTAACCCTTCAATTTGACTATCCAATGTATCAGGCAAATCATTTTTTTGCTGATTAGAAAGAAAGTTCAAAGCCCTTGCTATGAATTCTTTAAATGGTAAACCTGCCTTCAAAGTTACATAAATAACATAAGTAAATTCTGATTCAATGTTTTTGGACAGTGTTCTTGACAACTCGCTTTTTCCAATTCCAGCTTTACCGAGGCTCATTTGCGAAAGCGCAGACTTTCCAACACCTCCCATACCTAAGATAGCTATCAACTTACATCTATCCTTCAAAATCCAATCTTCTAAAGATTGGAGTTCTTTTTCCCTCCCGACAAAATAAGTGGACATATCATCGGATTCAAAATTTATATCGAGTACCTTTGTTTTTGTAAGCCTTTCCTGCTCTTCAAGTTCAGGTTGACGTGGAGCAAGTGTTGCACCTGTTGTCTTATTTTGAATACGCAGAAGTTGAGGCTGTAAGTTGATGTCTTGCTCTCGTAATAAGCGATTCCACTCATCGTCGTTATACACATCACAAAGTGGAACCGCTTCCAATGAGGCAGAACGCTCTGGATTCTGATGTTGCCTTAGTACTGCGACTATCAAACCATCGCAGACAATAGCTGCACCTGAATTTCCTTCCCAATCAGAACCTGAATCTAGAGAACCTTCCGGTCTTCGTAAGGCTTCTAAGACTAATAATTCATCAGGTGATGTATCGGCTAAATATATAATACCTTCGACCTGTCGCCCCCCCGCGGCTACCCCGTCTTCCCGTCGCGTTCTTCCCCATTTTGGATAACCATACATTTGAAAACTAAGCTTTTCGCCAACTTCGACTTTCGGTAACAAACCAAATGCAGCAGATTCAAAAGGCTGAATCCTTTCAGGCAGTTGAATTAAAGCAATATCCGCCCGTAAAGATTTCCATCGTACTGTAGCTTCTACTTCTCCAAAACTTCGTTTTGCCCTGACACGGCAAACAGAATTAACTTCATCCAAAATATGAGAAACAGTCAAAACTAGCCTGCCTCCTATTCGGTAACCAGAACCATACTTCGGGTGAATGACCTCTAATGCTCGACTCGGTTCAAAACGTCTAATCATAAAAATTCTATTTTCTTGCTGCATTATGGAGATCGTAGCTACATTGGGGTCTCGTTACTTCCCGTCAACACGGGCCTACCATCGTACCTAAGAGGTTTGAGAGGAACGATGACTTTATGAATAGATTTATCCTTTATGTCAAAACTTCCACCTAGCTCAACCACCCAAAACTTAATTCCGCCTTTGGCATTTGTATTCCGTTCTACTGCGACATGAAACTCAACAGTTACCTCACCAACTTCAAAGCGAAGCTTTTCATCCTCTGAAGCAATAATAGATGCTATCAATTCTTGTCGTAGTGCTGCGATTGTTTCCCTTAAGCCAATTCTTTCTATATCACGAGTCATACCAAATTACCTTCTCTTAATTATCAGCAATCCATTAAACAAGATATCGCATTGTATGTAAGCAAAGGTATGAAATTATTTCGGGGCAGGAGCAAAAGGCTAAAGCCTAAATTCCCTTATTTGATAAATTTGATCAAGGGTCTTCAGAATCGTCCGAAATCTCCATCGTCCTGGCATCCAAGATGTAACACCCCTAATAGCTCCGTTATATAGCAACTTTTTGTTCACGTCAAGTCTACAGCTAATATCCCAGCAATTCTCATTTTGACCCGCATCCTGTCGAAGATGGTCGAAGATGCCCAGTCTTGAACGAAGGAATGGGGCTTTCAAGAATCACTATTGAGACGATTCTCAATAGGCTAGGACAAAATTTCCATAATGAGAATTGCTGGTTAACATCTCGGGCAAAGACTCTGAAACTCTCTGTGACATCAGATAAACTGGAACCATGACCCAGCCCCTACAGCTTCAATCCACCCCTTACCCCGACTCTCCCACCGGGGTAAGGGTTCCCTGCACCATTGACGAAGCCATCGCCGAACTTGACCGATTGCTGCCCCCAGTCCTAAAAGCAGCCTTCATTCGAGGTAGTATCATCATAATTGATAGGCAGCGGTAGGGTGTGTTCCGGCTTGGTTCAATCCTGAGATTTTTGCAACAAGATTAAGCTAGCTGGAACGCACCGATTCGGGAACGAGATGATAAATACCGGAATATATTGATGATGAATCCTTGCCAGATTATCAAACCGGTGCGTTGCGGCAGCTTCTAGATTATTGTCTTAATTCTACATGGGTTTAAGCCGCAACACACCCTACCGTGACTCATGAATAATGGACGAATTGACAAAGATAATCCGAGGGTTTATGAGGGCGTTCTTCCTAACTCTCGAAATGCAAACTTTCAAGATGACTAGAACTATCTTCATCAGCGACAGAAGTTCCATGCTGCCACAGTTCGTATTCACTAATGTCGATATCCTCATTCCAAACTAGCGCATATCCTCCAGGTTCGACCTGAAAGTTCCTAAAAAACGCGGGATTGTTTAAGAGAGCAAACATGGGATTATCTAACAATTTAGAGACATCATATTTCCGTATCTCTCCATTGTCAAATTCAACCAAAAGTTTATAATCTTCAATTACTTTGGCGGCATTAATTCGAGGTGGTATCATAACGATTGATAGGCAGCGGTAGGATGTGTTCTGGCTTCGTTCAATTCTTGGATTTTAGCAACAAGATTAAGCTAGCCGGAACGCACCGATTCGGGAACGAGATGATAAATACCGGAATATATTGATGATGAATCCTTGCCAGATTATCAAACCGGTGCGTTGCGGCAGCTTGTAGATTGTCGTCTTGATTCTACATGGGTTTGAGCCGCAACACACCCTACCGTGTCTAAAACCATCATTGTTCAGCATCCCACGAGATGTCGATAGGTAAAATTAGGTCATTCTCAAACAAGATACTATCTTTCAACGGATTAATCGAACTCGATCGCTCCTAAGATTCTACCTCAACTCTTGACTGTTTCAATGCCCAAATAATACAAGACAAGATTTCAATCTGGGACTCATCAATCAAGTCAATTTCTCGTTTTAACTGTTCACGATCCATCACAACGGCCCTCAATGACGGTCAATTCAACAAAACTAGGCGAGTTCGCTTCACCAATAGCCACTCGGATGACGGCTTCACAATTCTGATTCAAAAAACCGCGCATCATCAGGATCATTTCAAGCTTCGGGAACCAAAGCGATACAGAAACCGATCGCCGATTCTGATCACCCACGGTTGAGCATTAGGGTAGCGTTCATAAAGTCGATTCGTTGCCACTATCGGGGTATCATCCACCTCAAATGCACCGGTTTCAATGTCAATCGCCACCACCTTACCCCAGTTTACCATCTCAATGCGAGGACGGATGTGAGCCTCATATAACACATTCCCCCGTCGAGCAAACTCCTCCTTGCTATAGCGAGGTTGTCGAACGTTCACTGCAATGACCTCATGGTGACGCTTACGGCTTCATTCTAACCTGGGTTCTACCCTGTCACACGGACGGGCGATCGCCGCCAGCTTCCGCAACTCCTCAACCGTAGAAATCACATGATCCGCCACCCGATCAATCTCCTCTAATATGGAAGAAAAAGCCGGATCGATGAATTGATAGGGGCGCTCCCATAATTTTGACGGTATCCTGGTAGAAGGGTGGAGCTTTCACCCAAACTTTTGTAGAGTCCCGCAGGCGACCTCTTCCGGTTACAATGTGTGATACGAGAAGGGTTATAATCTCAGAAATTCCGATCTAACATTAGTAGGTCGTCAAGATTAAGTGTAAAATACAAAAGGCTGTCAACCCCTCTGAATAGGAAATGTAGGATTTCAGGCTTGGCGTTTATTTGTGAGCGCTTAACTTGCACACACCAACAAAAATCAAATGACATGAAAGTAGAGTCAATTAAAATTCAAAATTTCAGACGATTTCAAGATCTAGAAATTTCATTCAAGAATAACATCCTTGATGAGGTGAGCGATCGCTATCTGATCCTCGGCGATAACGGAACGGGTAAAACGACACTCTTACAGGCGATCGCGCTCCCTTTAGCATTGGCGACGGGTCAGATTCGAGATGTCGCAGATTTTAACTGGATCGGTTTTCTGCCTGATCGCCATTTCAGGTGGGGAGATCCCAAGATTGAGATGCAAATTTTATTTGAGGAGGAAGAATTAAAAACAACCTCTGAACTGGCAAAAAAATGGTACGACGCTCAACCGGATGAATTCAAAGAGATGCGCGAGTTTGTCGAACCCGGAGATAGCCGAAAAGTTCGCCTGCTCTTAAACGGTGATTTTTGGAAAGCGGGAGATACTCCGGCAGAACAAGCCCAATTTAGAGGAAGATATTATGCTCAATGGTTTATCAACAGGAGAGAGCAATCTGTCCGACATTATTTTTCCAAACTTCCCGGTGTCTTTTGGTTTGACCAGTTCAGACATTTAGGTTCCCATTCTAACCCAGACAGTAGCAGAGATAAGCTCAACGAAAGTAGTAGTCAAGTATCCTTTGATGTCGGAGTCGGCCGTCTCCGGCAATACCTGATTGATTGGCACAGAAATCAAGAATCCGGAATTGGCGATGATTCAACCAGTTACTTGTTGCAAATAGAAAGACTTTATAAAAAAGTTTTTCCCGATCGCTCATTTGCCGGGTTAGAAAAATGTCCAAGTCAAGATGATCCGACCGGAGAAGAAACTTATTTTCTGCTGAATGATGGACATCGAACCTATGATGTTGAAGAAATGTCGGCTGGAGAACAATCGGTTTTTCCTTTGCTGTATGAATTTGTCAGGCAACAAATTGCTTATTCCGTTGTCTTGATCGATGAAATAGACTTGAACTTACATCCTCCAGCCGCTCAATATTTTGTCTCTCAACTGATGAAAATTGAACCGACCTGCCAATTTATTATTACCACTCACTCTGATTCAGTTAGCAATGTTGTTGGAGAAAGTGAAACCTACCGTTTACCGGGAGGATCACTATGTCTGTAACGAATCTCTACTGCGAAGGAAATTCTCAAAGCATTGATATTCGAGTCATTCGTGCGTTATTACCACAAGGTGTTTTAATTCACCCTCTCGGTGGAAAAACGTCAAGCTTTGTCAGTAGTATTATCGCCGATCGTCGCAGACGTCCCAATTTAGCTTGTCTGGTGGATCATGATTTTGATTGCCGAGACTGGCAAATAAAAAATCAACCTCTTAGATTTGAATATGATAGTAGATGGGTCGGTTGGGCATGGGAAAGAAAAGAAATTGAAAACTATTTAATCGATCCGGTCGTTGTCCGAAATGCCTTGGGAAAGAAAGCACCCGATCGCGATAAGTATCAGAATGCTTTAAAGGAAGCGGCGACAGAAATTGCTACATATTCCGCCGCAAGAACGGCTTTGGCTTGCGAAAACTTCAAAAATTATTGGGGCGATGAAGTCCGAGAAGGACATCTATTTCCACCCAAGCGTGGTAGAAATTACTGCCAGGTAAGAATAGCCGAAATCGTCAGAGAATATCGGGGCAACAGAATTGTATCCGAAGAAGATGTTCAAGAGAAATTCAGGACTTTACTTCCTGAATTTCGGGACGGATCGCGTTTTCAAAATTATCTCCATTATTTTGCAGGGAAGGATTTACTCTACGTTATGAGAAACGCACTCCGCAATTTTGGATTTGAAGATACTTCAAATAACTATCACCCCGAGGAAGTATTCATCGAAAGAGTTGTAACTCGAATTGAAAGCACAGAGGGGGTCTGGGAGTGGTTGCCAGAATGGACAGTTCTCCGTCAGTTGATTGAGGAGACTGATTTTTCAGAAAGTTAAAATGAAGTGGTGGAAGGAGCGATCGCCGCCACTTTCCGCAAGGCCTCAACCGTAGAAATCACATGATCCGCCACCCGGTTAATCTCCTCTAAAGTATTAAAACGGCCAATCCCAAATCGCACCGACGCATAGGCCAGCGACTCCTCACGGCCCAACGCCGCCAACACATGAGACGGTTCAATCTTCACCGACGTACAAGCCGAACCCGACGACACCGCCATCACCGGCTGCAATCCCAACAGCAACGCCTGGCCATCCACCCCCTCAAAACTTACATTCAAATTCCCCGGAAGTCGTTGCGTCGCATGGCCATTCAGATAAATTCCCTCTAACACCGAGAGACGTTCCCACAACTGCGATCGCAACTCCCGCAACCGTGTCGATTCCTCCTCCATCTGGGCCAATCCCAACTCCACCGCCTTGGCAAACCCGACAATCTGCGGTGGATACAGCGTCCCCGATCGCATCCCCCGTTCATGGCCACCCCCATGCAACTGGGCCGCCAACCGCACCCGAGGATTCCGTCGCCGCACATATAACGCCCCAATCCCCTTCGGGCCATACACCTTATGGGCCGTCAGAGACATCAAATCAATCGATTGGGCCTGAACATCCAAAGGGATTTTAGCGATCGCTTGGGCCGCATCCGTATGAAAGAGAATGCCGCGATCGCGACAAAGTTGCCCAATCTCCGCGATGGGCTGCAACACCCCAATCTCATTATTAGCCGCCATCACCGAGACTAAAATCGTCTCCTCCCGTAACGCCGCCGCCAACTCCTGCAAATCCACCAGGCCATCAGACGTCACCGCCAGCCGCGTCACCTCAAACCCCAAAGACTGCAAATAATCCATCGGGTCTAAAATGGCATTATGTTCCGTCACCAGCGTCACCAGATGCCGTCCTTTACTGAAATAGGCCTCCGCCACCCCCTTGAGGGCTAAATTATTAGCCTCCGTCGCGCCACTGGTGAAAATAATCTCCTCAGGAGAGGCGTTAATCGCCGCCGCCAGCGTCTCCCGGGCCTGTGTCACCGCCGCTTCCCCCTCCCAGCCATACTGATGATTGATACTAGCAGGATTACCGAAATACTCAGTAAAATAGGGCAGCATCGCCGCCAACACACGCTCATCGACGGGAGTTGTGGCGTGAGCGTCGAGATAAATCGGGCGTTGTTGCACTGGAGACATCAGCCGTACAGGTTCCAAAACATTACATCTATTTCTCTATGGTAGGGTCAAGCGTCAGTTCTGCACCAACTCCCCACAGTGGCTATCACTGGGATGGGGAAAGTCGCAAATTCTTTGAAGGCTGGTATTATCGCGTCACCCTTCCTGAAGTTGGGGAAACCTTCGCCTTCATGTATTCGATTGAAGATCCCATTGGCGGCGAATCCAACAGTGGCGGCGGGGCGCAAATCCTCGGTCCCCGTGATGAGTATCTCTGTCGGACATTTCCTGATGTCAACAAGTTCTGGGCCTGGAAAAAGGGACTGGGCCTGGGCCATTGGGGACAAACCTCCCTCACCAGTCCCCCCAAACTCATCGATCGCGATACCTTCAACACCGAAGTCCAACAAGGCTATCAAGCCACCGCCACCTGGCATCAGGGGAAACTCTACGACCCCGGCAGCGGCCGTCACTGTACCTGGCAATATACCATTGAGCCGGTCTATGGTTGGGGCGATCGCCAATCCACGGCCGGCTGGCTATCGTTTCTGGAAATCTTTGAACCCGGTTGGCAAATTCTCATGGCCCATGGTTGGGCCACCGGTTGGATTGACTGGAACGGGGAGCGTTATGAGTTTAACCGCGCCCCCGCCTATGGAGAAAAGAACTGGGGACGTTCCTTCCCGCAAAAGTGGTTCTGGTTTAACTGCAACAGCTTCGACAACGAACCCAATTTAGCCCTCACTGCTGGCGGTGGCCGGCGAGAAGTCCTGAGTTTGATGGAATCGGTGGCTATGGTGGGAATCCATCACGAGGGGACGTTTTACGAGTTTGTCCCCTGGAATGGAACCGTCACCTGGGAGATTGCGCCCTGGGGGTTTTGGAAAATGCAGGCTTGGAGTGGAGATTTAGAGGTGACGCTGACGGGAACCACGGAAGAACCCGGAACACCGCTACGGGCGCCGACTCGTGAGGGGTTAGTCTTCGCCTGTCGCGATACCATGAAGGGTCAGGTTCATCTACAGCTTAAACAGCGTCGTCAGGGAGAGTATCAGACAATTCTGGAGGCGACGAGTTCTCAATGTGGGTTAGAAGTCGGCGGTGGCCCTTGGAATGAAACTTGGGTTGTAGGCTAATTCTGCCAACTGCGATCGCCCTCTCGGGAAGGCTTTAAGGCGATGAACACAGAAGAACTGATTGCATTGATTGACACCGCCTTTGAGGGAGTTCCTCAGCCCCAGGACTTGACATTGCACGTGGCCGAGGCTCACGATGATTACGACTACGGCAACGATGAGGAGTATCGCCGCCTGGATTATCGGGGCCGTTGGCAAGATGTACCCAACGAGCATATCAAAGCCTGCCAGTCCGCCTTAAGTTACTTGGACAAGGTAGGGATGAGATTTTATTTGCCGGCTTTCATGGTTTGGTATTTGCGATATTTCAGGACTGAGGAAGTTTGGTCGGACAATACCTTATATTCTCTGGGTACTTATGGCCAAAATCCCGGTTTAGCGGAGTATCAGAAGCAACGATTTTCATTATTTACCCCACAGCAAATGAGGGCTTGTGCCCAATTTGTCAAGTTCTGTGCCAAGGATACAACAGGGTTTAGCGACGATTATTTTGCTCAAACCATCTATGATGGCTATTGGTCTCAGTTTGATACTCCTGAATAGGAAGTGGCGATGTATTACTGATGACGAGCATAGTCCAAATCTTCTGCCATTTCCGTCTCTGAGTAATGTCTCAGAAGCTTCCGATCGCCCAACAGTTGACTAAACTGATAGAAGTCTTGCTTTGCAAGTTCACAGGCCTTGCCAGAAGACAGAATTTCCTGCTCATAAAGCGTTAGTGCGAGTTCCTTGAGAAGTTCGGCTTCCCGGCGGGGTTCGGGAAGTCGCATCGCTTGAACCACAGAGTCGGGAATGGAGAGTTGCATCGCAATTTGGGAACTGATAAATATCCACTCACCCGTAGTATAGCAAGCCAGCATGGGGTGTTATGGGTACAAAAATGCCATTACCAACTCATTCAACGCCACCATATTAATTAAAAAGGCATCATGGCCATGGGGAGACGATAACCACTCTAACTCGGCGTTGGGCATCCATTGGGCTAACTCTTGCTGATCCCGAGGTGGATAGAGGAGATCTGAGTCGATCGCCACCACCAACGTCGGCTGGGCGATCGCCCCCAACGCCGCCCGATAATCCCCCTCTCCCCCAGAAACATCATGACGATCCATGGCCTCGGTTAAGGCCACATAGGTATTCGCATCAAAGCGTTTAACTAACTTCTGTCCTTGATAGCGGAGATAACTGGCGATCGCAAACTCCCCATCTTCCTGAACCTCTCGCCCAAAGCGTTGTTCAAAACTCACTGTAGCCCGATAGGAAATCATGGCCATCATCCGGGCCGCCGCTAATCCCGTAGTAGGCGGAGTATCTTCTTCATAATGACCATTACACCAATTGGGATCAGCAAAAATCGCTTGACGTTGGGCTTCACTCATGGCAATACACCAGGGCGAATGTCGTCCCGCCGCTGCAATTGACACAATGCGATCGACATAATCAGGATAGAGTTTTCCCCATTCCAAAACTTGCATTCCCCCCAAGGAACCACCAATCACAAACTTAAGTTTCCTTACCCCCAACCCTTGCAGCAATCGCCATTGCAGCCGCACCATATCCCGAACCGTAATCGCCGGAAACGCCCGCCCATAGGGTTTCCCCGTCGCCGGATTAATCGAAATTGGCCCCGTGGTTCCGTAACAACTCCCCAGGACATTACTACAGACAATAAAATCGCGATCGCCGTCAAAGGTGCGCCCTTCTCCAAACAGCGGCCCCCACCATTCATCCGCATCAGCACTTCCCGTCAACGCATGACAAATATGAACGGCATTATCGCCCTGTTCATTGAGCGTTCCCCAACAACGATAGGCCACTTCAACTCCCATTAACACCTCTCCCGACTCCAATGCAAACGGTTCGGGTAGCTGATAAACTTGGGTCTCGGGGGAAATCAAATGGCGGTATTTCATTAGTGAACAGTTAGAAGAAGGCAATAGGCAACAGGCAACAGGCAACAGGCAATAGGGGGGAAGAAGGCGACAGGGTATGGGCCAATATTGCCTCCTCAGGGGAGATTTGACTTAGCCACTCTCAAAATTATCATAAATCGGGTTTTTCCCCCTCCCCTGAGGCGGGGAGGGGGCTAATCTAGCACGAATGACCTAGACCGGGTATCGGTTAGCCCGCCTTAGTGAAGGCTTGGTCGAAGTCGGCTTTGATATCTTCGATATGTTCTAGGCCGACGGAGACTCGCACCATGGCTGGGGTAATTCCAGCGGCCCCTTGTTCGCTTTCATCCATTTGCTGGTGGGTGGTGGAGGCGGGGTGAATCACGAGGGTTTTCGCATCACCCACGTTAGCTAAGTGAGAAGCAAGTTGAACCGAATTGATAAAACTGCGACCGGCTTCTAAGCCACCTTTAATCCCGAAACTTAACACACAACCAAAGCCATGATTGAGGTATTTTTTCGCCTGTTTATGATAGGCGTGTTTTTCCAGTCCGGGATAGCTCACCCAATCCACTTTCGGATGTTGTTCGAGCCATTTGGCTAGGGCCAACGCGTTTTCTGTATGGCGATCGACGCGCAACGAAAGGGTTTCTAACCCCTGCAACAGCAAGAAGGCGTTAAAGGGACTCAAACAAGGTCCTAAATCTCGCAATCCTTCGACGCGGGCGCGGATAATAAAAGCGATATTGCCAAACGGACCATCGGGGCCAAATACTTCTTGGAAGTTCAAGCCATGATAGCCCTCAGAGGGTTCGGTGAACATGGGAAATTTGCCGTTCCCCCAGTTGAAGTTCCCCGAATCGACAATCACCCCACCGATGGAGGTTCCATGGCCGCCAATCCACTTGGTAGCCGATTGAACGACAATATCTGCACCATGATCAATCGGACGACAGAGATAGCCAGCGCAACCGAAGGTATTATCGACAATCAGCGGGATATCGTTCTCATGGGCGATCGCCGCCAAGGCCTCTAAATCAGGGATATTAAACTTAGGGTTGCTGAGACTCTCAACGTAGATGGCTTTCGTCTTCTCGTCGATTTGTTCCCCGAAGGCCTTGGGATCATCGCTGTCAACGAACTTGACATCTACGCCAAGACGTGGTAGGGCGACCTTGAATTGATTGTAGGTTCCGCCGTAGAGGGTGGAGGTGGAGACGATGTTGTCCCCCGCCTGACAGATATTGTTGATGGCCAGGAATTGGGCCGCCTGTCCGCTGGCGGTGGCTAGGGCCATGACCCCTCCTTCGAGGGCGGCGATGCGTTTCTCAAACACATCGGTGGTGGGGTTCATAATCCGGGTATAGATATTCCCGAATTTCTTGAGGGCGAACAAGTCCGCACCGTCATCAGCATCCTCAAACACATAGGAGGTGGTTTGATAGATGGGAACCGCCCGGGAGTTAGTTCCGGGGGCGGGAGTTTGTCCGGCGTGAATTTGTAGAGTTTCGTAGCGGTGTTGATTGGCTTCTGACATTAAACCGTTCCTGATTGAAGTGAGTGGTGTTCGGGGTAGTGGGGGAACAGCGTCTCGCTTGGGGCCAATGTATTTTACGGGATTCAGTCCCTGGGAACAATGGAATCTGTGAGGGTTGATACGTTTTGTTGCAATTGTTGCTTAGGACTTGGGGGACACCGGTTTGGGCTGTCCTGTTTCGGGATCGAGCGATCGCAAGGCTTGCGCCCATTTCAGCGCCAGGCTAATTTCAGTAAAGGGAACCTGAATCGGCCCCTCATCACCCCGTTGGAAACAGAGGTTGACGCTGCGACTGGTTTTGGGGGGATAGGCTTCGTTAATGAGATTGCCATTCACCTCAACCTCAATGGCGGTAACATCCTTGAGAGAAAACTCCTGCACCTCCAGTACCCCAGTGCGGCTGGGTTTGCCCCACACAAGGCGATCGCCCTTTTGCCCCAAAACCGCTAGAATGTCATATTTCGCACGCTCAAAGGTCTTGGCCCAACCTTGATAAGCATCCACTTTACGAAATTCATTCCATCCCGCCCAGGCTAAGCCAAAAAACAACACCAGCAAGGGCAACCAAATTAAACCGCGTTCCATAATTGTCAATAACGCTCTGTCTCTATCGATCTCTATTGTCACCCCTCCAGGGCAAACTCGGGATGCGTTATCGTAGGAAGACAGAGATTCCAACAGACTGGCACCGGATAAACGCTGCGAGGGGTTCAACTGCTCCCGGCGACCCGCGATTCCGTTGTTTGTCTAACCAAAATCAGTCAAAACCATGAAAAACTTTCTACTCACCTGCCTATTTTTCCTGGGCTTGGGGTGGGCGTTAGCGACGTTTTCGGGACTAGCGAATCAGGGAACCTATGATTCGCTGATTCTCAACTTCCGCGAAGATCTCTCGTCCGCTGAAGTCAGCCAGCAGTTAGAGGAGATATCGCAACAGTTTAACCTTGACCCCCGTCTCAACAGTGAATTTTCCCAAGAGGATCACATTTATATTGTCGAGGGCGATCACGACGTCTTACAAGACCTGCGCCGCCAATTCCGTCCCTACTTGCAGTTCGCCGAACCCAACTACCTCTATGGGGTTCCCGAGATGCAAATTCAGTCACGATTTGACGGAACGGGAGATCCTGGACTGGCCAAAGCCTATCCCAATGACCCCCTGTATTCCAAACAATGGAACCTCAAAGCCATTAACGTCGAGGGCGCTTGGCCCGACAGTACCGGCGATGATGTCATTGTGGCGGTCATTGACACCGGGATTCTCAAAGTCCCCGACTTAGAGGAAACGGAATTTGTCGAGGGTTACGACTTCGTCAATGACCGAGTGACGGCCGATGACGACAATGGTCATGGAACCCATGTGGCCGGAACCATCGCCCAAACCACCGATAACGAGTTTGGCGTGGCCGGAATTGCCCATCACGCCAAACTGATGCCCCTAAAAGTTCTCAGTAAGCAAGGGGGCGGTACGGTGAGTGATATTGCCGAGGCCATTCGTTTTGCGGCGGACCATGATGCCGATGTCATCAACCTTAGTCTAGGTGGAAGTGGTGAGAGTCACCTCATGCGCGAGGCGATCGACTACGCTTATGACAAAGGAGTGGTCATTATTGCCGCCGCCGGAAATGCCAATCAAAACAGTGCCGGCTATCCCGCTCGTTATCCCCGTGTCTTAGGAGTCGCCGCCAGTAACGCCGCCGGAGACAAGGCCCCTTACTCCAACTTTGGCGCTGGGGTCGATATTTCTGCCCCCGGCGGCGATACCCGCAACGGTGAAACCGGCGGGATTCTCCAACATACCCTCAACCCCCAAGATGGTTCACCGGTGTTTGCGGCCTTCCAAGGAACCAGCATGGCCTCGCCTCACGTCGCAGCCGTAGCCGCCTTAGTCAAAGCCACTGGCGTTGAGAGTCCCGATGAGGTGATGCAAATCCTCAAGGAGTCGGCCCGTCCGGTAGACGAAGATAGTTTTAACCATTTTGGCGCTGGTCATCTCGATGCCGCCTCAGCGGTACAGTTGGCGGTGAAAGGCCAGTTGAACTTCCGCGACTTTTTCCGTTGGTTACGGGATAACGGCTATCTCAACCCCCGCTTCTGGATTGATGGCGGAACCATTGCCCTGATTCCTAAGTTAGCGATGGTGATTGGGTCCTACCTCCTGGCTTGGTTGCTACGCAATTACTTCCCCTTCCGCTGGAACTGGAATCTGGCCACGGGTTTGGTCATGGGAAGTTCTGGGGTGTTTATTCTCCGTAGCTTCTATATCTTTGACTTACCCCAATGGCCCCTACGGTTGGCGGGGAGTTCCCTACCGGAGTTAGGAACCGCTGTTCAGGGGAATCCCGCCTTGAACCCCATTTTTGCCAGTGTTTTGATTCCTGGGGTACTCTTAGTGCTGTTGTTGGGTCATGCACAACGGAAGTGGTGGGCTATTGGTGCAACCCTCGGTGTGGCCAGTTGTTTAGCGGTCAGTGCTGTGGTTAATCCTGAGTTGGTTTGGCTGGGAAGCGGCTGGCTGGCGCGAGGTTTCTTGGCCGCCAATGCCATGGCCTGTTGGCTACTGGCCCGACTCGCTGCAAAACCTGGAGGACTAACGGCATGAAACTCAAAGGAGTTGTCAAACACGTCGTGATGGGGACGGGGGCCTGGACCCTGGAAACCGAGAACGGCAAGCTCTATGAGCTTCACGAAAGTACCCCCTCGGAGGTGTTGCAACAGGATCAGGTGGTGACCTTAGAGGGACAGATTCGTGAGGATGTGATGACCCTCGCGGCTATGGGGCCGGTTTTCGAGGTGGAATCGTTTAAATTGGGAACCAGTTCTTAAAGGTTCAAGTCAACTTAATTGTGAATGGCATTAGAAACATCTTGGAAAAAAAAATGTTCCAAGATGTTTTTATTTTGTAGGTAAAAATCATGACGCTATATCTGTAGTTTTACGGAAGCCACACCTCCGTATTTATACGGAGTTTGCCGGGGTGGACAGGCTTGAAAATCGGGGGTCTGACCCCTCTTGTCAGAACACTCAAAAATCCCTGAAGTGCTTTCCTGGTGAACGATTAGACAGTTCTACTGATACCGGGAAGAATGATGTCTTTTTTGTGAAGCTTCCGTAAAGCCACAGAGTTTAGATGATGAAGTTTTGATGAACTCAGCAGTAAACAGGAGACATTTGCCGGGCAACCTCTTAAGATAGGACTGTGGACAAAAGCACCACCTGACTGAAGGCGACGACCCAGAAATCGGTTCGCTTTCTAAACCTAAACTATTTAGAATGGAGCCATTCACAATGAATTTTTCAAAATCAGGCTGGATCAGCCTCTCTGTTGCTACCGTCGCCTCGTTGACGCTGGGTGTCGAAGCAGCCAGTGCGCAACTCTCTGCCACCGGTATGTCTTGCAACGTCGCTAACCTCACCGGTACGACTGACTGTGAAGGCATCTTCAGTGGCAATGATTCCAACACGATTACTACAGAAACGTCCTTGTTCGGCAAAACCGGCTGGACAGAACTGTTTAAGGTTGACAATAGCAGTGGTACAACTGGCCCCTTGACGGTCAAGTTAAATGAGGCCCGAGAGGAGACCTCTGGAACCTGGGAACTATCGGAAGACTTTAACTTCGATAGCTATGAGTCCGTGATGTTTGTACTTAAAGGCGGCAATAGCTTCACCAGCTATCTCTCCGATGGTGAAACCATGGCGGGAGATTGGAATACGAATGATGCCCTCAAAGGCAACGGCCGCCGTGGTGCGGGTTTATCTCACTTCACCGTCTGGACGACCGGTACGGGTAACGATAATGATGAACCCACCCCCACCCCGGTTCCTGAACCCGCTGCCCTTCTCGGCTTAGGTTCTGTCGCCCTGGCGTCTCGGTTCCTACGTCGCAAGTCTGACGAGGTCTAGGGTAGGAATCTGAATCGATACATCTGTTCGTTTCTTTAATCTCATTAACCCATCCCATTACCGTGTTACTCATCTGCCTCCCCCCTGGTTGTCATCAGGGGGGAGTTTTTTTGAGTCTGGTCTTACCGTGGTCTCAGGGTCGCCTTAGAGGTCTGGTTTGAGTCATCTGGTGATCTGGTTTAAAGCTTCAGTGAAGATACGCAGGCTCAATTATGAAGTTGTGGTGATCTTTGCGCAAAACCAACTAAATTTTCCCCAACTTTCAAAAAATGACCACTAGAATGGCCGTGTAAATAGGCAAAGCTTCCGTCGAAACTCCCATTGCGGTTCCCTCGACTGAAGCCCAAGCCTAACTCAAGGACTTTGTCCCGCTATGAACGTCTTACTTTCAGTTGGGACAACCCTCGGTGGCCTGACGGTTGCTCTGATGGCAGCCTCCGCCCCGACTCATGCTGCAAACCTCGTCTGGGGGTCTTCCTTCGACTTGGATGGGGCAAACACTGAGAATGACTGCTCTGGCTACTTTGGCAGTGACGTGGAGACCTGTGAGATCGAGGGGTCTCCGGTCTTGGGCCAGGTCAATAGCCCTCACCGGGATAACGCGAGTTGGACGCTCAACGGCAGTTTCCCGAGCCTCAGCACAGGGGAATGGACCTTTGAACCCCCATCACTTCCGCCCCTGACCCAGGTTGAGATTGATACGGGAATGGACCGACTGATTATCTCAAGGGGAGACCAGGTTGACATCCTCCCACGCTAATTCAAAGAATATAGCGTGGGATTCCCACCATCACTAATGGGGTTTCCTCTTTCTACGACTCGACTTACCTTGAGGAGTT
>LJZT01000029.1 GCA_001314905.1 Phormidium sp. OSCR
GTGCCTCTTGCCTCTTGCCTCTTGCCTCTTGCCTCTTGCCTCTTGCCTCTTGCCTCTTGCCTCTTGCCTCTTGCCTCTTGCCTCTTGCCTCTTGCCTGTTCCCTTAAAAAAAACAAAACCCCCTCTCGGGTGAGAGGAGGTCTTGTCGATTATCCTAGAGGTCGGAGTTCAGATTAACCGAACTTACCAGCCGTCGAGGCAATCAGGAAGGCAGCGTAGGTGAAGATATACCCCACAGTAAAGTGAGCTAGACCCACAACCCGAGCCTGAACAATCGAGAGTGCAACGGGCTTGTCTTTCCAACGAACCAGGTTCGCCAGAGGAGTGCGCTCGTGCGCCCAAACCAGGGTCTCGATGAGTTCTTGCCAGTAACCCCGCCAAGAGATGAGGAACATGAAGCCTGTAGCCCAAACAAGGTGACCGAACAGGAACATCCAAGCCCAAACCGAGAGGTTATTGACACCGAAGGGATTGTAGCCGTTGATTAACTGGGAAGAGTTCAACCACAGGTAATCGCGGAACCAACCCATCAGATAGGTGGACGACTCATTAAACTGGGCAACGTTACCTTGCCAAACGGTGAGGTGTTTCCAATGCCAGTAGAAGGTCAACCAACCTAGGGTGTTCAACATCCAGAACATGGCGAGATAGAAGGCATCCCAAGCAGAGATGTCGCAAGTACCGCCACGACCGGGACCATCACAAGGGAAGCTGTAACCGAAGTCTTTTTTGTCCGGCATCAGCTTAGAACCACGGGCATCCAGGGCACCTTTAACGAGAATCAAGGTGGTGGTATGCAGACCGAGGGCGATCGCATGGTGGACTAAGAAGTCACCAGGACCAATGGTCAGGAACAGGGAGTTGGAACCACTATTGATGGCATCCAACCAACCGGGGAGCCACACGTTGGCATGGTTGGGCCAAGCGGTGGTGGCAATGCTGTCGGGGTTCGACAGAAGAACATCAAAGCCGTAGAGGGCTTTACCCGATGCAGCCTGAACCCATTGGGCGAAGACCGGCTCAATCAGGATTTGTTTTTCGGGGGTACCGAAAGCAACGACGACGTCGTTGTGAACATACAGTCCCAAGGTATGGAAGCCGAGGAACAGAGACACCCAGCTCAGGTGAGAAATGAGAGCCTCTTTATGATCCAGCATCCGAGCCAGAACATTGTTTTTGTTCATTTCGGGATCATAGTCACGGACAAAGAAGATTGCGCCGTGAGCAAATGCCCCAACCATCAGGAATCCAGCAATGTACTGGTGATGGGTGTACAACGCTGCCATGGTGGTGTAGTCCTTAGCCATGAAGGCGTAGGGAGGCAGGGCGTACATATGCTGCGCCACCAGGGAGGTAATCACACCCAAAGAGGCGAGAGCCAGACCCAGTTGGAAGTGCAGCGAGTTGTTGATGGTGTCGTAGAGACCTTTGTGACCTTCACCCAACATTCCGCCGAAAGGAGTGCCTTTGGGGGGATTGTGAGCGCCGAGGATCTCTTTAATGCTGTGACCGATACCAAAGTTGGTGCGGTACATGTGACCGGCGACGATGAACAGGACGGCGATCGCCAAATGGTGATGCGCCATATCCGTCAGCCACAGGGACTCGGTTTGCGGGTGGAAGCCACCCAAGAAGGTCAAGATAGCGGTTCCTGCACCTTCAGATGTGCCAAAGACATGGCTGGCGGTGTCAGGACTCTGAGCATAGACGCCCCAGTTACCGGTGAAGAAGGGCTTCAGTCCGGCCGGGTGCGGCATGGTGCTGAGGAAGTTATCCCAACCCACATGTTGACCCCGAGATTCAGGGATAGCGACATGCACTAAGTGACCGGTCCAAGCCAGTGAGCTAACTCCGAACAGACCCGCGAGGTGGTGGTTCAGGCGAGACTCAGCATTTTTGAACCAAGAAAGGCTCGGACGATATTTCGGTTGCAGGTGCAGCCAGCCCGCGAAGAGCATGACAGCAGCCAGAACCAGAAGGAAGATCGACCCTTGGTAAAGGTCATTGTTGGTGCGCATTCCGATGGTGTACCACCAGTGGTACACGCCGGAGTAAGCGATGTTGACCGGGTTAGATGCCCCGGCTTGGGTGAAGGCATCAACAGCGCCTTGACCAAATTGGGGGTCCCAAATCGCGTGGGCGATGGGACGGATGTTTAGGGGATCTTTGATCCACTGCTCGAAGTTGCCTTGCCAAGCGACATGGAAGAGGTTGCCCGAGGTCCACAGAAAGATGATGGCGAGGTGTCCGAAGTGGGAGGCGAAAATCTTTTGGTAAAGATTTTCTTCCGTCATACCATCATGGCTTTCGAAATCGTGAGACGTAGCAATCCCATACCAGATCCGCCGTGTGGTTGGATCCTGGGCCAAGTCTTGGCTAAATTTTGGGAATTTCGTTGCCATAAGTCCTACAAGGAGATGCGTGCGAGTATCATCCTACTGAAATGATCCGTGCCAGGAAGAATGCCCAGGTTGTGGCAATCCCACCTAACAGATAGTGGGCGACGCCAACGGCCCGACCTTGAATGATGCTCAGGGCGCGGGGTTGAATCGCGGGAGCGACTTTGAGCTTGTTGTGAGCCCAAACAATCGACTCGATTAGCTCTTGCCAGTAGCCACGTCCACTAAAGAGGAACATGAGGCTGAATGCCCAAACGAAGTGAGCACCGAGGAACAGCAGTCCGTAGGCGGACAGGGCTGAACCGTAGGAACCGATTACCTGAGAGGCTTGCGCCCACAGGAAGTCGCGCAACCATCCATTAATGGTAATGGAGCTTTGAGCAAAGTTGCCATAGGTGATGTGAGACACTGAACCGTCTGCACCAACTGTTCCCCAAACATCGGATTGCATTTTCCAACTGAAGTGGAAGATGACGATGGAGAGGCTGTTGTACATCCAGAACAGACCTAGGAACACATGGTCCCAACCAGAGACTTGGCAGGTACCGCCACGTCCCGGACCGTCGCAAGCAAAGCGGAAGCCTAGCTCGGCTTTATCAGGAATCAGGCGAGAGCTACGAGCAAACAGAACACCTTTGAGCAGAATCAGCACGGTCACGTGAATCGTGAACGCGTGAATGTGGTGAACCAGGAAGTCAGCCGTACCCAGTTCAATGGGCATCATGGCGACTTTACCGCCGACGGCAACGACGTCACCGCCAAAGGCAGGACTCACACTTGCTAAGGCGTTGGGGGCAGTGTTGCCCGGCGCCAAAGTATGTAGGTGTTGAACCCATTGGGCAAAGATCGGTTGAAGCTGGATCCCCGTGTCGGAGAACATATCTTGAGGACGACCAAAGGCACGCATGGTGTCGTTATGGACGTAGAGTCCAAAGCTGTGGAAGCCCAAGAAGATACAAACCCAGTTCAGGTGAGAAATGATTGCATCTCGGTGGCGGATGACCCGATCAAGCAGGTTATCCACGTTTTTGGCAGGATCATAGTCACGAACCATGAAGATGGCTGCGTGAGCGCCTGCACCGACGACTAGGAAGCCGCCAATCCACATATGGTGGGTAAACAGCGACAGTTGTGTCGGGTAATCCGTCGCAATGTACGGATAGGGAGGCATGGCATACATGTGGTGAGCCACAATGATGCTCAGAGAACCCAGCATCGCGAGGTTAATCGCGAGTTGAGCGTGCCAGGAGGTGGTCAGGATCTCATAGAGTCCTTTGTGACCTTCTCCGGTAAAGGGTCCTTTATGGGCTTCCAGGATTTCCTTCATGCTGTGACCGATACCCCAGTTGGTCCGGTACATATGACCCGCGATGATAAACAGGACGGCGATCGCCAAGTGATGGTGGGCCGTATCGCTGAGCCAGAGACCACCGGTTTGGGGGTTCAAGCCACCTTTGAAGGTTAGGAAGTCTGCATATTCGCCCCAGTTCAAGGTGAAGAACGGGGTTAAACCTTTGGCAAAACTGGGATACAGTTCCGCCATTTTGCTTGTATCAAGGATAAACTCGTGCGGCAGGGGAATATCCTGCGGTGCAACACCAGCATCCAGAAGTTTATTAATGGGAAGCGAAACGTGGATTTGGTGACCGGCCCAACCTAAGGAGCCCAGTCCGAGTAAACCAGCCAAGTGGTGGTTCATCATCGATTCCACGTTTTGGAACCATTCCAGTTTCGGTGCACTGACGTGGTAATGGAACCAACCGGCGAACAGCATCAGAGCAGCCATGACTAGACCACCGATGGCGGTGCAGTACAGTTGGAACTCGTTGGTAATGCCGCTGGCACGCCAGAGTTGGAACAAGCCTGAGGTAATTTGAATCCCGTGGAAGCCACCACCAACGTCGGCGTTGAGGATGTCTTGACCCACGATGGACCAGACTACTTGGGCGCTCGGTTTGATCCCGGTGGGATCGCTTAACCAAGCTTCATAGTTGGAGAAGCGCGCACCGTGGAAGTAGGCACCGCTTAACCAGATAAAAATGACTGCCAGTTGACCGAAGTGGGCGCTAAAGATTTTGCGCGATACTTCTTCTAAGTCGTTGGTTTGACTGTCGAAATCATGAGCGTCTGCATGGAGGTTCCAAATCCAGGTGGTGGTTTTTGGACCTCGGGCCAAAGTGCGATCGAAGTGACCGGGTTTGCCCCACTTCTCAAAAGAAGTTGGAACCGGGTTCTTGTCGACCTCGACTTTGACTTTTGCATCCCGCTCCTGGGGACTAATCGTCATCGAGTCTCTCCTCTCTCTAGACCATTGACATACTCACCAGCCTAAAGGCGTGGGGATGCTCTAGCCCTTACGGTACTAGATTCCTGGTTCGGCTTGACCGGCTGCTGATGTTCGTTTCCTCACATCGTTAGCTCGGCGGCTCTCTCCAGGCATTTCTCTCAAAGTTTAACGCACGATGCGTTGGATTTGAGATCAGTTCCCGGATGCCCTCCGGTACTACGTGAAACGCATTCTATCACAGATAAATCTGCTTAGAATGTCTCCCGAATTATAGGGAGGCTTTTAGACTCGCTTTCTTGGGTAACGTTTCGCTGCAAAACATTCTAACCAACTTCCGCAGTCTTGGATGTGATAACTTGGGATTTTTAAATCCCATATTACGTTTTTTATCTTTTATGTCGCTTGCAGTCAGCTTCATATTAGGGAAGTTGATGATTCCGCTGCTCAAAACCCGAGGGTTTAAGAGCTAGACTGAATGTTCTGCGGCTGTTACCGAGAATCTATGTTTGTGATTATAGGTCTTCTTTCGGAATAATTCAAACGATTTCTTTTTATTTTTTGGCTAGGTGGGCTAGTAAAATTTTCTCGGTAAGTCAAGTAACGTAACATTAACTTTACAAAAGTTAAATTGTTTTAATAAATTGCACAGAGACGTAGCAAGTCTAGATCTATATATAATACACACCATGGTACAGGATGGATGGCTGGCTCTCCAACCGGCCAACCCGTTGGCCGAGAGCGGACGGGGCCAGAGGAGTTTTCAGGCTGTGGAGGTAACGCAGTTTGGGCATTTTCCGCTATAGTGACTGGCAAGTCCAGTGGTTTGCAATGGACGTTGTTATTTCGAGGGAGTGTTTCAGGCGTGCTGAATCGTGACGATCGCCCATCACTATGGAAAACATGGCTATCCCGACAACTAGCCCTATTCCTGCTTGTCGTCCTGGGACTCTGGGGATGTAGTCAACCGGATCTCAGCATCGACTCAGGAACCCGTCCGAGGCGAACCGCCGAGGCGATCGCTCCCCCCGTCGAACTCACCGAAGTCTCTCCCCCCGAGGCGATCGCCCAACTCAAAACAGCCCTCGATCGCTACCGTCCCCAGGTCCGCATCAGCCGACCTCGTCCTGATGAAGTCCTCCGCAACAACCAAGTGAACGTCCAACTTGACGTCCAAGACCTACCCATCTTCAAAAACGAAACCCTCGGCCTGGGTCCTTATATCCAACTCATCCTCGACGATCGCCCCCTCGACCCCATCCACAACCTTGAGCAGCCAATTATCCTCAAAGACCTAAGCGCCGGAACCCATACCCTGCGAGCCTTCGCCGTGCGTCCCTGGCATGAAAGCTTCAAAAATGAAGGGGCCTACGCTCAAACCACATTCCATCTCTATACCAAAACCGGCAACCATCAGCCGGACTCCAACCGTCCCCTGCTCACCTATAACCAGCCCCGAGGGACCTACAACGCCGAACCGATTCTGCTCGACTTTTACCTCACCAACGCCCCCCTACATCTCGTCGCCCAGGAATTTGACGCCGATGAGATTCCCGATTGGCGTGTCCGAGCGACCATTAACGGCTATAGCTTCGTCAGCGATCGCTGGCAACCCTTTTACCTCAAAGGCTTCCAACCCGGAACCAACTGGGTCAAGCTAGAATTTATCGATGAAAGCGGCGAACCCCTACAAAACACCTTTAACACCACCGCCGCACTGATCACCTATGATCCCGACGGGAACGATGCCCTCTCCCAACTGGTGAAAGGTCAACTCAGTTCCCAAGAAGCCGAAAGTCTCATCGATCCCACCATTGTCTTAACTCCCGAGATTGAACCCGAACCCGAGATTGAACCCGAACCCGAGATTGAACCCGAACCCGAGATTGAACCCGAACCCGTCCTAACGCCTGAAGACACCCTTCCCGAAATTGTCGAACCCGAAACAACCCCAGACATCCTCATCCCCGACGAAGCCGAGGAGACCCCACCCTCCCCAGCTAGGGAAACCCAAACCGAGACTGACGTCAGCGGCGACGACTCCCTTTCCACCCCAGCCGACGCATCAGACGCATCAGACGCATCAGCGACTAAGGACGAATCCCCCGCATCCTCATCACAGAAGGCGGATCGTAGCGATCGCCGCGAAGTCATTGACGAAGCTGGACGTGAAACCGCAAGCGAAACCGCAACCCCAGCCGAAACAGCCACTCCACCGGTTCAGCCTGGGGACTAAATTAAGTCTTGCGATCGCCACCCTAATGACCGTCCTCGTGGCGACTCGTAGCGTAGCTGAACTGTCCTCAATTCCCCAACCAGCAAGCGATCCCCTCAACCTAGACCATCTCGATCGCCCTCCCGACCTTTTCGACGAACCAATTATCCGTCCCGATACCGTCTCCCAAGACCATCCGACCGAACCGAGTTTATGGTGGGCCGCCGAGCAGTTTGGTGGCTCACTCCTCAATACCTGGCTCGCCTATCCCGAAGAACAACGCATTGATTTGGTGATCAACCCGCAATTTTGGACCCCTCTCGACTATCTCGAACGCTATCAATTTGTCTATCAAATGGGTGTTGTGGCCCGTTCCTATCGTTACAACCTGCGAGTGTTCAGTCGTCAACAACCCCAACGGCTTCTCGCCGCCTATACCTGTCAGTTTCAAGGATCTCCAATCCGTTGTCGCCTAGATATAGCACGGGGCGGAACCGCCGGATTGAGTCGTCTTGTTCCCGACTCCGTACCGCCAGAATAGCCGTGTTAGTCACATAAGCTAGGACAATCATAAGCTCTGGTGCTATTAACTTAAAAAAGTAAAGCTATTTTTTTGTCGCTTATTTCAAAGTGTCTTTTTTAAATTGTGAATCATGGTTAAAATCCTCCATCTTTCAGACATCCATCTCGGGAGCGGTTTTTCTCACGGCAAAATCGACCCAGACACGGGACTGAACACCCGTCTGCTGGACTTCACCGGAACCCTGAGACGGTGTATTGATCGCGCCCTAGCCGAACCCGTCGATTTAGTTCTCTTTGGAGGCGATGCCTTTCCCGATGCGACTCCAGCACCTTATATCGCCGAAGCCTTCGCCCGAGAATTTCATCGGCTGGCCGAAGCCAACATCCCCACCGTTCTCTTGGTCGGGAATCACGATCGCTACTCCCAGGCCGACGGAAGTGCCAGTCTTGGCATTTATCGCACTTTGGCCGTCCCTAACTTCATTGTCGGCGATCGCCTCGATCTCCATCGCATCCCCACCCGTAGCGGTCCCATCCAAGTCATTACCTTACCCTGGCTGACCAGTTCAACCCTCCTGACTCGTCCCGAAAGTCAGGGACTCTCCATCGCCGAAATCAACGAGTTATTAGCCGAACGGCTGCGAATTGCCCTAGAAGGAGAAATCCGCAAACGCGATCGCGACTGTCCCACCATCCTCCTGGGTCATCTGATGAGTGATAAAGCCCAATTTGGTGCCGAACGCCTCCTAGCGGTAAGTAAAGGCTTTACAATTCCCCTCTCCCTTCTAGTACGTCAAGAATTTGACTATGTGGCCCTCGGTCATGTCCACAAACACCAAAATCTCAACCCCAGTAACGATCCTCCTGTCGTCTATCCAGGAAGTATCGAACGGGTTGATTTTAGTGAAGAGAAAGAAGAGAAAGGCTATGTCTTGGCAGATGTGACCCTTGGTGGCTGTGACTGGGAGTTTTGTCCCCTTCCTGTGCGCGCCTTCATAACCCTGTCGATTGATGTTTCCGATGCCGACGATCCCCAAGGACTGTTACTGAAGACCCTACAGAAGAGCGATATCGGCGATCGCGTGGTGCGCTTACGCTACAAACTACGGGCCGATCAACTTGATCGCATCAATACCTCTGAACTTCGTAAAGCCCTCAAAAGCGCCCATAGTGCCACCATTCAGCCAGAACTGATCAGTCAATTGAGTCGTCCCCGGATTCCCTCCTTAAGTGGCCGAGCCATCGATCCTCTCGATGCCCTGCACGCCTATCTCGACAACCGCGAAGACCTGCGAGATATCCGCGAGGATGTCGTCAAGGCCGCTGAACATCTCTTGCATGAGGAGCAGCTGCCCCTATTTCGTCAGTCTAGCTAGGATTTGGGAACATAGCTGAGAATCTGATCAACCACATCTTCAATGGTTAAATCATCGGTTTGGATTTCGATCGCATCCTCGGCCTTTTGTAAAGGAGACAAGGCCCGAGTGCTATCTTGCTGATCCCGCTGAGCAATCTCAGCTTCTAACTGAGATACGTTGACCTCATAGCCTTGCTCTTCTAAGTCCAACTTACGCCGTCTGGCTCGTTCTTCAACAGAAGCGGTCAGGAAAATCTTGACTTCGGCCTGGGGAAAGACCTGAGTTCCCATATCTCGTCCTTCGGCCACCAAGCCTCCGGCGGCACCATAGTCCTGTTGTTGTTGTACCAAAAACTGACGCACAGCGGGGAAAGCGGCAACGGTGGACACCTTGGCGGTGACATCAGGGCTGCGAATGGCTTGGGTAACATCATGCTGATTCACCCAAACCCGACATTGGGGACGATCGGCTTGGGGTTCGAGACGAATCTGGCAATTGTCTAAGGCTTGGGCGATATGGGCTTCATCCTCGATCGCAATACCTGATTCGAGGATATACCAGGTGACGGCCCGATACATGGCTCCAGTATCCAAGTACAGGAGGCCCAAGCGATCGGCTACTTGTCGGGTGACGGTCGATTTACCTGCCCCAGCGGGACCATCAATGGCGACGATAGGTTGGCGGGTGCTGGGTTGGCGAACGGTTAACAGCATGGTATCAATTAGGCGAGTGGAACCGAGGTGAGCGGCGATTAGAAGTCGTCCTTGCTGCTCAATCGTGTCTAAGGACTGTAGGGTTTGGGGATCGACAAGTTCGATATAGTCAGGCTGGAGTTGGGGAACCTTGGCCAGTTCAGCCTGAACGGTGGCCAGAAGATGTTGGGCTTGGCGTTGTCCGGCTTCAAATTGCTGTCGGGCCGATTCTAAGCTGCGAAATAGGGCGCTGGCTTGGTCTCGTTGGCGATCGCTCAGGTATTGGTTACGGGAACTATAGGCCAGTCCTGATGCTTCTCGGACAATGGGACAGGCAATAATGTCTACAGGGATATTCAGATCCGCCACGAGATGACGGATAATCACCAGTTGCTGAGCGTCTTTCTCACCAAAGTAGGCACGATGGGGCTGAATCAGGTTAAAGAGTTTGCTGACAATGGTGGCTACCCCTTGAAAATGTCCGGGACGCGATCGCCCACAGAGGACTGAGGTTAAGTGTTGGGGTGGGACTACGGTGGTTAGGGTGGGCGAGGACTCTGCGGGAGTGATTCCCAATTCTTGGGGTTGGGGGCAAAAAACGGCATCCACTCCTAAGTCTCGACAATGTTTTAGGTCCGTGTCTAGGGTTTGGGGATAGCGATCGAGGTCTTCGTTGGGACCGAATTGCAGTGGGTTAACGAAGATGCTGACAATCACCTGGTCATTTTGCGATCGCCCCTGCTGAATTAGGCTCAAATGCCCCTGATGCAGATTGCCCATGGTGGGGATCAACCCTAGGCTGGCTTCAGGGGACAACTGTTGCCGATAGTGGCGTAATTCAGCAATGGTGGTCAGTTTTTCCATGACCCTGCAACGGTTAACAGTGAATCGTGAGCAACGGCTTGGACAGTTTCAGGGGTTGAGTTGAGATGCACCCTTCCAAACCATTCACTGTTAATGATTCTGGGTCAACTGTCAAGGGTTAGTTGGCGAGAACTTCCAGAACCACGGGAGCGGTTCCGGTATGAATCATACCGAGTTCTTCGGCGGCTCCAGCGGAGAGGTCAATAATCCGTCCGCCGGTGTAGGGACCGCGATCGTTGATACGGACAACCAGAGAACGACCATTGTCGAGGTTCGTCACCCGGACTTCGGTGCCAAAGGGCAATTCTAAATGAGCCGCTGTAATCTCCTGACTATTGAAAATTTCACCGTTGGCGGTTTGGTTTCCTTCAAATCCCGGCCCATACCAGGAGGCGATACCTTCTTCTTCGTAAAGAACTGGGTCGGATTTGGGAACAGCCGGGTCTGGTTTTTCAGAGGTTCCGGCGTCGCGATAGGCATGATGAGTTTCCCCGGCAACGGTTCCTAAAACTTCGGGTTGCGGGGGGGCTAAGGCCTCTAGTAAACTGGAGGTGTCTAGAACCTGGCTCGGTACGAATGAGAGTTGTTCGATGTCCGAGTTAGCATTCTCGATTTGTTCTCGATTCGCAATAAGCCTCTCCTCAGCAGTTGGAGAGGACGTCACGGTGTTTTCTGAGCCGTTTTCTGAGCCGTTTCCTGAGCCGTTCTCCCCTTGTGCCAGCTCTGAAACAGTTGCTTCAGCGGCAACGGGGAGGTAGCGTGCAGCCACGCTCTCCTGGGCGTTGACTACCTGCGCTGAGCTTCCCAGTCCGGAAATGGCTAAGGCCACCGTGAAGTTTCTCCAAAGTTGATAACTCATAAATAGGAACGTCTCCTGAGTGAGTACAGTACACACCGCTGGTTGTTTGGGGGTGTGTTGGCGAGTATGGGATTGGTTCGCTGCGATCGCCGCCCCTGGAAGGAGTCTGCCTAACTCCCAACGAGGCTGATTGGCTAGAGTGGCAGATTTTGCTCACTCAACAGCTAACTCATACTCATTTCGTGTTTAAGTTGTAGGTGGAACTGCAACAGAATAACACGAAGTTTTGGAATCGGGGATCAGTAGTCGCTCGAAAAGCGGTTAAACTTTATCAAAAGTTCACAATCCGCTTTTCGGGCATTTTCTGCTGTAACGCTTTACTGGGAAAGCGTTCAGCGTTTCTTGCCTTGGCGCAAATCTTTAACAAAACAACACATAAAAACAGTCCAAAATGTGGTATTGGAGCCTAAGAATTTCAGGAATGAGGCAAGGTTAAGCTAGAATGCAGCTTGCAGTTGCGATCGCGCGATCGCAGCCTACGGTCAAGTCATTAAAGAAATCTGCCCCATGGACTATCAGGACGCTGGAGTGAATATCGAAGCCGGTCGCGCCTTCGTCAACCGCATCGAATCCCTTGTCAAAGACACCTATCGTCCTGGGGTTTTGGGAGGTCTAGGAGGCTTTGGCGGCTATTTTGAGATTCCCGAAGGTTATCAGAAACCGGTTCTCGTATCAGGAACCGACGGCGTGGGGACCAAACTGAAACTGGCCCAATCCCTAAACCGCCACGAGACGGTCGGGATCGATCTCGTCGCCATGTGTACCAATGATGTCCTCACCAGTGGGGCCGAACCCCTCTATTTCCTGGATTACCTGGCCACCGGAAAACTCGACAGCGAACAACTGGCCCAGGTCGTGAGTGGGATTGCGATCGGCTGTCGCGACGCCGGATGTGCCCTATTGGGGGGAGAAACTGCCGAAATGCCAGGGTTTTACCCCGACGGGGAATATGACATGGCCGGATTTTGCGTGGGGATTGTCGAAAAAGCGCAACTTCTCGATGGATCTCAGGTGAAGGTAGGGGATGTGGCGATCGCCCTCCCCAGTTCCGGAGTTCACAGCAACGGCTATAGTCTTGTGCGAAAAATCATCGCCGATGGGGGCTATTCCTGGAGTGACTGTCCCCCGGTGTTTCAGGGACAATCCTTGGGAGAGGTATTTCTGAGGCCCACTCAACTCTATATCCAACCCATCTTAGAACTGCGTCGTCAGGCGATCGAGATTCATGGAATGGCCCATATTACCGGCGGCGGACTCCCAGAAAACCTACCCCGTTGTCTGGGAGATAAGCAGTCCGTGCGTATTATCCCAGATGGCTGGGAGACTCCCGCTGTATTTGAATGGTTGGCTGAAGCGGGGAACGTCTCAGCCGAGGCCATGTTCGACACCTTTAATATGGGAGTGGGATTTGTGGTGATTGTTTCCCCGAGAGATGTCGAAGCGACTCTGGCCAGTTTGAACACTCAACAGCAAACGGCCTGGGTGTTGGGGGAAGTCATTGACGGAGAGGGTGAAGTTCTAGGATTGATGTGAACGGCGGAAGATACAGCGATAAACCGGTTCTCCTTTGTTGTAAGTGGCGATTTCCCGTTCCGTCGCCACCGGGAGAGGGTTATCTGGTAGCCAGTCATCGCTGGTAGCGGTGAAGGCGGGATGTTCCGAGAGGCGATCGCGCATCTCGATCGCCACCTCCTCCACATCCGATTGCAGGAAAATCTCGCCATCGGCGGCCAGGAAACGGGCTAAATCTTCGACTAACTCCGGTTGAACCACGCGACGCTTATGGTGGCGTTTTTTGAACCAGGGATCTGGGAATTGAATCGAGACGCGTTTGAGACATCCCTGGGGGAGTGATTGGAGTAAGGCCTCACTCATGACATTGATATTGCAATATAAATAGTGAAGATTGGTCAGATTGTCGCGATCGCGCCATTGATTGGCCTCATCCACCAACGACTGACGAATCTCCAAACCCAAAAAATTCCAATCAGGCTGTTGTGGGGCCAATTCGTAGAGAAAACGACCTCGCGCACAACCAATATCCAAATGGAGTGGCTGCTGGGGGTTGTCGTAGATTTTAGTCCAGTCCGGGAGGGGAACCGGCTGCTGGTACTTACGACTGAGGGGGTTAACGTGTTGGCGAACTCGAACCGGAGACAAGACAAACACCTCCTAAAGACAATCTTATTATCCTATGACGGTTGGGGAACCAGAGAAGATTTCCGAGTCAATCCTGGCCGGTGTTTTCATTCCCCCCGCCAAATCGCTTCGATCGCCGCCGCCACTTTATCGGCCTCTGCAACCTCATCAAGTAATACCGTAACATGACCTAATTTGCGTCCAGGACGAGATTGGCGTTTACCATACCAATACAAATGAGCGTTGGGAAACTCGCAGAGGCGATCGCGTTTCTCGTGATAGTCCGATTTCGCCGTCTCAAAACCCAACAAATTCACCATCACCGCCGCAGGAGATGTCATCGCCGTTGAACCCAGGGGGAAATCACACACCGCCCGCAAAATTTGGGCAAATTGAGAGGTTTCACAAGCATCCAGGGAGAAATGTCCTGAATTATGGGTTCGCGGAGCAATTTCATTGACTAACACTTGCCCATCTGGAGTTAAAAAGAGTTCGATTCCAAACAACCCCACCACATCTAAATTTGTCAGGAGCGATCGCGCGATCGCCTGACAATCCTTCACCACCTTCTCCGACACCGCCGCCGGGGCAATCACGCGCCGACAAACTTGGTTTTCCTGTTGCGTTTCCACAATCGGATAAATCGCCATCTCTCCCTGACAATTACGAGCAGCAATCACCGCCAACTCTCGCTCAAAGGGGATAAACTCTTCCATGAGAACTGAAGGATAACCCCAACGTTTCCAAGTCTCTTCAAACTGGGTTCTATCTCGCAAAATTACCGTTCCTTGACCATCATAGCCATGTCGTCGCGCTTTCATGACGCAAGGAAAGGTGAGAGACTTAGAATTTATTTGAGATTTGTTTAATTCAAAAAAACGAGGGACTGGCAACTGCAAATCATCTAAATAGCAGCGCTGTTCATATTTGTCTAAAAGTGGTTTTAATGCTGATAAACGAGGACGGAATAAGACGTTAGAATTATTAATTTTTTCGAGTTCAGCTAAATCAACAAATTCATTTTCAAACGTGATGACATCGCAGCGTTTAGCCAAATCTTGAGTCGCCGCAACATCCGCAACATCCGCAAACACGACTTCATCGGCTAATCCGACCGCTGGATCATCGGAACTTGGCGTTTGAATAATTGTTTTAAGTTGCAGTTTTTGGGCTTCTTGCGCCATCATCCAGGCGAGTTGTCCACCTCCAATAATTCCAACAATTTGTTTAGTTTTACTCATGATTTTATTAGAAATAAATACTCATCTGAATCAGTTTTTGATTTGAATAATCGACCATTTTTAGGACGACATCGGACTACAAAGGTATACCTTGAATTGCCACTTGCGGTACATCGTTCCCTATTCCCTGTTCCCTTCCCCTCCTGGGAGGGGCCAGGGGTGGGTTATCCCTGTTCCCTATTCCCTATTCCCTATTCCCTGTTCCCTTCTTCACCGACAATACAACGAATCCCGAGTCGCCACACCCGTCTTAGGATTAATTCCCTCAGCCATCTCACAGAGTTTATTAACCTGAGATCCATCGAGAATGGCATCAGTAAAATCGGCCCCAGCAATCTGGACATTCTCAAACTTAGAACGCAGAAAAATCACATCAGTTAAGACCGCATCTCTTAAATCTACGGTCTTAAACGTTACCTGATCGAGCATGGAATTACTCAAATCCGCCCCTCGGAAACTAACATCTGTCATCCAGGAAACGCTGAACGTGGTTCCTCGCAAATCCGCATCAGTGAAGTCTACCGATCGCAACGTACAGCCAGCAAACTCCGCCTTCGCCAGCTTTTGCCCCGAGAAATCCTCATTAACAAGAGTAGACTCACTATAAGAGAGTTCTGGCTCGTAGAGAACCGCTTGAGCGAGGGAATGTCCCAAGCCGAGATTGAGGGAAAGTAGCAGGGCTAAACCAGTATGGGCGATCGCCATCAACATAACAACAAGGATATCTCAGGACAATCTTCACTGTACACCGAAGCCCACCCTCAGTAACAGTGACCCCTGGCCATCTCCTGAGACAACCCTCCAGTCCACATTTCCCGGCAATTCTCGATACAATGGGGAAAGCATTCCTGACCGCTATAGAAAGAGTTAAGAGCAAATGCCACAATTTATCGTCACTTGGCTGATGACGGCACTGGCCCTCGTCGTCACCGCCTATATCGTCCCCGGAATCGAGCTAGATGGCTTTAACGCCGCCCTGATTGCGGCCATTATCCTCGGCCTTGTCAACGCCGTAGTCCGTCCCCTGTTAATTCTGCTGACTCTGCCCATTACCATTGTCACCCTAGGACTGTTCCTACTGGTGATTAACGCCCTGAGTATTCAACTGGTGGCCGCCTTAACCAATGGCTTTACAGTCAATGGGTTGTTGTGGGCCATCATTGGATCGCTCGTTCTCTCCTTTGTCTCTAGCATCTTGGATAGTTTAATTGGAAAGAACGCCGATCCTACCTAAGTATTCTGCCCCATGCCTGATTTGTCCCTTGAGGCCATTGACCAACAACTGATTCACCTCCTGAGTCAGCGGATTGAGCTCTTGTCTGAGCGATCGCCGTCTTCCTCGACAACCCCAGTAGACACGGAACTCCAGAAGGCTGGGGTTCCGCCTTTTGTCTGGAATAGCCTCGTCACCAGTTGTACGGCGGCCCTAGCCACTCGCCCTCTACGCCACCCTGATGAACCTCAACGACGGATTACCCTAATTGGGGGACGAGGAATGATGGCTCAATTTTTCGGCCAACGATTCCAAGCGGCGGGCCATGAGGTGCGTCTGTTGGGGCGACAAGACTGGCCTCAGGCCCCGGAGTTACTTCAAGATATTGACTTAGCCCTTGTTTGTGTTCCCATTGACCGCACCTTAGAGATTATCCGTCAAACAGCAGGCTATCTCTCTCCCACGGCGACTTTAGCCGATATTACCAGTATTAAAGGCCCCATGCTAGAGACGATGTTAGCGGCTCATCCGGGTCCTGTGGTGGGGTTACATCCCATGTTTGGCCCTGGGGTGGAGTCATTTTTGTCTCAGAAAGTGGTGATTTGTCCCGGCCGCGATCGCCCCGCTTGGCAATGGCTAGTTGAGTTGATGGCCCGTGATGGCGGGGACTTAGTTGAATCTCCCCCCGATGAACATGATCAGATGATGGTCACGGTTCAGGCGATTCGTCACTTCGCCACCTTTGGACTGGGGGTGTTTCTAGCTCAAGATGGCATTGAAGTGGGCCGCAGTTTGGAGTTATCCAGTCCCATTTATCGGTTGGGGATTGATATGGTCAGTCGTCTGTTTGGCCAGGATGCCGAACTCTATGCCGATATTATGCTGGCCAATGGGGACCGTCGTGAGGCGATCGCCCGTTTAGCCCAAACTTTCCAAGTCTTGGCCAAACAGGTACAAGCCAAGGACCGTAAGGGGCTAATTGAGGCCATGAACGCCGCCAGTGAGACCTTTGGTAGTGAAACGGAACGAGCGGTTCGGGAGAGCGATCGCCTCATCGAAGCCATGAGTATTCTGCTGGCCGCAGATCGTGTTGTTGACTCAGCCTCGGCTGCCAGCTCTCCCCCCGATATGGAATGATGAAACAGGCAAGCAAGCAAATCGACCTGGCAACAATTCTATGGATATCACCTGGCAAACGGCGAAAACCTATGAGGATATTCTCTACCATAAAGGGGATGGTATCGCCAAAATTACCATCAACCGTCCCCACAAACGTAACGCCTTTCGTCCCCAAACCGTCGTTGAACTCTATGACGCTTTCGCCGATGCTCGCGAAGATACCGGCATCGGCGTTGTGCTACTGACGGGAGCCGGCCCCCATAGTGATGGTAAATACGCCTTTTGTTCTGGGGGCGATCAGAGTGTGCGAGGGAAAGCCGGTTACATGGATGATGCCGGAGTTCCTCGTCTTAATGTTTTGGATTTACAGCGGCTGATTCGCTCGATGCCCAAAGTTGTGATTGCTCTAGTGGCGGGGTATGCCATTGGTGGTGGCCATGTTCTCCATGTCGTGTGTGACCTCACGATCGCCGCTGATAACGCTATTTTTGGACAAACGGGTCCTAAAGTCGGCAGTTTCGACGGTGGCTTCGGGGCTAGTTATCTGGCTCGTAGTGTCGGCCAGAAAAAGGCCCGCGAAATCTGGTTCCTTTGTCGTCAGTATGACGCTCAACAGGCTCTCGATATGGGATTAGTCAATACTGTTGTCCCGGTTGAGGAGTTAGAAGCTGAGGGCGTTCGTTGGGCTGAGGAGATTCTGCAAAAAAGCCCCATCGCCATCCGCTGTCTCAAAGCTGCGTTTAACGCCGATTGTGACGGACAGGCGGGCCTACAAGAACTCGCCGGTAATGCCACGCTCTTGTACTACATGACCGAAGAAGGGGTTGAGGGAAAACAAGCGTTTTTGGAAAAACGCCCTCCTGATTTTCGTCAGTATCCTTGGCTACCTTAATTGAGTCTTGATTCGTCAACTGTGAACTGGGGTTTGTGTCATCTATGGTTTCTGATTGACGACAATGCCCGAGTCTCCCCCACCTTTCCCCTTAGGTGGGGATTTTTCTGTGAAGCTGTAACTTCATTGAACGGGATTAGACACCTTTATAGAAAGGGCAAACCTTTATACAGAAACGGGTTCAGCTTCGGCAGAAATGGGTTGTTTAGGTAAAGTCCGAGCAGGAACAGACTCACGGCTATCGAGAGAAATGAGTTTTTCTAAATGTTCCCAAGACGGGGCAAAGGGTGGAAATGCTAAAGAACAGGATTTCCAGCTTCCACAAACTGGAGCGCTGAGTTGTTGGCATTGACCACCCCGACGACCTTCGGGGGTATAGTATCGGCAAGAGCGGCAGGTTGAAACAGAACAGGTATTGATATTCATGGAACTGATTTAAAGGGAACGTTTTTATTTATCTTCTTTAATTTTACAATCGTTCTCTTTTTTTGATCCCAAAGAAAATATAAAAGTTAGTCTTAAGTCCCTTTTGTGTGAACTAATAATAAAGTTTGTAAAGATAGATGAAGTATAGTTCGTAGCGATCGCTACAGTTCAAATAACCCCCTTAGACTCAATAGGGATCGATTGCAGATGAGTTGTCAAAGGAGCGAAAATCTAGGTTTATTCTCTCTCAAGCTCAGGATCAGATACGGCACAAACGGCACAAACCGACCAACGCTCTAGTTCACCGATGGGGGTGGGACAATGGCAAACTGGACATAGGGGCAACTGATGAGTGTGAACGGCTACTTTTTGTAATAACGCTTCAAAGGCTCGTTGTGGGCTAGAGGGGAGCGAGTTAGGGGTAACCGGTTCCCAGGATGAGAGAGATGGGCCGGGCGCTCCCCAGTAACTCGGATGCTCCGATAGCTGATATTCAGGATTAGGTTGGGGGGGGTCGATGTCCCGATGCCAGAGTCCCGGAGATAAACGAATGTCCCGCAGCGGTTCGTCTAAGTCGCGATTTAACCGAGTTAGCCAGCTTCGTCGGGCAAAGGTTAATTGTTGCGCCCAAACAGCATTGGCTGTCGCGACCTGTAAAATACCATTGGACAGACGGACGGGACGACTAAAGCGAGCTGTTTTTTCTCCCACCACATCGGGCCAAACTGTGATGATTTGATCCAACGGCTCCTGTTTGGGATCAACCAGTTGATTGGATAAGGCTTGTAAAATCTGATCTAACGATTGAAAACTCATAGCGGCGGCTCTCAGACTGTTCTCAGACACTTAACACAATTAACAATTGACTGTTGATTCGTGTTTCTGATGAATAGACAGTTTTTATAGGATGTTTATTGCTGTAAAATCGCTTTGTTAGTAGTGCTTAAGCAAATTTTAAACGTCCTATATTATCTGGCTATCAACAGAGTGTTGGCGGTTGACTTAACTGTGATAAACAGTAATCGCTCAGTGTAGGCTTCGACGTGAACGTGATCCGGGTCAGGGGTTAAGCGAGCCTCGGGATGGCTCAACGCCTCTTTCCTACGAGGATGCCCTACCTTTGTGAAGGTTCTGTGAAATTCAGGTAAACATTTTGGGAATGGGGATCAAGGGAGTCAGGGCCAGTTCAACTCGGCTGAGGCAGTTCCCCCCATTCCCAGCCAAGTCGGGTTAATCTTGTAACAGCCCCAACGGGGTTTCTATCTTGTGAACTGGCAACTTGAGTCAAGTGTCTTCCACCAAATCTTCCCCTAGACCCACACAGTATCTTCTTCATCCCTCGTTACAAGTCGCGTTGGCGAGTTTGGATGTTCCACTTGATGCTGAACTGGAGCGATATCGACAGCATCGTCAGCAGATGAGTCCCCCACCGCCTCCGCCTTCGTCGCAGCCGCTGATTGTCGAGGGACAACTTGAGTCACCTGAGTCTCCGTCACCTGAGTCTCCGTCGTCTGAGCGATCGCCCTGGGAGGCTCCATGCGAGGAGGGCTCGAAGTCAGCCGAGGTCATCAATTCCACGGTCGATCCATCAGAGATTTCTGAGAGGGACTCGGATGTGGCGATTGATGACGCGGCAACGGACTCGGCTACGGCGCCGAGAACCTATTTGGAGTCAGCTGAGCGGCTTCGTCAAGACTCTGATCTCGACGGCGTCTCAGCTTGGACGGCGGATCGAGAGTCCTCGGCTGTATCGGTCAATGATCTCTCGACGGCCTCAAATCAAGAGGATGAGGGAGAGACGCGGCGGTTTACTGCTCTGGGAGTGGGGTCGGTGTTGCTCTTTTTGGCCGCCACGGCCACCCTGGGATATGTTTTGGTCAATCCTGAGAGTTTGGGACAGTTGGGGTTAGAACGATTTTTTGGCGGTGAGACCGCCTCAGAGCCTGGAGACTCGGAGACTAGCCCAGAGTCGGCTTCTGAGTCTGCATCTCGTGGGACGGGTTTACCGACGTCACCGGATTTAGCCGCCGAGGAGTTTATCCAACTGGATCTCAGTACTCTGAGCAGCTTAGATCCCGAGACGCGATCGCCCCTGGTAACGCCCCCTCCTGCGCCCCAAGAAGCTCCCCAACCGTCGCCGGAAACAACGGCCACGCCCCCAACGGCCTCTGAAGGGGCTGAACCAGCCGAAAATAGCCTCGATAACATTTCGGCGTTGCTCACGCCTGAATCGACGGGGGCCGGTGAATCGGAGGAGACCTCGGAAACGCCTGCATCCGAGAATCAAGACGCTGAGGAGGCGAATGCAGAAGCGGCCACCCCGGACCAGGCATCGGGTCCGCCACCAAGGATTGATCGCGATCGCAACTATTCTGGGTTTATCTTTGTGGTGGTGGATTATAACGATCAGGTGTCAAGATTGGAGCAGGTGCGAGAGGTGGTTCCTGATGCCTATTTGCGCGAGTTTCCTGATGGGGTGAAGGTTCAGGTGGGAGCGTTTGATGATACGCAGACGGCTCAAGGTTTGGTGAACCGCCTCGGGGAAGATGGGATATCAGCCCAAGTGTATGAACCTCGCTAGGCATGGATTCGGGTTAGGATGGGGAAGTGGACTGATCTGGGGTTGTCACGCCATCAACTCTCCCCCCTCACCCCCCCAATTTGAACCGCTGCTGGCTACACTTGAAGTAGACGCCCGTTTTTCGATTTGTTAACCAATTGTCAGAAGGAATAGAGACGTTATGGGATTATTTGATCGCATCAGCCGCGTCGTTCGCGCCAATGTTAATGACATGGTGAGCAAGGCTGAAGATCCAGAGAAGATTTTAGAGCAGGCGATTATTGATATGCAGGAGGACTTGGTGCAGTTGCGCCAAGCTGTTGCGAAGGCGATCGCCCAACAAAAACGAACTCAACAACAGTACAATCAAGCTCAGACGAATGCCAATCAATGGCAGAGTCGCGCTCAGTTGGCTCTGCAAAAGGGAGATGAGAATCTGGCTCGGGAGGCTCTGCAACGGAAAAAGTCTCATGCGGAAACGGCGGCCACGCTTAAGGCTCAATATGATGGCCAGTCGGGCCAGGTGGATACCCTCAAACGCAGCTTGATGCAGCTAGAGAGCAAGATTTCTGAGGCCAAAACGAAGAAAAATATGCTCAAGGCTCGGATGCAGTCGGCGAAGGCTCAAGAGCAGTTGCAAAATAGCCTCGGTTCCCTTAATAGTAGTGGGGCGATGGGGGCGTTTGAACGCATGGAAGAGAAAGTCCTCGAAGCCGAAGCCACCTCTCAAGCTTCCGAAGAGCTAGTCGGGGCTGATTTGGAAAGCCAGTTTGCTCAGTTGGAATCCGGGAGTGATGTCGATGATGAGTTGGCGGCGATGAAGGCTCAGCTTTCGGGTGGCTCAAAACCCGCTGGCGCACTTCCGGAAGGCCAAACTCCGGCGGCGGATGCGGAAGTCGATGATGAACTCGAAAAACTCCGGGCTGAACTGGATAATCTCTAGGGTTGAGGTTTGGGGTTTGGCGATCGCCTAATCTTAAGATCACGAATCTGAGATTGGGCGATCGCTTGTTTGTTTCCGGCTCATCTCGTTTTAAACTGGATGATGGGGATTTTGTTCTGTCCTGTCTCCCCTCAGGGATGTTAACGACAAAACCATGAGTCAACCGGTTACGATTAATGATTCTCAGTTCCAAGCTGAAGTGTTAGAGGCAAGTCAACCTGTTTTGGCCTATTTTTGGGCATCTTGGTGTGGTCCGTGTCGCTTGGTTTCTCCTTCGATTGATTGGGCCGCGCAGAACTATGACGATCGCCTTAAGATTGTCAAGTTAGAGGTGGATGCCAATCCCGAGTCGGTGAAACGTTGCCAGGTTGAAGGAGTCCCGGCGTTACGCTTCTATCGCCAAGGCGAGATGCTTGAGGCGAAGGAAGGGGCGATTACGCGATCGCAACTTCAGCAGCTGTTAGACTCTCTGTTAGGGGCTTAACGGCTTCGTCGCCGCTCTCTGTCTCGTTCAGGCTTTTGTTATGCTTCATTTTGCTCAACGCCTCACCTCGCTCCGTTCTAATGTTTTTGCAGATATGGATCGGGCCAAGGCGGCGGCCCGCCAGGCGGGACGAGATATTATTGATTTATCTCTCGGCTCGTCGGATTTAGCGACGGCCGATTTTATTTTGCACGAGATTGAGCGATCGCTCTGGGATCGTCAAACTCATCAATATCTCCTTTTTCATGGAACAAGGGCCTTTCGTGAGGCGGCGGCGCACTGGTATCAACGACGCTATCAGATTGAGATTGATCCAGAAACAGAGGTGTTACCCCTGGTGGGTTCTCAGGAGGGAACGGCTCATTTACCTCTGGCTTTGTTGAATCCTGGGGATTATGCACTCCTGCTCGATCCCGGCTATCCGTCTCATTATGGTGGGGTGGCTTTGGCGGGAGGGCAGATTCATCGGCTACCTTTGCGGGCAGAACGAGGGTTTTTGCCGGATTTTAGTGAAATTCCGCCCCAGGTGTGCGATCGCGCCCGCATGATGGTCTTGAATTATCCCCACAACCCGACGACGGCGACGGCTTCTATTTCATTTTTTAAAGAAGCCTTGACATTTTGCGACAAGTATAATATATCCTTGGTTCATGATTTCCCCTACGGGGATTTAGTGTTTGAGGGCGATCGTCCTCCCTCGATTCTGCAAGCGGATGTTGAGAAACGTCGTAGTATTGAGTTTTTTACGCTGTCCAAGTCCTACAATATGGGCGGCTTCCGGGTCGGCTATGCCATTGGTAACCCGGAGTTGATTTTGGCGTTGCGCCAGGTGAAAGCGGCGGTCGATTTTAATCAGTATCAGGGGATTTTTAATGGGGCGATCGCCGCTCTAAACAGTGACACGACTTCCGTTCAAGCTACAGTTGACTGTTTTCGTCAACGTCGAGATGCGTTTATCAAGGGGATGCAGGAGATTGGCTGGCCCGTTCCCACACCGAAAGCCACTATGTATGTTTGGGCTAAACTCCCAGAACCCTGGTCTGAGAATTCAATGGGTTTTTGTGAGGCGTTGGTGCAAAAGACGGGGGTGGCTGTATCTCCAGGGGTGGGCTTTGGAGAGAGTGGCCAGGGCTATGTTCGCTTTGCGTTGGTGCGATCGCCTCAAGTCTTAGCCGAGGCGGTGCAGCGAATCTCTGTGTTTCTACGGGGATAGTTTTCGACCCATGAACGCTTAACCATGATCACCCCATTTTCTGCGAGTTAACACGCAGAAAACTATCCTAACATTAACCTGGCTGCGCGAGAATCAGTAATTCTATTTAGAATCGCCAAATCCCTTTGCGGATCAGGGTTTGCTGCTCTGTTTTAACTTCGCCAAAACTTTATAAAACTCGGGCAAAACTCAACACTAACTTTACCTACAGTCGCGATTCATTGCCTACAATGAGGGTAGGTTGAAATTGAGCAGGTCGGCGATCGTGCCAGAGCAGGCTAGAAGACTACGGCAAGTTTCTTGTCATTCTGCCCCAAATCTGAAGGCACAATCCGCCAACATCTACCCGGTATACGAATTTTATCTAAATCAAACTTAACGTAAGGACTCACCCATCATGTCTGGATTACTTCAAAAAACTCTACTGAGCACCTCGGCGGTAGGCATTAGCCTCCTAGCCACAGCCCCAGCCTTTGGCGCAGGTTTAACAGGTGCGACTCTCAATGGCGGTAGTTACCTCTTATATGAACAGCAAGGGACCTCCACGGTTCTGAACAACGACGCGGACTTGGCAACGCTCCTGCAAGGAGATATCAATGCCCCCGGCGGTAATATTGAACTCTCGGGAATCTTGGGAGATGCCAATGCGGCCGATATCAATAATGCCACCACCCTATCGGGATTTCTCGATGGTGAGGCGATTACGGTCAGCAGCCTTACTAAGAGTGATTGGCTGTACACCCCCTATCAAGGCTACAACAGCTTTGCTGAAAAATGGTTCTCTGAGGCTTGGAACCATTCTGATACTGGCTTGCAAAGCTGGTTCGCTGACCAAGGTGCAACCAACTACACTTCGGCATTTTCTGCCTTTACAATGTTTGGAGGCTACGCTCGGTTTAGTGACCCGAACGTGAACTACGTCAACCAGAATAGCAATGGTGATGTCTCCATTGGTTTAGCCGGTCACCTTAATCACGATTCGGGACTCCAGTTGAGTGAAGTTGTCAAGGTTAACTATGGTGGCGAAACTCACTTCCTCTACGGGTTGGGAGAGGCGTTAGCGTCAGGCTTGGTGAATGACCAAGGTGAAGGCGCTGATGGCGTGTCTCACAGTGGTTTGTATAACTTGACGATTCCTGGAGAGCCGTCCACTGATATTCCTGAGCCTTCTACGATGCTCGGCTTGCTGGCCATTGGTGGACTGTTCGGACTCACCAAACGCAACAAGTCCAACGCCTAGTTTGGAGTCGGTGGAGGTGACGCTCAACCCTCAACCCAATCCCTAAACTCCAGACATTGGGGAGCCTCACGGCTCCCTTTTTTTGTGCGCATTGGGGTCAAAGTTGTTACAATGGCGTTACAATACGCGCGTTTTGCACAATCGTTTTATGGCTCAGTCGGTCGCGAATTGGCAGGAGATTACCCGAAGTTCTGTGCTGATTCCCGGAAATCCCAAAGGAATTGTTCACTTCCTCGGTGGTGCGTTTGTCGCCACTGCGCCTCAAGTGACCTATCGTTTTCTGCTCGAATATCTGGCCCAACAACGCTATGTGGTGATTGCGACTCCGTTTGTGAATACCCTCAATCACAAGGAGATGGCTCAGGAGGCGTTGAATCGTTTTGAGCAAACTCGCGATCGCCTCTATGCTACAGGAAAACTGCGCAAACGAGGCTTGCCGGTGTACGGGGTCGGTCATAGCATGGGGTCTAAGCTACATCTACTCATTAGTAGCTTGTTCAATGTGAAACGGGCCGGCAATGTTTTGATGGCCTATAACAATTATCCGGCTCGGCGATCGATTCCCTTTGTTGAGCAGCTTTCAGTGCTGACGGATGTGGAGTTTACCCCATCTCCTGAACAAACTGAAGCGTTAATCGCCAGTCACTATGGGGTTCGACGCAATTTATTGATTAAGTTCCAGGATGACACGATTGACCAAACTTTGATGCTGCGTCCGGTGTTGGAGGAGATGTTTCCTGATTGGGTCAGTTTTCGTGTTCTTAAGGGAACTCATCTGACTCCTATTGCTCAGGATATTCCCTGGGAGGTGGGACAGTCTTTTTCTCCCCTAGATGCGATGGCTCAATGGGTCAAACAGGGATTCTACCGCGATTTGAATTTTCTAACGCGGGAAGTCGGGTTCTGGCTCGATCCGACGACGGTTCGCTGAGAGGAAGGGAATGGGGAATAGTTAATAGTTAATAGTTAATAGTTAATAGTTAATAGTTAATAGTTAATAGTTAACTTTGGAGAACCCACCCCGCCCTCCGGGCACCCCTCCTGGGAGGGGAAAGATTTAGATGGTTGTTTTTGATTGGTGTACGATAACCAAAAATAAAATTGCGCTGCTTAGATGTTTAGCTTTGCGCGGCCCGCACCGGGGCCGCGAAGCCTTGCCAACCTTAAACAAAAATTTGGTGCGCTTTGATTTAAGGGGTGAAGCTTTATTTATACTTTTACTATAGCAAAATGAATCAAGAATGTCAAGGGCAAACGGACAAAAAAAAGCGCCCTCCGAAGAAGACGCATTTGGGGAATAGCAAACACAGGTCTAAGCAAGATCCCTAGCTGGGAAGATAGAGGGGTCTGTTGCCTATTGCCTATTGCCTATTGCCAGAAGCGAGCGACCATAAAGGTACGCCCCTACCTGTTTTAACCGAGAGCTTCGGCACCGCCGACGACTTCAAGAATTTCTTGAGTAATGGCGGCCTGACGAGCTTTGTTGTAGGAGCGAGTCAACTCAGAGATGAGGTCATTGGCGTTGTCGCTGGCGTTGTTCATGGCCGTCATCCGAGCTGCCAACTCACTAGCTGCCGATTCTTGCAAGGCCCGCAGAATCTGGTTCGTGATATACAGCGGCAGCAAAGCATCGAGGATTTGCACCGGATCTTGCTCGAAGATCATATCTCGGGGCAGTTCGTTGGCCGTCATGGGAGCGGGTTCGCGCTGCACTTCAAAGGTGCCACCGCGACTGGTGAGGCGGAAGATTTCGTCATCTTGGGCCGCTAAACCTTGAGGATCAAGGGGAAGCAGGGTTTGCACCACTGGCTTAGAACTGACGAGGGAGACAAATTTGGTGTAAACTAACTCCACCCGTTGCACATTATCCGAGAGATAGAGGGCGCGGGTTTCGTCGTTAATTTGTCCGGCTTCTTCGGCGGTGGGGATTTGCGAGAGGTTGGCAAACGTAGCCGTAATGGAAACGTCCCGACGCTTGAAGTATTGAATGGCTTTGCGGCCAATCAAGATGAAGGTGACGTTTTTGCCTTCAGCTTTGAGTTCAGCGGCGCGGGCCTCGGCACGACGGATAATGTTGGCATTGTAGCCGCCACAGAGACCGCGATCGCCCGAGACGACCACCAAAGCCACGGACTCCACCTCTTGCTGTTGCAACAGAGGGAGTTCCACGTCTTCAAATTGCAGCCGGTTTTGCAAGCCAAACAACACTTGCGCCAAAGCATCGGCAAAGGGACGAGTCGCTAGGACTTGTTCCTGAGCGCGACGAACCCGCGCCGCTGCCACCAGACGCATAGCCTCAGTAATTTTTCGCGTATTTTTAACAGATTTAATGCGATCGCGAATCGCCTTTAGATTAGCCATAGGGGAAACGGTTGAACAATAGTGGCACTAGAGGGATTGAGGGCAAGGGATGGCCGGCCAGCCTCACCCTCAAATCCAGTTCGCGATTACGCAGACACCAAGAAGGTCTGTTTATATTCTGCGATCGCCTCTTTGAGGATATTTTCCGATTCTTCTTCCAATTTCTTGGTCGAGCGAATCAACTCACCAAACTTCGGCTTGCTGCTGCGCAGATATTCCCGCAGGCCTTGGGTGAAGCTGGTCACTTTCTCAACGGGGATTTCATCGAGGAGACCATTGACCCCAGCGTAAACAATTGCCACTTGTTCTTCGAGAGGCAGCGGCGAGTTTTGAGGCTGTTTAAGCAACTGACGTAGGCGTTTACCCCGTTCGAGTTGGTTACGGGTGGCCGCATCCAAATCAGAGGCGAACTGGGAGAAGGCTTCTAGTTCATCGAACTGAGCGAGTTCGAGTTTCATCTTCCCAGCCACTTTCTTAATGGCCTTGGTTTGCGCCGCCGACCCCACACGGGAGACAGAAATACCGGGATTCACTGCCGGACGTTGACCGGAGTTAAACAGGTCAGAGGAGAGGAAGATTTGCCCGTCGGTAATGGAGATGACGTTGGTGGGAATGTAGGCCGAGACGTCACCGGCTTGGGTTTCAATAATCGGCAAGGCCGTCATGCTACCGCCACCGAGTTCATCGCTGAGTTTGGCAGCGCGTTCCAACAGACGAGAGTGGAGATAGAACACATCTCCGGGATAGGCTTCACGACCGGGGGGACGACGCAGCAACAGGGACATTTGACGATAAGCCTGAGCCTGTTTCGACAAGTCATCATAGATGACCAGAGTGGCTTTCCCGTTGTACATGAAGTATTCCGCCATACTGGCACCGGTGTAGGGAGCCAAGTATTGCAGGGTTGCCGGGTCAGAGGCGTTGGCGGCCACGACGATGGTGTAATCCATGGCGCCGTTTTCTTCGAGGACACCGATGACTTGAGCCACGGTGGAGGCTTTTTGACCGACAGCCACATAGACGCAGACCACGTCTTCGCTCTTCTGGTTGAGGATGGTGTCGATGGCGATCGCCGTTTTGCCGGTTTGACGGTCACCAATAATCAACTCCCGTTGGCCGCGACCGACGGGAATCATGGCATCAATGGAGGTAATCCCGGTTTGTAGGGGTTCGCAAACGGATTTCCGGGCAATAATTCCGGGGGCACCGGATTCAATGAGGCGGGTTTCACTGGTGTTGATGTCACCTTTACCGTCAATGGGACGACCCAAGGCATCGACGACTCGGCCAATCATGGCTTCGCCTACGGGAACCTGGGCAATTTTGCCGGTGGACTTGACTGAGGAGCCTTCTTGGATATCGCGGCCTTCCCCCATTAACACGACCCCAACGTTATCTTCTTCTAAGTTGAGGGCGATGCCAACGGTTCCGTCTTCAAATTCGAGGAGTTCCCCAGCCATGGCTTGTTCGAGGCCATAAACCCGAGCAATTCCGTCGCCAACTTGAAGCACGGTTCCGACATTGGAGACTTTGACATCTTGGTCGTAGTCTTCAATCTGTTTCTGAATGATGCTGCTAATTTCGTCTGGTCTGATAGCTACCATAATCTTGTCTCGCTGTTGAACGCTTCTTGGATAAAACTGTGATCACGAACGTCTAGACGCACTCGCGGCCAATGGCGGTGGCCTTAACTGAGGCTCAGAGCTAACCGACGCAGTTGACCCCGTAAACTGACGTCAAGCACTTGAGAGCCAACGCGGATAATCACGCCACCGAGCAGGGCCGGATCGACGTCAATCTGTAACTCCACATCACTGGCGTTGGTGAACCCTTTGACGCGATCGCGAACTTGCTGTTGTTGCTCATCGCTGAGTTCTACGGCTGAGGTAACTTCAGCTAGAGCAATGTTTTTCAGTTCTCGCAACAAGACTTGATACTGAGAACAAATCTCTTGTAAGAACAGAATGCGACCGCGATCGACGAGCAGGCGCAAAAAACGGAAGGTATAGTCATGCACCTGGCCGTCAAACAGTTGCGTTAAGACGGCTTTTTTCGTCGCCGGTTTGATGATGGGGTTGGTGATAAATTGCTGTAACTCCTCTGAACTCTTGAGAGTATCGAGGATTTGAGCCGTATTCTCGCCGATGACATCCACCAGGTCATGTTCCGTGGCGATCGCCATCAAGGCTTTCGCATAAGGCTCAACAATTTCGGCCGTTGCCATTTGTCCTGTCATCGTTGACCTCCAATTAGGCTAATGCTGCGATCAATAATTTTCTGTTGATCTTCAGAATTGAGGCGATCGCGCAGGTACGTCTGAGCCTCGTCCACGGCCAATTCCACAGCACGCTGACGTAACTGTGCCATGGCGCGGCTTTCATCAGACTGAAGTTCCTGAGCCGAGGACGCTTTCAACCGTTCGATTTCAGCGCGAGTCTCGTCCTGAATTTGGCGTTTGACGGTCTCCGACCGTTCTTTGGCCTCGGCTAGAATACGCTCAGCCTGGGCCTGGGCCTGTTCAAGATTCGCTTGAGCCGTTTTCAGATCGGCTTCCGCCTTGCTTGCTTTTTGCTCAGCTTCTTTAATGTCTGTTTCAATGGTGTTGCGGCGTTCACTGAGGATTTTGCCTAGGAAGCCCCGACCGAAGTAGTACAGTACACCAATGACAATGATGAGGTTGATCAGGTTGCTGCCGAATAGGTCTGGGTTAAACGCAAAACCTCCTTCGGCCTCAGCCAGCCACACAAAAGTCTCCATGATTCTTAAACCCTAATCGCTTAAATGTTACCTTGCCGATCCAGCGAGGCTGTTCCCCATTGGATCTCGAAATCGAGACACCCACTGATTGCACAGTCTGTGACTCGTGACTAGCTCGTTAACGTTTGACGAGTTCAGAACCGAGGATTTTTTCGAGGATTTGTCGACTGAGGGCATTTACCTGCTGATCAATCTGAGCAAACGCGGCTTGTTTTTGCTGTTCAATTTCAGCAGCCGCTTGTTCTCGTTCCTCATTAGCTTGACGCTGTGCTTCCGCAATTTCAGCATCGGCCGTTTTATTCGCTTCTGCTCGAGCCGCGTTAATAATTTCTTGAGCCTTTCTACGACTTGAGGCGAGTTCTTGCTCGTACTTCGCCTGTTTGTCTTGAATCTCTTTCAGACGGGCCTGGGCGCTCTGATTTTTGTTGCGGATATAGTCATCTCGGTCATCAAGGGATTTTGTCAACGGTTTATAGAACACCGCATTGAGAATCCCGACCAGAATCATGAACTGAACAGCCATCAGGGGCAAGGTTGCGTCGAATGCAAACAACCCGCCCTCTTGAGTGGCTTCAGTTGCCAGTACGATTGTCCAATGCATAATCTTAGGTTTGTCCTTACCCTCCTTATCGTGAGTCGGGGGTCAGAACCGCTGTTCCTTGAAGTCACTTCAGTGAACTGGCTCTGAACCCCCTAGCGTCAAAAACTCGATTAAGCGAAGGGGTTAGCAAACAGCAGCACCAGAGCAACCACCAAACCATAAATGGTCAGTGCTTCCATGAATGCCAAGCTCAGCAGTAAGGTTCCGCGAATTTTTCCTTCTGCTTCGGGTTGACGAGCAATCCCTTCGAGGGCTTGTCCAGCTGCATTACCTTGACCGAGTCCGGGTCCAATTGCAGCGAGTCCTACCGCGAGAGCAGCAGCGATAACAGAGGCAGCAGCCGTTAAAGAATCCATTGTTTACTCCTTATTTCAGTCTAAATTAAACGTTAAACGACAAACGAATTGCCGAGGGTGTTGCTAACAGAGAGGGTGAGGCTTGCCGTAGCTGGCTCAACTCAGTCTTCTCTGTGGGGTTTGTGGGGGTCACACCAAAGGCTTCAACCCCACGGGAAGGCTGGCGACGAACTAATCGTGGTCGCCGTGTCCCTCCATGGCTTCGCCAATATAGGCAGCCGCCAAGGTGGCGAAAATCAACGCCTGAATGGCACTGGTGAATAATCCCAGTAGCATTACGGGTAATGGCACGAACAGCGGCACCAGTAAAACCAAAACCGCTACCACTAATTCGTCCGCTAAGATGTTACCAAAGAGACGGAAACTCAGGGAGAGGGGTTTGGTAAAATCTTCCAGAATGTTAATCGGAAGCAGGATTGGCGTTGGCTCAATATAGCGGGCGAAGTAGCCCAGCCCGCGTTTGCTGAACCCAGCGTAGAAATACGCCAGGGAGGTCAGGAGCGCCAAGGCCACGGTGGTGTTGATATCGTTCGTCGGTGCCGCCAGTTCACTGGCGGGTAGCTCAATGAGCTTCCAAGGAACGAGTGCCCCAGACCAGTTTGACACGAAAATGAATAAAAATAACGTCCCCACGAAAGGAACCCAGGGGCGATACTCTTTTTCTCCAATCTGGGTTTTAGCCAAATCCCGGATAAATTCCAGGGCGTACTCCATAAAATTTTGGAGTCCGCTGGGAACCCGTTGCAGGTTGCGAGTTGCTAAAATCGAAACGATCGCCAACAGGGCGATTACGAACCAAGAGGTCAGAAAAACTTGTCCGTGAAGTTTAAGGCTACCGACTTCCCAGTACCAATGTTGACCGACCTCCAAGTTAGCCAAAGGGAAAGTATTAACGGTATGTAGCACGTCGAGCATGTTATCTCATCGATTGACAGGTTGCCTGGAAGAGTTTAAGTCCGGCGCGAACGTCGTCAACAGGACATAGACGAGAATCGCCACTTTGTACGTCATAAACCCAAGGAAGGTGGGGAGAATCTGGAGCTGCTGAACTTGGGTGGCGACCACCATTAGCCCGATAAACAGTGCCATCCGTCCGTTCCCCAACCGAACCTTCGTCCGACCGAGACGACCTACATCTCTCGCCATCATGCGTAAATAGACTGTGCCGACCATTGCCCCAATCAGATAGTTCAAGGCCACATCACGAGAGTACAAAGACCCAAGGGAGGCACAAACCACTCCAGAGATGACCAAGGTAACAACGTAGAGTTGTTTCTGAAGCTGGTAATAGTCCTCATCTGAGGCTTGACTCTCAGTCGAAGCCGCAACGGTTTCCGATGGGGGTGGAGGCGCAGAGACTCGGATCGGCTGGGACGAGACGGGGGATATTTTGCCGCCAAACTCGTCATCAGACCGACGAAAGCGAGGACGTGTCGTCAACGGCGTGAGGTTATCTTCGAAACGTGGGTGCATAGTGCAAACACCTACATTGATGTCACGCAGGACCGATTGGCGCAATTAGTAACGCCCTAATCTGCCTCAAGGGAATTTGAGTCAAGGGTTAGGGTGATCTAACTGACCATCTCGGGCTGACGAGAAGGAGCGTCTGGACTAATCCAAACCAGAAGCGATCATATCACGGTGCGGTACGCCAACTGCCCGAGAACTTTCCCTTTTGAGGAATCGATCTGATTTGGTGGTGTGGCCAAGGTGGCTTTTAGGAGGCGGGGGTTAGTAGCAGCAGTTGTTGCTTGAGGAGCGATCGCACCCCGGCTAGATTGAACCCGAGGCGATCGCAGAGGTCGCCGATGCAAGTGTCCCCCGGTTCACAGGCCTGCATGAAGGCAAACTCAGCTTCTGAGAGGGTAACAATCTGATAATCGTAGTTAAACAATGATTGACTCGGCCAGCCTTGCAAACAGGGGTGAATCTCGGGAATTGCCTGGCGTAAGATGTCATCCTGTTGCCAATGCCACTGTTCGAGAGGCGGACGAGAGAGGAAAAATTCGTAGTGGGTTAATTCCGGGTCGAGTAGTTCGACGAGGCGATAATAGTCTCGTTCGGGTAACTGCTGCGATCGCGCCATCAACTCGTCATCAGAGCCAATCAAGCGGTCAACTTGCCAATAGGCGGGGTTGGAAAAGCCGACAAACGAGAGTCCCGAGGCATCAATCAACTCAAATAGGGTTTCAATGTTGTAATCGACCTCCTGAGGATGGAGATACATATCCGCGAAATTAGCATCGCGATGATTTTCCAGGGACCAACGGCGTTTATCTTCGACCACCAGGCGATTGGTTTCGGGTAAAGCCTGAAACAGCTGGCGCCCTAAGCGTACCCCCTCTTTAAAGTTGCTGCGATCGCCCCCTTGCAACAACCCTAACGCCTGCTGGGCCAAATAAATCTCCCGTCGTCCCAACTCCGCATAAACAAACACGTGCATCAAGCCTCCCGGTTTCAAGCGATTGGCCAAGGCTTGAATCCCGGCGATGGGGTCTGGGAGATGATGTAGAACCCCAACACAGTTAATGTAGTCAAAGGTCGTTTCGAGTTGGTCGACCTCATAGATACTCAGGTTCTGTAGCCTAACCCGCTGCGCTCGCGATCGCCGACAGCGTTCCCGGGCCACGTTGATGGCTTCCTCACTCAAATCAATCCCCGTCACCTGGGCCTGGGGGTTGAGATGAACCAGGTATTCAGTCCCTACTCCCGTTCCGCAGCCAGCATCGAGAATTTGCACATCATCCCGTTGCGGCTTGCGTCCCGTGCAGAAATTGTAGGCCGCCTGCCAATGCCAGCGCCAGTTATAGCCGGGAGGGGGTTCATCGAGTAATGGTTCTGGGGGAAAGGGATAGGTATTGTAAAGTTGGCGCACTGCCGCGCTAATCTGAGACCGGTCTGTCATATGCCAATTTTTAAAATTGCTGAATCAGCCCACGCAAGCGGTAGGATTTGGGATTAGGGGGGCGATCGGCGATCGCTCAAACGTTACAAAACTTTGCGTTTTCTCATATAGAGACCCACGATCCTTTATCATGTCGCGGTAATTAGAATATTGACCGCCCGAGTTCGCCACCTGATTTTGACATACTTCTTAACAGTGCGAGCTTCATAAAACTAAAGTGTTTTAAGCCGGATCACAAGACTAGGATAAGAAGAAGCCTTTGCCTCTCCCCTGTCCCTCCCCGGTATCCTGTCGTTCTTGTAAATATAACTCATGAGTGTAACAGCAAGTGGTGGCACGACCTTAGTGCGCCAGCAAATCTTCAAAACGGTTCCCGTCTCAACGATCTCCCAAGCCGAACAGCAGGATCGTTACCTGGGACGGAACGAACTCGGTGAACTAGACACCTTCTTCAAATCCGGAACCAAGCGCGTTGAGATTGCCCAAATTCTCACCGCCAAGTCAGATTTAATCGTCTCCCGAGCCGCCAACCGCATCTTTACCGGCGGTTCTCCCATGTCCTTCCTCGAAAAGCCAGAGCCAGTCATGGCCATGGCAGGAGCGGCCTCAGAAACCTTAGAGACCGTTAGCTACATCGAAGAAGAAGGGGGAGTCTTAGACGGCATCAAAAACCTGTTCTTCACCCCCAGTGCCGGGGCAGCCCCCGCTGGGTTCCGGGCCATCAACGTGGCTCGTTACGGCCCCGCGAACATGACCAAATCCCTACGAGATTTGAGTTGGTTCCTGCGCTACGTCACTTACGCTCTCGTCGCCGGAGATCCCAACATCATCTCCGTCAACGTGCGAGGACTGCGAGAAATCATCGAGAACGCCTGTTCCTCAGCAGCGACGATTGTGGCCATCAAAGAAATGCGGGCCGCCGCTGTCAATTACTTCAAACAAGACCGCGAAGCCGCCGACCTAGTCCAACAGTACTTTGACGTGCTGCTGAGCGAATTTGAAGCCCCCACCCCCTCCGAAAAAGTTCGTAAAGGGCAATCATTAGACCAACAAGGGCTCAAACTGCCGCAAATCTATGCCAACGGAGCAGAACCCCGGTCTAAATTCGCCATGAAGCCGGGGCTGTCCTTCAGCGAAAAAGATGCCATTGTCAAAGCCGCCTACCGGCAAATCTTCGAGCGGGACATCACCCGAGCCTATAGCCAAGGAATCTCCTACCTTGAGTCTCAGGTGAAAGACGGGCAAATCTCGATGAAAGAGTTTGTGCGCCGTCTGTGCAAAACCCCCCTCTATCGGCAACAATTCTTCCAACCCTTCATCAATAGCCGCGCCCTAGAACTGGCCTTCCGCCATATCCTCGGTCGCGCTCCCTCCTCCCGAGAAGAAGTGCAAAAATACTTCTCCATCATGTCCGAAGGCGGACAAGGAGCGCTCATTGATGCCCTGGTCGATTCTCAGGAGTATTCCGATTACTTCGGCGAAGAGACCGTTCCCTATCTGCGGGGTCTTGGCCAAGAAGCCCAAGAATGTCGCAACTGGGGCGCTCAATTCGACCTGTTTAACTACAGTGCGCCCTTCCGCAAAGTTCCTCAATTTATCACCCTCTACGCCGACTACGTGCGGCCTTTACCTGACCGCCACCCCTATGGTGTCGGCAACGATCCCCTAGAAATCCAATTCGGGGCCATTTTCCCCAAAGAAACCCGCAGCCCCAAAAATGCGCCAGCGCCCTTTGGTAAAGATACCCGCCGCATCCTGATTCGTCGCGGTGCCGGTATCGAGAACCAACTGAGCAATCCCGGTGCGCGAGGGGTCAACCCCGGTTCCTTGGGGCCGAAAGTCTTTAAAATGTCTCCGGTTCCCAGCTTCACCGTCGCTCGGGGAAGTAGTGTTCAGTACAACGAAAGCAGCACCCAAGCGGTGATTGGGGCCGCCTACCGTCAAGTGTTTGGACGGGACTTGTACGATGGACAAGGGTTAAAGGTGTCCGAAATTCGCCTTGAAAATGGGGACATCACCATGCGTGAGTTCATCCGTGACTTGGCGAAATCGGAAATCTTCCGCAAGATGTACTGGACATCCCTCTACGTCTGTAAATCCGTAGAATTCATCCACCGTCGTCTGCTGGGTCGTCCCACCTACGGTCGTCCCGAGATGAACCGCTACTTTGATATCTGCGCCAAACAAGGCTTCTATGCTTTGGTGGATGAGATCATGGATAGTCCCGAATACCTGGAGTCTTTCGGAGAGGACACCGTTCCCTACGAACGCTATGTGACTCCCGCCGGACAAGCACAACGCTCTCTGCGGGCCGGTAGCATCGGCGATACGGGAATGTTGGTCAAACCCGAACCCGAAGCGCCGCGCTTCGTGCAGTTGGGAACCCCCAGCAATGCCGGAATGCGGACTCATCCCGATATCAACTTCCGCATTCAGCAGGGTGTCAGCCAACAGCGGCAACAAACCAAGCAGTTCAAGCTCACCAGCACTCTCGACAAACTTCAGGTGCAAACGGTCATCCGGGCCACCTACCGGCAAATCTTCGAGCGCGACATCGAACCTTACGTCACCAAGCGCGAGTTCACCGCTCTCGAAAGCAAGCTGAGCAATGGCGAGATTACCCTCAAAGAGTTCATCGAGGGCATTGGCTGTTCGGAACTCTATATCCGCGAGTTCTACACCCCTTATCCCAACACCAAGGTGATCGAGTTGGGAACCAAGCACTTCCTCGGTCGTGCGCCCCGCGATCAGGCTGAAATCCGCAAGTATAACCAAATCCTCGCCTCTGAGGGGATTCGCGGCTTTGTCAGCACCATGGTCAACTGTCCTGAGTACATTGAGGCCTTTGGCGAAGATATTGTCCCCTATCGTCGTTTCCCGACCTTACCGGCGGCCAACTTCCCCAATACGGAACGTCTCTATGATCAGTTGACGAAACAAAATGATGATGTGGTGGTTCCGAGCTTTGTGCCTTCGGTTCCCTACAGCGTAAACTCCTAGAACTGAGCGGGTTGGAGTTGTGTTATACCCGAAACGCAGCTCCCTGCCGTTGTCATTGGGGGTCATCTACAATCAAGTCTGGTTCGACTGAAACAAAAAAAGATGGGGGGCTTGACTCCCATCTTTTTTTATGCTATGCAACTCAGGTTAGTCGTCGAGGTTGAGGGATTCTACCTCATCAGTTGAGATAGCATCCTGTTGGCGGATGCGTTCGAGTTGACGGCGACGAAAGTCATCGGCGGCTGTGTTTAAACGACCTTCTTGTCCAGAACGGAAGTCTTCGAGGGTTTGACCGCCGCTGAGGTTGCTGCGGTGGATGATGTCCAACATATCTAGGCCACCTTCCCCTTGCATGGGGTCGCGATCGCCGGTGTTGGGACTATCCCGGAAGGGGTCATTGGAGGGAACATCGCGGGAGCTTTGGGCCTGGGCCGTTGTCGCGAGAACCAGACTGCTGGCTAAGGCGATGAGAGGGAGAGAACGACTGACAAGAAAACGTAAGAGATTCATAGAAATATCCTCCTAAACGGGGATTGACTGAGAGCGTCGAAGGTTAAGCGAAGCGGCGACGGAGTAGGGGTTGAATCAGGGCTAACGCCGCCATGGCGAAGACAACCAAGACCAGCAGAGCTGCCCCAAAGCTAATATCAGCAAAGGGGGCTTCCATGACGATACTACTCAAACTCCAACTGTCATGGAGGTAGAGGTAGCGAATTGGCTCAATGGCGTAGCTGAGCGGGTTGAGACTGGCGACGACTTGTAACCAACCGGGCATAAAGGACAGAGGGGCTAGGGCCGTGCTGGCAAACAGGAGTGGTAGGTTAGTGACGAAAATGGCGGCAATCAGTTCCACATGGCCCGGGAGAGCAAAGGCTAAGCCGAGACTTAGGCCAGTTACGCCGAGGATGAGGAAAAAGAGGAATAGGGCGATCGCCCCCAAGCCAGCCAATCCCGGAAGTCCTGCCCCCATGACGGTTCCAGCGGCCATAATGACAGCAGTTTGCAGGAAACTGAGACTAACAATATAGATAGTTGAGGCCAACACAATCGAGAAGCGGCTAGAGAGGGGGGCGACTAGGAGGCGATTGAGGAAGCCAAACTCGCGATCGAACATAATCGGCAAACCCGCATTGAGGGCGCCCGCGAAGGCGGTAAAGACAATCACCCCAGCCCCGAGGAACTGGAGATAGTTTTGGCTTTCTTCAAACAGGCCAGCGGGAGCATTTTGGAATAAAGCACCAAAGAGAATCAACCACATCAGGGGTTGGATAATCCCCGCCACCAGGGTTGTGGGCCGACGTTGCAGTTGGATAAACAGACGTCGGGTGAGGGCTAAGGTTTCTTGGATAAAGTCGCTCAAGGCATTGTCGGCGACGGCTTGCGCGGCCAACTCAGCTTTGGGCGTGGGTGTGTTGATGGTGGTACTCATAGGAACTTAGGAAAATTGAGAATTGCGATCGCAGGAGGTGTTCAACTTTCTCAATTGTAGAAGACTTATTCAAGGTAATCTTGGTTAAGCTGGTCCAGGCCTGAAAAACAGGCCCCCCGAAGAGAACCTGTTCGATATAGCTCGCTCTAAACAATAATGCCGCCAGAGCGTGATCGATTCATCTCGTCACTCTCAACTCAAATCCAAGACATCACTCAGGAACGGTTGCACCTGACCCGATGAGGGGTCAGCACTCGCCTCCAGACTGCCGCCAACTTGCCCGCCAAACAATAGCCCTAAGCCATTGTCCCCACGGAAGCCGGTGTTAACTGAATTAACGAAGGCGACAAACTTGCCAAAATTGATGGTTTGTTCAGAGTCGATAAAGAGACGAACCACCTCATTTGTCGGCATCCCCGTCAACGGATCAAACACCCCATCTTCGCGTTCAGTTAACCGCTGAATGCGAGTATCTGCTTGAGCCGGGGTTTCCGGTTCCATAAACGGGCCGACGGTGAGTAAATACTCCGCGAGGGCATCCTGTTCCGAGCCAGGATTGGCCGCCGTAGCCGCTCCCGCCTCCGTCAGCAGGTCCGGTAACTCTACCACATTGGCAAAGGCCGGATTCTCGGCTACAAAGTCATCAAACGGATAACCATCACCGCCGTCAGCCAAGAAATTGAGAGTCACTAAGCGGATGGGGCGATCGCCATCGCCGAAGACCTGACCCCCAATCACCAATGGATCGACAATATCACCCGACTCATCCACGATCGCCGCCGAGCGAACCCGCTGGCCCGGAGGTAACGTCGCATCAAAACTGAAGGAAAGACCTCCCACTTGAGGAAATCGCCCCGGAGTCTGACCGGGGGCCGTTTCAGCCACCCCATGTTCGAGGACTTGGCGTAGCTGCTCAGCGGTGAGAGTTAACAGGGTCAGTTCATTGTTAAACCGCAGCGAGTTTTCAATATCCAACTGGGAAATCTGGCCCGTTTCCTTACCCGAGAGGGGATTCCCTTGCGGGGGAACGAGATCACCACTATCTCCGAGGACTTCGCCAATGGGAGCGCGAATCCCACCGCCATTTTTCAGAGAAACCTGAACCGTTGGGTCAACCTGCTGGGCCGCAAAGAGATTCGCATCAGCCGTGAGATTGCCGAGGGTTGTTTCTTCCGTGCGAACTTTCTCGCGGCGACCTTCAACAAAGACGGTACTGGTGCCAAAAATTTGCTGATCCTTGGCGGTAACAACCCCTTGCACAGCATCCGTTAGTTGACGGACGACAGCACCTTTACCCCCAGGGGCAAACGGGTCTTCACCTGGTGCCGCTTGCGTCCAAACCTCACTCACCCCTTGAGCATCACTGGCCACTGGGCCGCTCTCATTGGGGTTAATACTCTCCGGGAGTAGCACGCCATTGTCATCAAACTCCACCACCAGACGACCGACATAGGAATACTCGCCATCGGTGCTGACAATGGCCGCCGGGTCCCCATCAGCATTGTTGGTTAAGACCGGATAGGGCAGTTCCGCCGTATCACCGGCCCGGAGACGGTTGTCTGGATTGGCAAGAATACTGTCCGAGCCACCGGACACTGCCACATCCACCCCTCGCAGCAAGGGAATTAACTCTTGTTCGAGTTGGAACTGCTGCAAGTGACTGACGGTGACAATTTTGTTGATTCCCTGATTGAGCAGTTGGTCAATGGTGGGTTGAACCACATTGGCTAAGGCCCCCATATCATTGCTGTTGGGACCAAGTACCGTCACATCCCCAGTCGAGGAAATGGTTTCCACAATTGGCGTTGTAATGCCCACCACGCCGATGCGATCGCCGTTGCGTTCAATAATCGTCGCCGGAGCAACTTTCGGCGCGGCCCCAGCGGCATCCAAGTCCTCGGGAGTTGACGCAAAGGCGGTATTCGGGAGAATCTCAGAGGTGGCGAACTCTCCTAAATCACTATTGGAGAAATCCAAATTAGCCGAGAGATAGGGGAATTGTGCCCCCAACCAGCGCACATCATCAGGTCCATTTCCCCGGATATCACTGCCGATAATCTCAGCAAAGGTACCGGTTCCGGCGTCAAATTCATGGTTCCCCACGGCCGAGGCATCAAAACCAATCACATTGGCATTGGTGATGTCAAAGCGGCCCACCCCTTCGCGGATATTGGATAAGTCAACGCCGAACAGCTCACTATAAACCCCTTGTAGCGTCTCGCGAACTGAGCTATCTCCGGCCGCCGCAAAAAATGGCCCCGGTAGATAATTATCGCCAGCAGAGAGCAGAATCGAGTTGATGCCCTGATTTTGAGCCTCGCGTTCCAACCCGTCCACCACAGCGGCAAAATTGGGGGCATCCTGAATAGCGCTCACACCACCCTCTAAGTCGGAGGCGTGAAGAATCTGCCAACGGTTCGAGGAGGGTGTTGTGGGCGGTGTTGTGGGCGGTGTTGTGGGGGGAGGGGGCGTCTCGTCAGAGGCAATATCGAATAGCCGCGTGTTGCCACTCACCTCATTGGCCACAACGAGTAGGGGTTGACCGGTGGGACTTTCCTCAGGGGGAATCACGATAATCCCCTCGGGTCCTAGGTCTCCGGCAGTTCCCGCTTCGACATCTCCATTGAAGTCACGGTTATTCAAGTAATCAACGAACACAGGATTGTTGGGGTCAGTGATGTCATAGGTCATCACCCCGCCCATGCGTTCTAAGCCCACGAAGGCATAGGAGCGTCCATTCACCTCACCAATGGCAACGCCTTCGGGTTCAGGTCCCTTGTTGTCACTGCGGGTATCAAAACTATTCTCGTCGTTGTTGGAGTTGAAGTTGTCGGGGAAGCGCTCGGCGGTAATGCGTTCAAAGTCCGAACCACTGTCGGCAATGAGATTGCCCTGGCTATCCCAAATGGCAAAGGAACGAGCGCCAAAGGCGAACAGTTGGTCGTGGGCTTGGGTGGCGGTGAGTTGGCCTCGCAGTTCTCCGTCGGGGTTCGCTTCGGTGTGGATGTTGACGTATAACCCCACTTCGTCATCGGGGCTGGCGGCGAGGAGACTGGGAATAAAGGTACTGAGAGGTTGGTTGGCCGCATCAGTTTCTTGCCAGATGCCGCTGAGGGTGGTTGAGCCATCCTCGTTAATTGTGGCGCTGAAGTCAGGATCTTGGGCGGGATCGAGCATCCCCAGGGCTACGGGACCATTTTCGCCGGCATTGGCGGCATGAAGATGAAGCCTGGTGACATCGTCAGCCGTGTCTGGGGTTTGGGGGGCTTGTCCGAGAACGGGGCCAAAGTCCAAGCCCTCGACTTTGATGTCATAGCGGAGGGCGGTTTGGTCGTCATTGAGTTTGAAGACGGCCCGGCCGCTGGCATCGGTTTCGAGGGGGGGAACTTGGGATTCGCCGCTGAGATCGGCGTTAAAGAAGGTTCCGTTGCTTAGGCCGTTGACGGTGGTGATGGTGAGGCGGCCGAGGTTTTCGTCGGCCTGTAGGGTCCAGAAATCGGGGAAGGCGTCGGGATCGAGGGTGACGTCTTTGATGCGGGCTTCTTCACTGAAGCCATCGTAATCACGGGCGTCTCCTTCGTTGGCGGTGACGATGAAGGTTTGCCCGTTGGCTTCATAGACGGCGATCGCATCGGGTTGATACATCCCGACGAGGTTGGGGTGGCTGGTGATGTTGATGGCGTCGTCGCGATCGCTGGCATCGAAACCATTTTCGGGGAGGCTATGATCTTTAAAGCCAAAGGGGAAAATATCTTCAATCCGGGCTTCGGCGATGTTGACAACGGCGAAGGCATTGTTTTCTTGTAGGGCGACGAAGGCGCGATCGCCCCCTGGGTCGACGGCGATGAATTCGGGTTCGACATCTTGGGCGACGCTGGCGTTGGGGCCAAAAATACGCACGCCAGCGTCGAGGAGTTCTTGGCGCTGCTCATTAAAGGCGGTAAAGTCAGCGGTGCGGACGGTGGCGTTGGCAACACCGGCACTAATGTCAATGACACTGACTGAGCCTTCAGGGTCGATGGTATAGTCGTCGTTGGGTTCCCCTTCGTTGGCCACCAAGAGGGTTCTACCGTCGGGGGTGAAGGTGAGCATATCGGGCAAAGCGCCGACGGGGACGGTGTTGAGGAGGGTTCCGTCGATGTCATAGAAGGCAATCAGTCCCGGTTCTTGGGTGTTATTATTTTCAACGGCAACGGCCACTAGACCATCGTTAACGGCAACACTATTGGCAATCCCCCCGAGATCGGTGGCGTTAATCTCAAAGAGTTTGCTGGGATTATTAGGATCGCGGATATCTAAAACTTCGATGCTGGCGCTATTGGCATTAACGACAAATAGGCGCTGACTGGCTGGATCGTGAGCGGCAATTTCTGCGGCGCTTTCATCAAAAATTCCGGTTTCGAAGCTTCCGATTGAGTTGAGTCGAATTGCCATGATGGTGAGATTCCCGCTGATTGTCTGATTGACTTGAAATTCGGCAGCAACACGGCTAGTTTTTGGGTGCCTTAAACTGCCTCAATTAGAATCTCACAGCTTTGTTTAGATATACATTAAGACTTTAATAAACCCAGTTTATATTTTGGTTAAAGAATTGGTGGACATTCACTCATGCAAACCTCTAATGATAGAGATTTAAAGTTCAAAAAAAGTAGGGTGAGCAATGCGTTACTCACCCTAACAAAGCCTAATTTCAATGCTTAGCGATAGTCTCGACGCTGGATATCGGTCAAGCGAGCTTCAGGACGTAAAAAGCGATCCATTTGTGCTTCAAAGAAGTCGCGGTTTTTCTTCAAATGCTTAGGTTTGGGGTCATCGAGAGGATAACAGAGGGCTTGGCGTAATGCCTGAATCACGGCTGAGGTGACATTATACATGGAACGTTGAAAGGTAATCCCCAATTGAATTAACTGGTCATCTTCTCCCCGACAATGTTGACGATAATACTCTTGCAAATAGGGGGGCAGAAAATGGAACATATCCTGCATTAACAAGGTTGGGGGAATCCCGGCACTCCCGACGGGGAAGACATCGGCGTAAAGAATGCCATAGTGAAAGTCTTTCTGTTCGTGGGGAACTTGGTTGGCTTGGGCGTTATAGGATTTCGTTCCCCGGAAGGGTGCGGTTCGGTAAAAGACGGCTTCTACATAGGGTAATGCCGCTTCATAGAGCCAAGTAAAGGCTTTCGATTTGGGGATGATTTCATAGCATTCACCCCGAATATAGACGTGATGGTAAATGGGACGACTGGCGACGGCAAAAATGCCATTGATCAGAAACTCCATAGCTTCGGGGACGGTGGTCATTTTTCCTTCGTCATAGAGATCCGACATTTCAAAAAACACTGGGGCCATGACTTCCCAAAATAGCCCCAGGTTGGCATAGTAGGACAGTTGTCGGACTTGCTCGATAAACATCGTCGGGAAGAGTTTATAGAGTCCCAACATCAGGGGATTGCCTTTGAAATAGGCGCGGATGGCGCGATCGCAGTTGGCGATATACTCGTCGCTTTCGAGGTAGTCGTTAAAGCGTCCCCCCATCCCTTGATGCCACAACATGGCTCGCATACAGGCTTCGGCGAACTCCATATTGATGCGATCGTGCCAGAGGTGATGAAACAGTTTGGGCATTTTGCCGGTTTCACCTCGCTCGATAAAGTCTAGGAGTTCAGGATGAGCCTCGCCTCGGCCACGCCAAATTCGTAATTCGGATTGGTCGCCGGAGTAGCTATTTTGACGGTCTAAATAGGATTTTGGGAGAAAGTATTTGAAGGCGGGAATGGGATTGAGAAAGACTTGTTCGGCAATATAAAGCAAGTTCCGCCAGTAGAAATCCATGGGAACGGCATAGGCTTTATAGATACCGATAATTTGCATCAAGTTTTCTGGGGTATCTGGAAGCATTGAACCGCCCGCTTCCAAACGATGAATGATGTCTGCGTAGGGATGTTGGGAAGGAGGGAGGGCGTTTTGGCTGGGTTTGGTGGTGGTTTGGGTCATGGGGAAAAAAGGCAAAAGGCAAAAGGCAAGAGAAGGGAACAGGGAACAGGGAACAGGGAACAGGGAACAGGGAATAGGGATAACCCACCCCTGGCCCCTCCCAAGCTTATCTTGTAGGGGTTTGCTAAATGACGTAGGATTTAGGTAAACCAGTACCTGTAAGGGGCGCTTGACTGGGACTAGCAGTGGCCAAAGGTTGAGA
>LJZT01000030.1 GCA_001314905.1 Phormidium sp. OSCR
CCCTGTTCCCTGTTCCCTGTTCCCTGTTCCCTGTTCCCTGTTCCCTGTTCCCTGTTCCCTGTTCCCTGTTCCCTGTTCCCTGTTCCCTGTTCCCTGTTCAATATAAGCAACTAGGACTCGTTGATGGGGTTTCCCAATTTTACGAACTTCTCCGGCTTTGGGGGAAAATTTTTCGCCTTGTCGGACTTCTTGAGTTGTCCAAAGGTCTAAGTCTAATCCTTCGCAGAGTTCTAACTCTTGGATATCGACGGTGAGGGGTGCGTGGAAGACGTTGCGGATGAAGTCGCGATACTGTTCTCGTCGGAATAACTCGACGTAGGGGGGTTGATAGCGGATTTCTTCGTGGAGTTCTCGCATGACGGCGACTTCGGCGGCTTCTCCGGGTTCGACGGTTCCGCCGAAGAAGGTCCATTGTCCGGGATAGACAATGGTGGGGATGTCGTCTCGTAGTTGCATGAGATAGCGATCGTTTTGATGGAGAATGGCGATCGCAACTTCTTTAACCATGAGGGTTAGCTGGCATCAGATAGGGATATATCCCTCGTTCCTTGGCTCTGCCAAGGAATGCTCTGGGGGAGGCTCTGCCTCCCGGTTAGGCGGCAGAGCCGCTGGGGAGTCATGACAGGGTAGAACCCTGTCACGAGGGAGTGAGGTAGGGAGGGGGAGGGGGGTTATTGGGGGGTTCGTTGCTGTTCTTGTAGGTAACGCTCTCCGTAATCTTGTTGGTTAATCAAAATTTCTCGCTGTTCTAGGGTTCCTTGTACTCGCAAAGACTCCCCCGCTTCGGGAACGCCATCGTCGGAAATGACCCAGATTTCCCCAGTCTCATCTTGCAAGAGATAGGCTCCCCCGTCCAATAAGGGAGCGCGATCGCCCACAAGACCCTCCACCGTCACCTCAGTCCCTAACGCCTCCTCTGACAGCCTCTCGATGGGAGTGACGGTCACGCCTAAGTCTAACGGGGTTCCACAGCCACTCAGGAGGAACAAACCCGACAGTAGGGGAATTAAGGAGCGATTAAAGCGAGGCAGAAATGATACGGTAGTGACGGTCAATCGCACAATACTCCCTGGTTCAATGGATACGACTCGTATTTTAGACGGTAAAGCTCTCGCGAAGACGGTACAATCTCGACTGCGATCGCAAATTGAGGCGGTTCGTCCCCAGCGCAACCGTCCCCCTGGACTGGCCGTGATTCGCGTCGGAGATGACCCCGCCAGTGCGGTTTATGTCCGCAACAAGGAACGAGCCTGTGAACGAGTGGGAATTGCCTCGTTTGGGCAACATTTCCCCGAAACCGCTACCGCCGAGGAGATTTCCGCCAAAATCGCGGAACTGAACCAGGATGAACGAGTCGATGGGATTCTGCTGCAACTTCCCCTCCCGGCTCATCTCGACGCGGTGGCCCTCCTCCTACAACTGGACCCGGACAAAGACGTCGACGGACTGCATCCTATCAATATGGGTCGTCTAATGCGGGGTGAAGCGGGATTGAGAAGTTGTACCCCCGCCGGTGTGATGGAAGTCCTTAAGGAGTACAACATCGACCCCAGTGGCAAAAATGCGGTGGTGGTGGGTCGTAGTATTTTAGTAGGAAAACCCATGGCCCTGATGCTCCTCGAAGCTAACGCTACGGTGACGGTGGCTCACTCACGCACCCAAAACCTGGCCGAAGTCGTCGCCGCAGCGGATATCGTCGTGGCGGCGGTGGGCCGTCCCGAGATGATTACGGCGGAGATGGTGAAACCGGGAGCGGTGGTGATTGATGTGGGGATTAACCGCGTCAGTGATGGCGATTGCGGCTATAAACTAGCTGGGGATGTGGCGTTTGAGGCGGTGTCTGAGAAAGCAGGCTGGATTACTCCGGTTCCTGGGGGAATTGGCCCGATGACGGTGGCGATGTTGCTTAAGAATACCGTTGAGGCCTATTTGCGTTCCCAGTGAAGCCTCCGGTTCTCTAAGGGTATCGGGCGTAGGGTGAGACGTCCGCCTAGGTGAATCTCTGTGATGCTTTCTAATCCTCACCCCCCGACTAAGCCCTTATTTCTGCAAACCTCGCCCTCTTCTGGAGAACCTGAAACCCTGCTTCGGGAGGCGTTGGACGATAAACTCCAGGCCTGTATGGCCCTGGCGGGAACGCTACAACTCCCCTGTCTTCCCGCTCTAGCAGGCCGCTACGAGGCTCTGATTGTCGAGTTCCTCAGTCTCCTCGGACAAGCCCCCAGTCGCGAGGAACGCAGCCAACTACGACAACAGTTAACGGAGACTTTAACACAGGGGTTTGAGCAGTCTCCTCGACGCTATCTTAACCTCTCCTATCAGTTGGTCAACCCCGCTCAGGGAATTGCCGGGGGAATCGGACTAAACATGAGCCTCACCTCTCCCCCAGAGGCTCAACAGTCCTTTATGTTTGCTAATCAGTCTCGCTTTGGCCGTTACCCCGATGCAAAAGCGATGACTCTCGCGGCCAGCTTGGGAGAGGCGGCTGAGGTGTCGGTGTTGGATATTGGGGCCGGAATTGGCCGCAATAGTTTACCCCTGGCGAAACGGGGTCATCCGGTGGCGGCGGTGGTGACGAACTCTGAGGCGGCGAACCAGTTGCAGGAGATGGCCGATTCTCGTCATCTGTCGGTTCGCCTGTTAGCGGGGGATTTCTTGGATCATCCTGGGGTGACGGGAGATTATCAGTTGGCGATCGCCCCGGAAGTCCTCCCCCATCTGCGATCGCCCCAAGCCATGGCCCACTTCTTCGCCCAAAGCCGACGGGTGTTAGCCCCCACGGGCCGACTCTTGCTGGGGACGTTTCTAGCTAAGCCGGGATATTCCCCCAAAACAGAGGTTCGGGAACTCGCTCAAGCCTGTGGTTGTCACTTTTTTACCCAGTCCGAACTGGAGGATATCCTAGAGCAAGTTGGCTTTCGCGTCGAGTCTCAAGAATCGGTGGTGGCCTATGAGTCCACTCATCTCCCCGCAGCGGCTTGGCCGCCCTCTGAGAGCTTTCTGACCTGGGCGACGGGTCAAGAGTTATTTCCGGGTCTGATTGCCCCTCCTATCGCCTTCTATTGGCTCTGCTGTGTCCCTAAGGGCAACCCCTAAAACAACCTCAAAGACAGACAGGGACTAGGATGTAGGGGCGCGATCGCCCCCCGAGAAGGCCGACACTCCCATCGGCTAACAAGCCAAGATTATGGGAAGGTTAGGGTTCGGAAAAAAAACTGGCCCTTGCCAAGAAACCCAGACAATCGCAAACTTAAAGCTGAGAGTTCGGCAGCCCTGGAGGTCTTTCGGTGAAACGAGTTTTAGGCATTATTCTAGGTGGCGGTGCGGGAACGCGCCTCTACCCCCTAACCAAACTCAGAGCAAAACCCGCCGTCCCCTTGGCGGGTAAATATCGGTTGATTGACATCCCCGTCAGCAACTGTATCAATTCTGGGATTGATCAAATTTATATCCTCACCCAGTACAATTCCGCATCCCTGAACCGCCATATCGGGCGGACGTACAATTTTTCGAGCTTTACTGATGGATTCGTCGAAATCCTCGCCGCTCAGCAAACGTCCGACAGTCCGGGATGGTTCCAAGGAACGGCGGATGCGGTGCGTCAGTACATCTGGCTCATGGATGAGTTGGATGTGGACGAATATTTGATTCTCTCGGGTGACCACCTCTATCGAATGGACTACAGTCACTTCATAGAGCGTCACCGGGAAACCAATGCGGATATTACCCTATCGGTCCTTCCCATTGATGAAGCACGGGCCTCGGATTTTGGCTTGATGAAAATTGATGACTCAGGACGAGTCATTGATTTCTCAGAAAAACCCAAAGGCGATGCGCTCAAAGCGATGCAGGTCGATACGAGTACCCTGGGCCTAGATCCGGCTCAGGCGAAGCAGAAGCCTTATATTGCTTCAATGGGCATTTATGTGTTCAAACGGGAGGTTCTCAAGAAGCTTCTGACGGAAGCTCCTGATCAAACTGATTTCGGTAAAGAGATCATTCCTGGGGCCGCGATGGACCATAATATCCAGGCCTATCTGTTTGATGGCTATTGGGAAGACATTGGAACCATTCAGGCTTTCTATGAGGCTAATTTGGCGCTGACGCAACAGCCGAAGCCGCCCTTTAGCTTCTATAACGAAGACGCACCCATTTATACTCGTCCCCGTTATCTGCCCCCAAGTAAGCTCCTCGATTGCCAAATTACGGAGTCTTTGGTGGGTGATGGCTGTATTCTTAAGGAATGCCGCGTCGATCGCTCGGTTTTGGGCGTTCGCAGCCGCATTAGCGCCGGAGCGGTGGTGGAAGATTCCCTGTTGATGGGGTCTGACTATTATCAGTCCTTTGGTGAACGGACAGCTGAAGCCTCGGCGCCCTCGATGGCGTTGGGGATTGGTGAAAATAGCACTGTCCGTCGGGCGATCGTGGACAAGAATGCACGAATTGGCAAAAATGTCAAGATTCTCAATACGGAAAATATTGAGGAAGCCGATCGCGAAGAGTTAGGGTTCTATATCCGCAGTGGAATTGTGGTGGTGCTGAAAAATGCCAGCATCCCCGATAACTTTGTGATTTAGCGGCCCGAGTCCAAGGGTTGACCCCGATCGCCGCCAGTGCGGTTGGGGATATGGCGCGATCGCTCACCGGGGCGATCGCGTTATTATTTGGAGTTCAGGGTAGATTTGCCAGCAAAAATCGGTAACTGTCAAAGAAACCGAACTCGACGGTCGAGGAAAATACATTAAACTTGATGATCAAAGGCAGACTCGATCCTGTGAACCACTGATTTTTTGACAATTCTCATGGCTGCAACGGACTTCAAAGACTACTATTCCATCTTGGGCGTGAGTAAAACGGCCAGCGCTGATGAAATCAAGAAAGCGTTTCGCCGTCTAGCTCGTCAATATCACCCAGATATGAATCCGGGCGATCGCAACGCTGAGTCCCGGTTCAAGGAAGTTAGCGAAGCCTACGAGATTCTCTCAGACCCTGACAAGCGCAAACAATACGATCGCTTCGGACAATATTGGAAACAGGCCGGAAACAGTCCCGGAGGCTGGAATGGTGGCGCAGCGCCTCAAGGGGGAGCGACCCCAGGCGGATTTGACTTTGATTTCAGTCAATACGCCGATTTTGATGAATTTATCGAATCCCTGCTCGGGGGAATGGGGGGACGCACGCGATCGCAATGGTCCTCCTACGGCGGCGCATCTCCGAGAAGTTCTAGCCGCAGCAGTGGCTTCAGCGGTGGCTTTGAAGACTTCGCTGGCTACAACCGCCGCAGTACTGGAGTCTCCCTCGATCAAGAAGCCACTCTCAGCCTCTCCCTCGCCGAAGCCTTCCATGGGGTCGAAAAACGTCTCAGTGTCAGTGGCCAAAAAGTCTCAGTACGGATTCCCCCCGGTGCAAAGAAAGGAAGCCGAGTGCGCGTCAAAGGAAAAGGAAAAAAAGATGGTTATGGCCGCCAAGGGGATCTCTACCTAAATATCGACCTCAAACCCCATCAGTTTTTTGAGTTTGATGGCGATAATCTCGTCTGTGAAGTCCCCATTTCTCCCGATGAAGCGGTCTTAGGAGCCAAAATTGAAGTTCCCACCCCCGATGGAACCGTCACCGTCAGTATCCCCCCTGGGATTCGCTCGGGCCAGATGTTGCGCCTGCGTGGAAAAGGCTGGCGGCGACCCAAAAGTAGCGCTCGCACCGACCAATTAGTGAAAGTCGAAATTACCCCGCCAACGCGCCTCAGTGACGAAGAACGACAACTGTATCAGAAACTGCGCGATTGTCGCCAGGAAAACCCCCGCCAAGCCCTGGAACATCTAGGATTATAGCGGCGATGGGGCCAGACTCGTCCCCCAACGGCCTCAGCCAGAATCCTCCTGATGGTATAACTGGCCCAGTGCGTCGGTAAATTGATGTAGAATGCGGGTTTCGATCGCGTTGGCGGTATCAGGATCGGTGTGAGCCAGCAGAGCGCGCACTTTGCTGATGAGGGCCTCGGTTTGCTGATCGACAGCGGCGATCGCCGCTTGCAAATGTTGGTTCGCCGCTTCACAGACGGCGGCTTCGACATCTTGATCTAAGCCAATGACGGTCTGATGATCGCTCTTTCCTAGGTCTAGCTGCTCTCGCTGGAGTTGCGGGGAGTCGGTGGTCTGAGCTTCGGTGGGATTGAGCATGGTGTTGCGAGGAAGCATGGACCCATCGATGGTCATGTCATCGAGATTCTCATCTCCTACCGCTTCGGGTTCAAAGGGTTGGATCAGGCTGGCATAATAGGCCTGTTCCATGGTGCGACAAAGCCGCTCGGCGATGCTCTGATAGACCTCCACTGGGTTGAGACAATGGGCGGAGCCGTAGAGACGCAAACGCAGTTCACTGGCGGTTTTGCACAGATCCAGTAGTGATTGAGCGAGATGATCAAACTCTTCGTGGTTGAGGTGATTCCAGTCGGGAAGAGTGTAGGCAAATTTGCCGTTAATGGCAGAGTAGAGAAGGGTCTTGGCTTGGCTGAGATTGCCCGATTGGGACAGTTGTAGCCGTAAGTCAAACCAGCGATCGAGGGAGGGATCACTGGGATTTCCCTGGGTAAAGGGGAGAAAGGCCTCGTCAAAGGCCATGGGAGGCTCGATTTCTGGGTAGAGGGGATCGAGGATGGCGATCGCCCGCAGGGAGAGGTTGAAATATAGGGATTTCTTGTTAATCCGAGCCACCACCCGCACGAGGGCTTCTTCGAGTTGTTCCCGTGTGACGAAGGTGGTGCGTAGTTCGTTGAGCAGTAGCCGCCAATCTAACGATTCTAGCCGCCGTGAATCGTTCTCCCAGCGTTGCTGACAGACGCACAGCAGCAGTTTTTTCAGGCGATTTGTATCCGAGTCCCCCGCCAATTGTGCGATCGCTCGGTTCAAGCGTTCCTTCTCTACCATAAACCTTGAGGCAGCACTGTTAGATCACGTGACAGCGTTCCTGGCTCACCCCCCACTGATAACGGCATTGTTTGATGTCTCTGTATTTGATGTCTCTGTATTTGATGTCTCTGTATTTGATCTGTGTGTGTTGGCTGTTTCTGTATTTGATGTCTCTAGGTTGGCGGTTTCTATCTAAAATGAGACCTATCACACTGCTCAATCTGCCGTCCGGGCAAGTCCAAGATGCCAAAAGTTGACCAACAGACGCTTGCGGTTCTGTCTCAGGAGATTTCTGGGGATTCCAAACTCAATCTTAACTTTATCTTCCTTTCGGTCGCTTCTTGTATTATTGCCACCTGCGGGCTATTACTCAACAGTCCCGCTGTAATTATTGGCGCGATGATTGTGGCTCCCTTGATGTTACCCCTACGAGGCTTGGCTTTTGGGGCGATGAAGGGAGATCTGTTTTTATTTCGTCGTGGGGCGACGACTCTGGTAGTCGGAACCTTGCTCTCGGTGGTGCTGTCGACCGTGATTGGGGCGATCGCCGCTATCCCTCTAACGGAGTTTAGCCCGGAAATTCTCGCTCGTACTCAACCGAACCTCTTGGATCTGGTGATTGCGCTGGCAGCAGGGGCGGTGGGAGGTTTTGCTAAGGTTCGGCCTAAAATTAGTGATGCGATCGCCGGAACCGCTATTTCTGTGGCGCTAATGCCACCATTATGTGTGGTGGGCCTGCCTCTCTCTCAGGGGGCGGTCTTTTCGGCTCGCGGCGCTTTCCTGCTCTATACCACAAATCTGCTCGGTATCACCTTGGCCTGTATTCTGGTCTTTATCTGGGAAGGCTACTATGTCGAGAAAATCCGCATGGCTCGCGCTCTGACCTATACGGTCTTCCTGACGCTACCAATTGTGATTCCCTTATCGATTAGTCTCGGACAAATGCTGCGCCAAACTCGGCTTCAATCGACGTTGCGATCAATTCTCCTTACCCGGACCATCACCGTCGGTCAACAAGTGGAATTGGTGGACACGACGATTAACTGGAATACAAGCCCTCCCCGAGTCTATCTCCGGGTTCGCGCTCGTCCTGAAGCGCCGCTGACTCCCAAACAAGTGTTTGAGGTTGAACGCCTCGTCACCCGAGAGATGCAACAAGACTTTCTGTTAGTGTTTCGAGTTGAGAGTTTTCAAGAAATTCGCTCCGCTGACTTATTTGGTTATCGGATTCCCTATCGTCAGATACAGGTAGACCCCGAACGGCGTCGTGAACAGAGTCGTGAGCCATTAAGCCCCGAAACCTTGGAGAGTATGACTCAGACTCTGTGGCAGTTTAATCGTTTTTGGCGCGATCCGATGCAACGACGGGTGCAGCAAGGTCGCGATCCGGCCCGTGATACTTCCGACTAGGGGCGATCGCCCCCTTCTCCTAAGCCAGATCCTCGGCCTGAATGGATATCACGCCATACGTTGTCGCAGTAACCAGACTCCGAAAGTTAAGACCAGTAAAATGGTGCTTGAGGGCGCTGTCTCCGGGACTTGAACAGCGCCTTCATAGGTAGGATTTAAATCTGCTTGAGAGACCGTCGATGAGGTGGTCTCGAATGGTAGGGTTTGGCTTTGAGTTGGCACTTGAGTTGGCACGATCAGTTCCTCGGATGGGCAAGTCTGCATGATAAAATTGAAGGCTTAACAAACCTATGTTTTGATTGGGCTAGATGATTCAGTGTGATAGCTGAATCTCAAAAGAACCATGATTAGGCTGAACCCGGTCTTTAGGAAAGCCAGATATCTAAAAGACGATCCATCAGCCGCTGAGGGATCTCGGTTGAGGGTTGCTTGCGTTTGTGAGTGCGGTGGTTCATCGGTGACGATCCTCGAATAAGGGGTGTTGATGCAATATGACCTCTGGTGATGGATGGGAAAGTTAGCCAAAAGTGAGCCGCTAAGTCCCATAAGGTTTAGGCTGACCTTGACCGAGATGATCTCGATCGTCGCACCGCACGGCTCAACGGTTGCGACAGCGCCTAATCCCCTGATGTAATGGGAGTCCCAGGCAAAACATCCATCTAAAAAAATGCGATGTACTCATTATAGGCTCATTTTTGGCTCTGTCAAGATTAGAACATCTATCGGACTAAAGTGAGCTAAAAGTGAGCCAGCAGGGATTGATTGATTCGCAAGGAGAGCGATAACCGTGGCAGCAACACTCAAGGCTTCGATGCAGGGGCTTCGACAGGTTGATTACGCGCGACGTTATAAGGGTTGGCTGAAGTCATCATCAGAATGGTGTGAGGCGGCCTCAACCTCGGCGGCGACCCTAAAACGGTTTTGGCGGCGGTTGCCGGTGCGATCGCAGACCTTTATCGCCATCTGCGAGGCGGTCGAGGTGCCATGGCAAGAGGTGGTGGTAGCCCCATTGTCGGATTCTAGCCAAGACTTAGGCCAAGACTTAGGCCAAGACTCAGGCCAAGACTCAGGCCAAGATAGCGGTCAATCAGCGGCGATCGCCCATCCCCAAACCGTCGCATCCAGTCTTTCCTCGGGGATTTCGGCCGCCAATCCCGTCTCAGGGACATTGGATTTCTTCGCCTACGATGAGGCCTGGGTTGGACGCGACGCATTATTGGCTCAGTTAAGTGAGCAGTTGCAACAGTCCTGTCGTCTCCTCGTCTTGCTGGGGATTACCGGCATCGGTAAAACAGCTCTGGGGGAGCGCCTAGCCATCTCCCTATATCCACAATGGACTGGCCCCCAATGGCAAACTCTACTCCGAGAAAACCTCGATAACGATCGCCAACCCAACGACTTTATCAGTGTCGCCAGTCGCTGGTGGGACCAGTGGGGATCTCCCATCGAAGGGGCTAAAGATGGCCAAGTCTTAGTCGATCGCACCGCCAACTATCTCCTCAACCGGCCCCTGTTACTGATCATTGACTCGTTGGAGATGATGTTACAGGGAAACGAGGAAGATGGTTGGAGTGACTTCCAAGATCCCCTCTGGGCCGAATTTTTCGAGGCGCTGTTGGCGGCTCCCGTCTGTCAGAGTCGGGTGATTCTCACCTCCCAAGACTTCCCCGGCCAGCTCCCGGCTCGCTACAGCAATTTTTGGAGTTGTCAGTTTCTTGGAGGGCTCGATGAATCGGAACAGTTGGCCTTATTTGCGAAAGCTCATCTTAACCTAACCGGAGATGCGAAAAGCTATCTTAAGCGCATTGGTGCCGCCTATGAAGGCCATCCCCTGGCGTTGCGGGTGATCGCCGGCGAGATGTCAAACGCGCCATTTTCGGGCAATGTGCGAGCCTATTGGCATAAATATGGCCAGGACATTGAGGACGTAGAAACGGCGATCGCCCAGGCTAAAATGGGACAAACTGCCTCAGCCGAGGATCGTTGGCAACTCCACGAATGCACCCGCCTGTTGCGCATGAAAGTTCGCGATCGCCTCGAACAAGCCTTTTTGCGGCTCAAACGGGAGGCCCCGGCCGCCTATCTGTTGTTATGTGAGGCTTCCGTCTATCGTTGCCCAGTGGCTGAGTCATTCTGGCTGTCTCATCTCGAAGATTGGGACTATGCTGAAAGCGATCGACACTTAGCCCTCGATGTACTGCGCGATCGCTATTTAGTTGAGGAAGTGACGGAGGGCGATCGCTTGCTGTTACGTCAACATAACCTCATCCGTAGTGTTGCCTTGAGTCATTTACAAGCCTTAGATTTAGAGGATGGAGAACTTGCCAGCGGATTCAGCCCCGAATGCACCCGTTGAGGCCGCCCTTGAGACCAGTTCAACGGTGTCTCAATCGGTGTCTCAATCGGTGTCTCAATCGGTGTTTCGGCAGCAATTATTGAAACGCTTACAGCTCAATCGGGCCACATTACGACGCATGTCTCCCCGCAGTCGCCGCAGTCAATATCGGGCCGCCCTGAACTGGTTGATTCACTATGAACCGCCCTTAGAGGCCTCGAATCTTGATTATGTCCGGGGCTATCTTGAGGCTTTTCGCCATTTAACAGAAGTTGAAGATTGGCAACGGTGTCAGGAATTACTGGTACTGCCCCTAGACTATTTAACGGCAGAACCGCTGCACAAGCAACTCGAAATTTGGGGCTATTACCGCGAACAGATGGAGATGTATGAATCCCTATTGGGAAAAGGCGGTGATCTGCTTAATCTTGTCTGTCTCGAAGGGTTGGGAAAAGCTTACTCTTGTCTGGGCAATTATCCTGAGGCGATCGCCTGTCATGAACATCATTTAAGCATTGCTGAGAGGCTGGGTGATCAGCAAAATCAAGCGATCGCCTTAGGCAATATTGGTTTAGAGTATTACTATTTGGGGGAGTACGAGCAGGCGATTTCCTATTTTCAGGAGGGTCTAAAATTGGCTCAACTTCTCGGCGATCGCTCCGGGATTGGCCAAGCTTTGGGTAATTTAGGCCTAGCGTTACATGGCTTAGGGGATTATCAGGCGGCCATCGCCTATCATCAACAGGATTTAGCGATCGCTCAGGAACTCGGCGATCGCCGAGGAGTTGGCCAGGCTTTAGGGAATTTAGGGTTTGCGTATTATGCACTGGGAGATTATTCTCAGGCCCTTGGTTGTGAGGAGAAATATCTCGATATTTCCCGTAAGATGGAGTTTCGAGAAGGGGAGGCGATCGCGCTTTCGAATATGGGGGAAACCTATCTCTGTTTAGGCCGTTATTCCGAAGCTAAAGAGAGTCTGCAACGAGCCTTAGAGATTACCCGTGAAATTGGCGATCGTCATGGGGAAGCTGAAGGTTTAAAAAACTTAGCTGAACTGCATCAACATCTCGAACACCGTGAACGGGCCATCGGCTATTGTCAACAAGCCTTGAGTATTGCTAAAAGTTTAGGGATTCCTCTGGTTCACGACTGCGAAGAACTCCTAGCCAGCCTCACCGCTGAATCGATATGAGTGATTTAATTAACATCTTGAATCAACATCTTAATCTACGTTTTAGTCCACATTAGGATGGCGATCGCTTTCCACCAATCGTTTCGCAATCTCAACCTTCGCCGCCAAAATCTCAGGATTATCCTCATGTTCTACAGACGTATTGAGGATATCCATCGCAATTCCCACATCATTAATGCGATTGAGGGAATTAGAATAGCGAGAGGCTTCTCGAACTGTTGAACGATAGACAATCATAAAAGTTGCCCCAATAAAGTTAGTTAAAATTCCGGCAATTACCCCAATCGTCGCCACATCGTTATTATTAGGATTCACCACGGATGTAACCGTCTCCGACTCCTGAGACGGTTCAGCGTCTTCACTTTCAGTAACAGGTGTGTTTGCAGAAATATTGGCAGAAGAGTCAGAGGAAATAGTCGCCGGGTTCAAGTCATAGAGGGTAATGGCTAACGAAGCTAAAATTAACAAAAATCCTAAAATCATCACCACAACACTGGTCATAAAAATGACCTGAACTTCCATTAAGTTGCGTTGATAATACTTTTCTAAACTAGCATTCGCCATATTCCAGCTAAAGTTACGAATTTTTAGCTGAGCTTGCTCAATTTTCTCTTCCGTCTCCTTAAGTTTCTGCGTTTGTTCCTCATTCCAACGGTCTAGCAAATAGTAAATTCCCCCAACCAATAAATTAGCAAGACCTAAAACAATCGCAAATGAAAAACTACTTTCTAGAAAACGAATATCATCTTGAAGCGTATTTCGTTGGTCAACTTTCCGCTCTAATGTTGTTTGTAGGCTCTCAAAATCCACTGTATTTCCTAATGAGTTGAGAGTTACCGTATCCAATGAAAAATCATTATCCACCGCTGGAAATTCACGAATTTTGTTTAAACGAGGCTTTAATCGCTCAATCTGACGTTCAATTTGTTGTTGGTAGTTAATTTGATAGCCCCGTAAACTATTGTTTTCCTGTACCAGTCGGCGATTATTGGTTTCGAGTTGGGCGATTTCCTCCTGTAACTGACGAATTTGAGCTTGAAGTTGCTGTTGAAACTCAAGTTCTAACTCAAGACGTTCTTCTAAGGCTTCATTAAAGGCTTCATTCTCAGGAGATTCCATGGCTTGGACTTCTGGAACTTGCTGAGCAATTGAACTATCGAATGAACGCTCTAACAATGGAGCGTCAGCAACAGTGAACTCCTCATCTGGATTTTGTGAAGGATTTTCAGCACGGCGTTCCGCACGATTTAAGTCATCTAAGCTATTTCTTAGGGATAATAAGTTATTGATTGTTTCTACCTCTTCAGCCAACGAGGTTCGCTGTCTAACTAATCCTGGACGAAGCAATAGCGTTGCTCCAATGATGGTTCCAGACACTAAAAAAATGGCGGCCCAAATTCTCCAGAGCCAATTTGCAGCCGAGGGATTAGCCATAGGGGAAATTAAGCGATAAAGTCAGCAATAAATTAAGCAATACTGCGGCGTTTCCGAGCTTCCTTATAAGACGTTCCCACATTGGTTAAACCCGCTTCAATCATTTGTCGTTCAAGGAGGGCAAAAAAGCGTTGGCGATCGCCCCCTCGAACCACCGCCTGATTATGGGCTTCTGCCAAACTCACCGGGTAGCCATATCCTTTATAGACCTGTCCTAACATAAGACTTAAAGCAGCTTCGAGCTGGTCAGAGTCCTCTGCAACCCAAGCGGGAACGTCAACACGGGCAATTTCCGTCCCCACATGAACATAACAAAAATATACAGTTTGCGGCGGCGGATATAACCCCAACACCGGCAACGACGACTTCCACAAACAACTACGTTCCCCCGGTTGCAACAATCCCCCCCAGAAACTGGTATCCCGCAACGGTTCCATCACCTGACAGGGAGCGCGTTTGGCGAGAACATCCCCCTCCGTGGGCGCAATATAGGGACAATAACTCAAACAATTGGGCTGCTCAAAGGGACAGGCCTCTAACCTTAAAAAACTGAGGGCTTCACGGCTGCGGGAAGCACTGAGATAGCCCATCAGGGGAACCCCCGCTCGTCGCAGTCGTTCCCAAGCATCGAGAATGGGGTTGAGGATGCGATCGCGGGCCTCATCGGGCAGACTATCGAGGAACCAGTAAATCAGCGAACCATCCACCATCGCCAACAACGGTAAATCCGGGTACTGGCGGCGTAACTCCACTCCCAACGTGGCCAACTCCTGAGCTTCCGACACCGCCCGCCGATAGCCCATCCATTCCTCCGTACGAATCCCCCATTGGCGTGACGCATATAAGTCTTCCGGGCGATAGAACACCTCCGGCACACTATCGAGAACCGGGGCGCGATTTTGCCCATAATGCAAGACAACTCGCCCAATGTTGAGGAGATAGCAATAGGCGATTTCATGCTGATTGGGGGCAATTTGCGAGCCATCGGTGGCGATGACGGTATGGGTTGAGGGGGGACGTTGTAGGAGAATCCGACTCGCGAGGGGTTCGACTGGGGTGGCGGCCGAAAACCAGATGCGATCGCGCCATCGCTCCTGAGCCGCCACCAACGCCTCCTGATGCTCACAGGCCGTCTCAAACAAGCCCTGAGCCAATTCGAGCCGTTTCTGAGCCGCGACGGCTTCTTCCCGTAGATGTTCGCCAATGCCGGGTAGGAGTTTTGTGACTTGGTTGAGATCGAGCATGGGAACAGTTAATAGTTAATAGTTAATAGTTAATAGTGAATAGTTGATAGTTGATAGTTAACAGTGAATAGTTAATAGATGGGTAGGGTGCGTCCCGGCTTCAATCAAGGTTATATCTCTACTACTCGGTTGGAACTTGCCGGAACGCATCGCTTCGACAACAATTTCGATCGCAATCGGGGAATTACGTGAAACAATGTAAGAGTTTTAACAGTTTTTTCGTGGTATCGGTTAACTGGGTTCGCTTGTAGGCATCTGCGGCCTTGCGGATACACTCGGCTTGGGTGGGATAGGGATGAATCACACTAGAGAGGGTTTTTAACCCCAGTCCGCCCACCATGGCCGTGGTGATTTCACTAATCGACTCTCCCGCATGACGCGAGACAATCGTGGCCCCGAGGATTTTGTCCGATCCTTTCTCATGGAGAACCTTGAGAAAGCCGTCCGTTTCTCCATCGGCGATCGCCCGATCCAAATCCTTAAACTCTATCTTAATCGTTTCTGTCTCAATCCCCTTCTCTTGCGCCTCTCCTTCATAGAGTCCTACATGGGCCACTTCTGGATCAGTATACGTGACCCAAGGCATCACCAAACTGCTTAACTTCGGTCGTCCCAAACCAAAGGGGGCAAACAGGGTATTCTGAATCACAATCCGGGCCGCTGCATCCGCCGCATGGGTAAACTTCCAATTCATGCAGATATCCCCGGCTGCATAAATTTTGGGATTCGTGGTTTGTAAATACTCATCCACCTCGACCCCTCGGCCATTGTAGGCCACGCCAGCGGCCTCTAGGTTCAAACTCTCCACATTGGGCGATCGCCCCGCCCCAATCAGGATCTCATCGACCACCACCTGTTTTGTCGTACCCTGGTGATTAAACGTCAGAACCTTTCCTTCTGCGGTCTTCTCAACTCGGTCCGGTTCACAGCCGAGAACTAACTCAATCCCTTCTTCTATAAACGTCTGTTGCACAATCTCCGCCGCGTCAGCATCTTCCCGATGTAACACATGGCCATGACGATGAATCAGCGTCACCTGGGAACCCAGACGACGAAAGGCTTGAGCCAATTCACAGCCAATGGGGCCGCCACCAATCACCGCCAGGCGTTTGGGGCGTTCAGTAAGGTTAAACACCGTCTCATTGGTGAGATAGCCAGCTTCAGCTAATCCGGGAGTATTGGGATGAACCGCCCTCGCCCCAGTCGCAATTACCGCTTTTTTATACTTGAGGGTGACATCATCGACTTGAATGGCGTGATTGCCGGTGAAACTGCCATTTCCCAGAAAGATATCCACCCCAGCTTTAGCAAAGCGATGAGCGGAATCATGATGACTAATCCCGGCCCGGATTTTCCGCAACCGTTCCATCACGGCGGCAAAATCGACATCGATGTTCTCAGGAGAAGCAATGCCATAGTGAGGAGCGTTCCACATCTCGCCCACGACGCGGGAGGAGCGAATCAGGCTTTTGGAGGGAACGCAGCCGGTATTGAGACAATCGCCACCCATCAGGTTTCGTTCCACCAGAGCCACCTTAAGGCCGATATCGAGTCCAGCGGCCCCAACGGCGGCCACTAGGCCAGCAGTTCCCCCACCAATCACCACTAAGTCATAGCAATCGGCAGGTTTTGGATTCACCCAATCGGGGGGATGGGTTTGTTGGAGGAGTTCACGGTTGTACTCATCCATGGGGGAGATGGTGAAGGTGTGAAAGGCAGAGTTAGGCATAGGGAAAAACGCAGTAGGGGCAATCCGCAAGTGGCGTACCCTGAGCAATAAGCTATTAACTATTAATACCAATTTTCGATATGTTTGCTATACATCAACACTGGGGGAGGGCGCGCCACTTGCGGTTCGCCCCTACGGCCATCTATGGCATGAATTTTGAAACATGGTATAACTACTAACTATTAACTACCAACTATCAACTACTAACTATTAACTATTCACTATCAACCACTAACTATCAACTATTCACTATTCACTATTAACTATTCACTATTAACCGCTTGTTCCCCGACGGTTTCGGCGAGGGCGTTGCGGGCGATGCGGGTGACGTAAACTGTGACGGCGACGGTGGCGATGAACCCGATAATTTGGAGAATGCGTTGTAGCATTGCGGCTTGGGGATCGGCGGTGGCGGCCCCGGTTCCCAGGGTGGCTAAACTTCCGGCGAGAGAGCCGATATAGACGTACATGATGGTTCCGGGAATCATGCCCAGGGAGCCGAGAACGTAGTCTTTGAGAGAGACGTTGGTGATGCCATAGGCGTAGTTGAGGAGGTTGAAGGGAAAGATGGGAGACAGACGCGTGAGAAAGACGATTTTGAAGCCTTCTCGTCCGACGGCGTCGTCAATGGCGGCAAATTTGCGGTTACTGGCGATTTTCCCGGCGACCCAATCCCGGGCGAGATAGCGGCCAATGAGAAAGGCGAGGGTTGAGCCGAGTACGGCGCCGATGAAGACGTAGAGGGAGCCGAACACCACGCCAAACACGACTCCGCCGCCGAGGGTGACGATGGAACCGGGGAGAAAGGCTACGGTGGCGATGATATAGAGGCCAATGAAGGCAACGATGCCTAGGGTTCCTAGGTCTTGGATGTTTTGCAGGGCTTGTTGTAGCCAGAGTTGGGGGTTGAAGCCCACTGGGGAGTCTTGGGCGAGAACTGGGGTGGCTGCCCCGATGAGAAACCAGGATAGCAGGGGAAGACTGAAGGAGAACATACGGGCGATCGCAGTTTGGGAAGGGTGGGGGACAGGTTTGGACGAGAACATGGCAACTTTAGCCGATGACGAGTGCTTCTGGTTGGGGTTACGCTCGTTAACGGCTTCTGGATGTGGCGATGGGTTAGTTCTGTCCGGCTTGGGCGATCGCCGTCTGTCCTTCGTCGGAGAAGGCATAACCGAGGAAGGCTTGAACCATCTCGTTGGCGGGGTCTTTATAGACGTAGTAGAGGTTCCGCCGATAGGGATATTGTTCGGCGATGGGGGTTAAGCCGTCAATGGCCACGGGGCGGACGGTACTTTGGTTGAAAATTTGGGCGGCGGTGGCGTAGCCAATGCCGTCGTCGCCTAAGGCTCGCAACATGGGGGTGGTGGCATCCCGTTCTAGGGTGGTGATGTTGGGGGTATTGCCAAAGTCGCCGCCGTTGAGAACCAGCTCCCGGAAGGTTTGGTGTGTGCCGCTGACGGGAGGACGGTTGAGGACGCGAATGGGTTTGTCGGGACCGCCAATCTCTGACCAGTTGGTAATTTCTCCGCTGAAGATGTCAACCACGTCTTGTTGGCTCAATCCCTGGCCAAAGGGATTACTGACCCCCACCACGAGGGCGATCGCATCCTCAGCAACGGGGACAGCCACGAGGCCTTGGGCTTCTTCCTCAGCCCTGAGGGCACGGGAGGAGGCCCCCAGGTCAGCATTGCCCGCCAAAACGGCGTTTATACCATCTCCAGACCCGGTGGCTGAGGTGGTGACGGTAACTCCAGGAAACTGATCTTCAAAGCCCTGTTTTAAGGCGCTATTGATAGACACCATAGCGGTAGACCCTTGCAAATCGAGGCGGGTTCCGCTGGGAAGGCTCTCGGGGACGGTAAATTGGCTTGGCGTAACCGGGGAATTGGTGGCCGTTGAGGGGGAGGCGTTGTTGGCTGGAGCGGTTGCTGATGGAGGGGATGAGGTCTCTGATGGGTTCTCTGATGGGTTCTCTGATGGGGTGTTGGGAGAGCGACTGAGGAACCAATAGACCCCGAAGCCAATTAGGGCTAAGACGAGGATATAGACAATAGGCGGTGGTCCGGATTTTGACTGTGACATGGGGGAAGGGGGTTAAGTGACCGATTAAGGAGAATTCTTGAACTGTTGTAAGCGGCGAGCAACTTCTTCGTCGAGTTGATGCTGCTCCCAATCCGCCTCGGTGTCGGGAGCAGCTTGGGAGAGTTCTGTTAGGGCTTCTTCTTCGAGGCGTTGCAGTTCTAGGCGGCTTCGGGCATCGTCGAGGTGCGATCGCGCCGCTTCTAAGTTCTGTTGACGAGAGACTTGACTGAGGGGATCGAGAACGTCTCCGAGTTCGGCCATATCTTTGAGATGCTCCACATCAAGGCGATAGGCTTCGAGTTGAATGGTCTCTCGTTGCAGTCGCTCTTCGGAGGCTTGTAAAAACTCTAGGGCTTGTTGCAGGCGATCGCCAATTTGGGGCAGCAGTTTTTCGAGTTGTACCGCCTGCGTCATGGCTAACCGCGCCCCGGCTTTATCCCCTTGTTGTTGGGCGATCGCCGCCCGCTTTTCATAGGCCCTCACCTGGTTCAGTTTCGCCTGATATTTCAACTCAGCCTGGCGGTAAGCGGCCCGTTGAGCGCGTACGGTTTGTTCGAGATCTTGGACCGACTGCTGCATGGTTTTGAGGGAGAGTTCCGCCGTGGTAATGACATCCGGCTCGGCTGCGGGAGGGGCTTCGGGAGGCTTACCCCAGAGCCAGTTCCAGGTGTTAATGGTGAGGCGTCCGGCCCAATCCCCCATTAACCAGTACACTGCTTTTTTCATCTTGATTTCTCATCAGGTCAAGTCGCCTTATCGCCAGTCTATGGTATTTTTTGGCTGAATGGGTCGCGCCGTTGAGGATTACTTGCTCGGTTCGGGCCAGGGAAGTTGGCTATCTTGGGCCAGTCGTTGAGCCACAGCCGAGGCCCCCTCACGGTTGAGGTGACTGGGATCGGCGAAGAAGTCGGGGCGATCGCGCCATTGTGCTGATAAATCCCGCACCCACACTCGAGATTGTTGAGTTTGTTGCTGCAAAAACTCCTGAAATTGGCGTTCGTAGCGGCGGCGCGTTGCATCGAGATACTCGTTGGTGAGGGGTAGATTGACGAAAATCAGGGGAATGTTGCGGCCTTGACAGAACTCAATCACCCGGTTGACAGCGTTCCCCTGAACGCCGCCGAGGTTGAAGTTGGCGTAGTCGCGATCGTAGTCTCCCGGAACAGGGGGGAACTGCTGAAAATAGGTTTGGGGATTAAAGCGATCGCGGACAACTTGAAAGCCGTTCGAGTCTATATCGCGACGGGAGAGAATCACCGGAACCTCACTGTCTCGGGAGCCATTATTGCGCAATCGCTGATAGCCAGGGGAATTGCGGATGCGGCTAAAGGTGCGATCGTCTCGTCCACTATTAAAGGCCCGAGAGCCATCGGCCCAAATCATCACTTTGGGCAATTGTTCTGGCGTTAGGATATCTCTGAGCAAGAGATTGACGACTTGAGCGGTGGCCCCATTGATACTGAAATTAAACACTCGTACCCCGGAAAAACCACGACCATTGAGGTCAAATTGTAATCGCTTGGCATCGAGGCCCTGTAAACCTCGGGAACTGCCAATAATTAAGATATCCGGCGCTCCCAACGTGGCCACATAGGCTCGATAGAGAGCAAACTGCTCATCTAACACCAAACTATTAAACGTCGGATAGGGCAAACGATTGCCGCTGTTCTCCGCTCGTTGGAGGGCGAAATCAGCATTGTGCAGATATTCTTGCACTTTTTTCTGAGCAAAGGCCCGCTCTGGAGCCGTCACCGGAACCGATTGCATGGCCGCTAGGGCTTCTGTCCAATATTGCACCACCTGATGCCAATCTTCGGGGCTGCTGGCCTGTTGTGAGGCTTGCCAGGCCCGGGAGGCGCGATCGGTCCCCCGATTAAAGGCCTGTAACCCTGACGGCGATTCCGTCGTCTCCTGCGCCTGCCTGGCCTGCACTGGCGTCTCGATCGCCTTGGGATTGACGGGAGAACTGTCCGCCCCCAGATGACTCCAGGCCAAAAGGGCCAGAATGGCGGCGATGGCGATCGCCAGGGGGCGCAGTTGGCGCCAGTGGTGTGTCAACAGCTTTAACATTCTGCAATCGATTCCCTATAGCCATGGATTAGCAAGAACAAACCCCGCCTTGCCAACGCAAAGCGGGGTTCTGACTTAGATCACGAGCCAACTATCCCACTTAAGCCGTGGGATCATCATCGTCCTCGTCGTCATCATCATCATCAAACGCATCAGGATCAAAGTCCTCGTCGTCATCATCATCATCGAAGCCATCCGCCTCGAACTCATCCTCATCGCTCTCATCACTCTCAGCGAGATCCCCATCATCGAGAATCGCCGTAGACCCGTCATCTCCATCCGGTAAGATGGCCGCCGACTCATCACTGACACTTCCCGTGAGGTTGTAGGCGCGAGCGGTGCGATCGTCCAAGACCACATCTTGGATCTTACTCTCATCGTCCACACCATTGACCACCGAGTTAATCTCATTGATATCGGCATCTGGGGCCGAGAAGTTTAACTCTTCATAGGCATTGAACCCCGTTCCGGCAGGAATCAAACGACCAATAATGACGTTTTCCTTCAAACCGCGCAACCAATCGGATTTACCCTCAATCGCCGCTTCAGTCAGCACACGAGTCGTTTCTTGGAAACTCGCCGCACTAATAAAGCTATCCGTATTGAGAGACGCCTTCGTAATCCCCAACAGCATCGGCGTATATTGAGCCGGAGCGCCGCCAGTGATGGCCATAGCTTCATTGACCTGTTCGACCTGACGCAGTTCAATCAACTCACCCGGTAACATGGTCGTGTCACCGCCATCATCGATTTTCACCTTCGAGGTCATCTGACGCACAATCACCTCAATGTGTTTGTCAGAAATATCCACCCCTTGAGATTGATACACCGACTGCACCTCATTAACCAAGAAGGTTTGCACATTGCTAAAGCCCGTCAACGCCGCCTCATAAGTCCCCGAAGGCGCGAGGTAATCAAACCAACATTCAAGGATTTCATGGGGGTTCGAGGGACCATCAGTGAGGGGTTCAGCCACATCCACCCGTTGACCGTCCACCACCAAAACATTATGTCCTGACAGGGTGCGGTACTCCGAGACCGTGCCATCGTCTTCGACCACACGAATTTCAACGGAATCATCATCCTCATAGATGACCTGAGCGGTTCCTGGACGACGGTTGAGAACGCAGGCCTCTTTCGGTTTGCGGGCTTCGAGGAGTTCTTCAATCCGAGGTAGCCCCTGAATGATGTCTCCAGTTTTCGCCCGTTCAAACACCAGCAGCACCAGGTTATCCCCCCGTTGCACCAAGCTGCCATCATCCACATGGAGAATTGCACCCGGAGACACACGATAAGGACGAGCGTGACGCAAGACAATCTCGTTGTCGTGAATTTCAACCACTTGCCCCGATTCTTCTAAGGTTACCCCTTCGGCTACCGTGGCACCGCTGACGAGCAGATCTCCTTCTTTGACTTGAGGCTCAGCCCCCCCAAGATCGAGGCTAAAGCGATCCTCCTTACTGACAATCAGAACCCGGCGAGTGGCTTCAGTCCCTTCACGAATCCCCCGCACCATCCCCGCATTGCGACAGGCAATTTCCGTGCGAGCCACGACGGAGCCAGGCTCGATTTGGTCGCCATCTTCAACCAATAAACGGGTACTGGTGGTACTGGTAAAAAGCGGATCGACGTTGGTATTTTCCCGACGCACCGTCAAGGATTCAACCACCACCAATTGCAGGCGCATGGCTTCATCATCGTCCTCATCGGGGACGAGTTCGATGTCGGCTTCGAGGTGACGAGCATCGCTGCCAATGTCCAGAATCAGTTGGGTGCGGATGAGTTCTTGGCCTTCAACGGATTTAATCCGCTCGCCATCTTTAAAGGGCAACATCCGCTGTACGGGCCGCAGAGCGATGGGGAAGGCGTTTTCTTGGCCTTCCGCCGGCTGCTGACTGGGAACCGAGGGCGTATCGGGCACTTGGAACTCTTCAACCGGACGCAGCAGCACCCCAGTTCCTTCGGGAGTGGTGACGGATTCAACGAAACAGAGAGACTCGGCGACTAAGCCAGGGGCCACTTCTTGTCCGGGATGGACGAGGCTCTGTTCGGGAACGCTGAGTTTGTCGTTGCTGCTGAGGTCCAGGAGATGGAAGTCTCCGGCTTTAATGGAGATTTCCCGCAAAATGTCGTTTTTCTGGACGACTTCGACGATGCCACTGTTCTGACAGTAGATGTCTTTGACGACTTCGGTACCGGCTTCAACAAAGTCCCCATCTTCGACTTCGAGTAGGGAGATGTCTTTGTTGATTTCGTGGGTTTCTTCGGGAATCCAGATCATGGTTCCCCCTTTGGTGATCTCGTAGCCGGCTTTGCTGCCTTTGCCTCGTTTGGCGACTTCGATATCGCCGTATTTGAGAATCCCGCCGGTGTGGGTTTTGTAGGTGTCGTCAATCAGTTCGGCCACCACTTGACCATTGCGCACTTTTGTGCCTGGTGTGGCCGTGAGGGTAAATTCTTGCCCCTGTTGGGTCGAGACGATGTAATGGTCGCGCCCTTGACTGGTGACGGTGGTGACTTTGGCGCTGTCGAGACGCACCGAGGCGGTAATGATATCGACTTCTTTGGGGATAGTCGGTGCCGGGGCCAGGCTGGATTCTCCGGCATCTTCGGGGGAGGGGAGATCCTCTTGAGGGATGCGCACAATCCCGCCGGTTTCACTGGGGGTTTCGGTGACGGCGAGGACATCTCCGGCGGCGACGGAATGGCCGTTTTTGACGACGGGAGTTGCCCCAGGGGGAAGATTATAGACTTCGCCTTTTAGCACCCACATCAGTCCACCGCGAGCGGCGATGATGGTGGTGTTGCCCTGACGGTCTTTTTTCTCCTCGGGGATGACGCCGGCATATTTGACTTCCCCGCCGATATCTGTGGCCACGTCTTTGGTGGCTTTCTCGGTGTTCTTACGGGTGCGAGCATTGCCGATGGGAACTTCGGCGATAAATTCATCGGCGCTGACGCTGTCGCCATCGCGGATGATCAGGGTTGACCCTTGGGGCAAGAAGATGCTATGGCGTTTGCCTTTGCCGCTGGGTTCAATGACGAGATCTCCGGCTTGTTCGACCATGTAGGCTTCTTCCCCGTGGCGAGTCCGGTAGGGACGAGCGGTGAGGTCTTTGCCGTAGCGTGCGGTTCCGTCGAAGGGGGCTTTGGCGGGTCGGGCCACTTCCCCGGTGAAGACCCCGCCGGTGTGGAAGGTCCGCATGGTGAGCTGGGTTCCCGGTTCGCCGATACTTTGGGCGGCGATAATCCCTACGGCTTCACCGAGGTCCACCAGTTCGGCATGGGCCAAACTCCAGCCGTAGCAATGTTGACAGACGCTACGGGCTGATTCACAGGTCAGAGGCGATCGCACCCGCACCTCCTCGAGGCCAGCCGCAACAATCGCATCGGCCAGTTCTTGACAAATGACCTGATTGCGCCGAGATTCGATGACCTCTTCGCAATTGTCATGGCGATTGTGAACGGAGACAGTAATCAGTTCCCCGGTTTTCGGGTGATGGACATCTTCGGCCAAAACCCGACCCAAAAGACGGGTTTCGAGGGGAATCGATACTCGTTCCCCGCTACGCATACTTTGCAGAGGAATGCTGCGCTGGGTTCCACAGTCGAGTTCCCGGACAATGGTGTCCTGAGACACGTCCACAAGACGACGGGTGAGATACCCTGAGTCAGCGGTACGCAGGGCGGTATCGACAAGACCTTTACGCGCCCCGTAGGAGGAAATAATGTACTCGGTAACGGTTAGACCTTCCCGGAAGTTCGTTTTAATGGGTAAGTCGATGATTTCCCCTTGTGGGTTAGCCATCAAGCCCCGCATTCCCACCAACTGACGCACCTGGGAGATATTCCCCCGCGCCCCAGAAAAGGCCATCATATACACCGAGTTGAGGGGGTCACTTTGTTTGAAGTTGGTGACCACGTCATCTTTGAGTTCTTCGCTGGTGGTACTCCAGGTGTCGATGACTTTCTGGAAACGCTCCACCTCGGTAATTTCCCCTCGGGTATAACGAGCTTCGGTGACATCAATTTCTTGTTGGGCTGTAGCCAGCAATTGCGGCTTGGAGGGCGGAATCTGCAAGTCCTCGATACTAATGGACACCCCAGCTCGGGTAGCATAGCGAAAGCCCAGGTCTTTGAGGTGATCGGCAATTTGGGCGGTTTTTGCGGTTCCATGATAGCTAAAGGCCCAAGCGATCAGGGAGCGTAGTTGTTTTTTGTCGACGACTCGATTGTAAAAGAGCATAGTCTCTCAACGTTGACGGGTGTGATAGGGGCAAGACGAAATAACCCAGGAGGTATCCCCCCTGGGGAGAACGGTCTCTAGGCTAGAGCTTCTCGGATGGCTTGGTTATAGATAACCCGGCCTGGGGTGGTATAGACATATTGGGCGATGAGTTTTCCATCGGCATCGAAGCGTTTACGGCTGTATTGGTAGCGTTTCAAAACGCTGCCATCGTCGAGGGTTTGTTCGTCAATCAGGGGGTCATCGCCTCCGGTTACAACCTTGTCATCCAAGCCCAAACGCACCCAGACATACTTATGCAGATGAACCAACCCCCGTTCATGGGCAATAATCAGATCCTCAGGGTTAGCAAAGGTCTGTTCGTTTTTATCTTGAACCGTTGGGTTCTCAGCGGTGAGGTAGTAGCAGCCCAAAACCATGTCCTGACTCGGCGTAACAATGGGTTGTCCGGTAGCGGGGGAGAGGATGTTGTTGCAAGCCAACATCAGCAACCGCGCTTCGGCTTGGGCTTCGAGGGATAGGGGAACGTGAACGGCCATTTGGTCCCCGTCAAAGTCAGCGTTGAAGGCTGGACAAACGAGGGGGTGCAGTTGGATGGCGCGACCATCGACCAGAATTGGCTCAAAGGCTTGAATCCCCAAACGGTGCAGGGTCGGCGCCCGGTTGAGCATGACGGGATGGCCTTCGATGACTTCTTCGAGAACATCCCAAATGTTGGGGTCGTTGCGAGAAATTAGTTTTTTGGCGGCTTTGATATTGTTAACAATGCCCTGACGAATCAACCGGTGAATGACGAAGGGTTGGAATAATTCGATCGCCATCTCCCGAGGTAAACCACATTGGTGGATTTCCAACTTCGGACCCACGACAATCACACTCCGCCCCGAGTAGTCCACCCGTTTTCCGAGCAAGTTCTGACGGAAGCGACCCTGTTTCCCTTCAATGATATCGCTGAGGGATTTCAGGGGGCGATTATTGGCACCAACCACCGTCCGTCCCCGCCGTCCGTTGTCGATGAGGGCATCAACAGCTTCTTGCAACATCCGTTTTTCGTTCCGGATGATAATTTCCGGGGCCAAAATCTCCTGTAAGCGAGCCAGGCGGTTGTTACGGTTAATGACCCGACGATAGAGGTCATTGAGGTCACTGGTGGCAAAGCGGCCCCCATCGAGCTGCACCATGGGGCGCAAGTCAGGGGGAATCACGGGGATAGCATCGAGGACCATCCATTCGGGGCGAGCGCCGGTGGCGATGAAGTTGTCAATCACCCGCAGTCGTTTGATGAGTTTGGCCCGTTTTTGCCCTTTGGAGTTGGAGATATCTTCCCGCAACTTCTCGGCCACCACTTCGAGTTCCATATCCGCCAGCAACTGCTGGATGGCTTCAGCACCAATCCCTACTTCAATCCCCTCGAGTTGGGAGTCCTCGTCATAGAGTTGTTCCTCGATTTCCATCCATTGGTCTTCGAGGAGCAGTTGTTTGTAGGCCAAGTTATCGGCGTTGCCGGGATTCAAGACCACATAGGCGTTGAAATAGACGATTTGCTCCACATCTCGCAGGGGCATATCCAGCAAGATGGCCATGTAACTGGGAATCCCTTTGAGATACCAAACATGGGTCACCGGGGCCGCCAGTTTGATGTAGCCCATGCGGTGACGACGCACGCGGGATTCGGTCACTTCTACGCCGCAGCGTTCGCAGACAATGCCACGGTGACGCACTCGTTTATATTTGCCGCAGTGACATTCCCAGTCCTTGGCGGGGCCGAAAATGCGCTCACAGAATAAGCCGTCCATTTCCGGTTTCAGGGTGCGGTAGTTGATGGTTTCAGGTTTGGTGACTTCACCGACGACCTGGCCGTTGGGAAGTGTCCGTTCTCCCCAACTGCGAATCCGCTCCGGGGAGGCGATGGCGATTTTGACGTAATCAAAGCGCTGTTCGACTTTTGGCATCGTTTTGGGTACTCCGAAGGTTCTCTAGTCTGTGGGATGAGGGGGATATCGACCTCCGCTGACTGAGTCTGCCCCGAAATTGGGGGCCGAGGACAGCGGAGGTGGGGGGCTGATTGGGGAGGTGGCTTAATCCTCGTCGTCGCCTCCTTTGGACATGGATTCGTAGGTGGGACGATTGGGGGCGCGACGACTGGAGACATCGGACATCAGGTCTACTTCGGCGTCAACGCTGTTGCCATCTTCAGCGGTTCCCACTTTATGGACGGCAATGTCCAAGCAGAGGGATTGCAGTTCCCGCATTAGCACTTTGAAGGATTCTGGGGTTCCCGGACGAGGAATGGCTTTCCCTTTGACGATCGCATTCAAGGCTTCATTCCGTCCCTGCATATCGTCGGATTTGACGGTGAGCAGTTCTTGCAGGGTATAGGCGGCCCCAAAGGCTTCGAGGGCCCAAACCTCCATTTCTCCGAACCGCTGTCCCCCTTGTTGGGCTTTCCCACCCAGGGGCTGCTGGGTGACCAAGGAGTAGGGTCCGGTCGACCGGGCGTGAATCTTGTCATCGACCAGGTGAACCAGTTTGAGCATATAAGCTTTGCCCACGGTCACCGGCTGGTCAAAGGGTTCGCCACTGCGTCCGTCATAGACCTGAATTTTCCCGGCATTTTGGGGGTTATAGACCCAATCTTTGCCGGTTTTATCCCGGGCCTGTTGCAGCTTGCGGTTCACGGTTTGCCGCGATTGGTCGGTTCCGTGCATTTCGTCGAAGGGAACCATTTTGAAGCGGGCGTTGAGGTTATCGCCGGCCCAGGCCAACATACATTCAAAGATTTGTCCCACGTTCATCCGGGAGGGAACCCCCAGAGGACTCAAGACAATGTCGAGGGGCGTACCGTCGGGGAGATAGGGCATATCTTCCTGGGGCAGAATCCGGGAAATAATCCCTTTGTTGCCGTGGCGACCGGCCATTTTGTCCCCGACTTGGATTTTCCGTTTTAGGGCCACATAGACGCGCACCACCATGTTGGCACCGGGGGGCAGTTCGTCACCCTGTTCACGGGTAAACACCCGCACATCGACGACGCGACCTTTTTCCCCGTTGGGAACCCGCAGGGAGTTATCTCGCACGTCGCGAGCTTTTTCCCCGAAAATAGCCCGTAGGAGTTTCTCTTCGGGGGGTTGGTCGGACTCTCCTTTAGGGGTGACTTTTCCGACGAGGATTTCCCCAGATTCGACCCAAGCCCCAATGCGAATAATGCCGCTTTCGTCAAGGTGTCGTAATGAATCTTCACCAACGTTGGGGATTTCGCGGGTAATTTCTTCGGGGCCGAGTTTGGTTTGCCGGGCTTCGATTTCGTATTTCTCGATGTGAATACTGGTGTAAACATCATCGATGACCAATCGCTCACTAATGAGAATCGAGTCCTCGTAGTTGTAGCCTTCCCAGGGCATATAGGCCACCAGGATATTTTGCCCCAGGGCCAGTTCCCCGCCTTCGGTGGCGCTTCCGTCAGCCAAGACTTGTCCGGCTTCGACTTCGTCCCCTTCAAAGACGATGGGGCGCTGGTTGAGACAGGTATCTTGGTTGGAGCGTTGGTATTTTTGCAGTTCGTATTCGATAATTTCGGGTAAGCCGTTGCTGTCACTCTCCTCGACGGTGGGCCGCACCAAAATCCGTTCAGAATCGACGTAGGTAACGACGCCGGGAGTGCGGCTAACGATGACCATCCCGGAATCTCGGGCGGCTTGGGCCTCAAGTCCCGTGCCCACGAGGGGCCGTTCGGGCCGCAGCAGGGGAACGGCTTGACGCTGCATGTTTGACCCCATTAAGGCCCGGTTGGCGTCGTCATGCTCAATGAAGGGAATCAAGGAGGTGGCGACGGAGATAATTTGGACTGGGGAGACGGCGACAAAGTCCACCTGGTCGGGGGTGGTGGTGGTGAAGTCCTGACGGTAACGGACGGGAACCTGATCCCCTTGGATGTAGCCTTCGGGGTTGATGGGGATGTCACCGGGGGCGACGCGCAGGTCGTCTTCTTCGTCGGCGGTCATGTAGATGGGGGCGTTCTCCCGCATGACGCGGCCGTTTTCGACGCGGTAGTAGGGGGTTTCGATGAAGCCGTAGTTGCTGACGCGGGCGTGGGTGGCGAGGGAGCCGATGAGTCCGGCGTTGGGACCTTCGGGGGTCTCGATGGGACAGATGCGTCCGTAGTGGGAGGGGTGAATGTCGCGCACGGCGAATCCGGCCCGTTCCCGTGTCAGTCCGCCGGGACCGAGGGCGGAGATACGGCGTTTGTGGGTCAACTCAGCCAGGGGGTTGGTCTGGTCCATAAACTGGGAGAGTTGGCTGGAGCCGAAGAACTCTTTAATGGCCGCGACGAGGGGTTTGGGGTTGACGAGGGAGGCTGGGGTGAGGGTGTCGGAGTCGGAGACGGTCATGCGCTCTTTGATAATCCGTTCGAGACGGTTGAGGCCGACGCGGACTTGGTTTTGCAACAGTTCGCCGACGGAGCGGACGCGACGATTGCCGAGGTGGTCGATGTCGTCGATTTGCCCCATGTCAAATTCGAGGTTGATGAGGTAGTCGACGGCGGCGAGGATGTCGTCGGAGGTGAGGACGCGGGTGCTGTCGGGGACGTTGAGCCGCAGTTTTTTGTTGAGTTTGTAGCGTCCAACCCGCCCGAGGTCGTAGCGTTTGGGGTCGAAGAAGCGGGATTCGAGCAGGGACAAGCCGCCGGAGACGGTGGGAGGTTCGCCGGGTCGCAGTTTGCGATAGAGTTCCATGAGGGCGTCTTCTTCGCTGAATTGCCCTTCTTTTTCGATGGTTTTTTCGAAGAAGTCGTAGTGACGGATGCGATCGCTAATTTCGGCGTCGGAGAGTCCTAGGGCTTTGAGCAGGACTTGGGCGGAGAGTTTGCGGGTTTTGTCGATGCGCACCCAAACTAGGCCGTTGCGGTCGGTTTCAAATTTGAGCCAGGCGCCTCGGTTGGGGATGAGGGAGGCGTTGTAGGTACGGCGACCGTTTTTGTCGACGTCGGATTTGTAGTAAACGCCGGGCGATCGCACGATTTGGTTGACGATGACCCGCTCGGCGCCGTTAATGATAAAGGTTCCCCGTTCGGTCATCAGGGGCAGGTCGCCGATGAAGACTTCTTGTTCTTTAATTTCGCCGGTTTCTTTGTTAATCAGCCGGGTGGGGACGTACATCTGTACGGCGTAGCTGCTGTCGCGGCGTTTGGACTCGTCGACGCTATATTTGGGTTCTTTAAGTTTGTAGTTACGACCGATAAAGTGAAGTTCTAACTTTCCGGTATAGTCGGTAATGGGGGAGAAACTGTTAAGTTCTTCGATTAAGCCTTCTTCGAGGAACCAGCGAAAGCTCGATCGCTGGATGGCGACGAGGTCAGGCAGGTGAAAGACGGGGGCGGTGCTGGTGGTGGTCGTTTGTAAGTTAGTCATTCGTCTTCTTGGTCGGACTGTTGGGATGCGCTAAAGACGTGGATTCTTGACCCAAGTTTGCCAGGTTAGGCGCGGGGCTACACGGCAAATCGAGGTTTCAGTGTTTGAAACCTCGGTCAATGTTAAAGACAGGCTTGTAAGCATCGCCTGAGTGAGCCGGTTGTGAGTCGGTCGGGGGTGGGATTCCCACGGACGCTCGCTGGGATGATGGACGATTCGGGTAAAGTCCAGATCTTGGCATTCGTTTCGGAGTCTGCGGTTGCGCGGGCGGGGTTGGCGATCGCGAGGAGTCTAGACCTCAATAGGTGTTAGACCAAAGCAGGCGATCGCATTGTGCCGGGTTTGCGCGGCCAGGTCGTCGAAGGACACGCCGCGCAGTTGGGCCAGGGTTTCGGCAACGTAGCGCACGAAGGCGGGTTCGTTGCGTTTGCCCCGTTTGGGGACGGGGGCGAGAAAGGGACAGTCGGTTTCTATTAGGAGGCGATCGTTGGGAACTAGCTTGGCCGATGCTTGTAAGGTTTGGGCATTTTTAAAGGTGACGATACCACTAAAACTAATATAAAACCCCAAATCGAGAAAGGCTTGGGTTTCTTCGGGGGTTCCGGCCCAGCAATGCATCACGCCTCGGGGGTGACCGCCTAAATCCCGAAATTCCTGTAACTGCTCGACCAGGGCGCTAGCTGCGTCCCGACAGTGGATAATTACGGGAAGATCGAGAGCCTCAGCGATGTCGAGTTGTCCCCGTAGGGCGGCATATTGCTGGGGGTGGTTGTCGGCTTTAAAAAAATCTAGCCCCGTTTCACCGATCGCCACCACCCGCGTCTCGTCTTGAGCCAAACGGGTAATCTCTTGGGCCAGCTCGTCGCTCCAGTCCTGGGCATCGAGGGGATGTAACCCCACGGCTAGGGACATTTCCGGCACTTGGGCCGCGAGGGCCTGGGTGCGCGAAAATTCCCGAGGATGGACGCACGAATGAACCAAGTGGCTCACTCCGGCGGCTCGCCAGCGATCGCGGACTTGTGCGAAGTCCGCTTCAAAGCGGTCAAAGTTGACGTGAACGTGGGTGTCAATAAGCGTCATGCGATCGGCTCAATGGTCGTCGGCCGCGTGGGTTAGGCTGCGGCGGTGTCTTGTTGCTTGAGGGCTTTAGCCAGACGGGCTTTCTTGCGAGCGCCGGTGTTGTTGTGTAAGACGCCTCGTTTGACGGCTTTGTCAATTTTGCTATAGGCCAGGTTCATATGCTGTTGAACCTCCTCTAAGGCCTCGGGACTTGGGTTACTTTGGTAGGCCTCGACGGCTGCAAAGTATTTCTTCATCAGCGTGCGGATGGCTGATTTGTAGGATTTATTGCGTAAGCGGTTGCGCTCGTTGACTTGAATGCGTTTGATTGCAGACTTAATGTTTGCCACCGATTAACTCCCCTATGTAGATCAATTCTGTTTACGTTGACTTTGGCTGTTCTTACCAGACATACTAATATAGCATCTCATTTGTGAGAAGTCGCGCTTTCTGAAAAAATCCGCGCTAAGCTGATAGGGTAATCAGTTTACGTGAGATCGTTCCCTCTGGCTCCGGGGTGGGCGATCGCGTCTGGGGCAATCCCGGACATCTGGATATCCATTTGGGGCAGACACGCGCGGAGGCATTCTGTAACATCCCATGCTGCGAATCATCACTCAGCGATCCGAAGCCGAGTCCGAGTTACGGCGAATCATGAACCGCACCCAGTCCGATGGGGTGCTAGAACAAGAAGCGAGCGTCCGCAAGATTATCGAGACGGTTCGCCAACAGGGGGATGCGGCCCTACTACGCTACACGCAAGAGTTTGACGGTCAATCCCTCACCCGTGGTCAATTACGAGTGACGGGGTCGGAACTTGATGCGGCTTATCAACAAATTCCCAAACGGCTTTTGGATGCGATTCAACTGGCCGTGAAACAGGTTGAGGCTTTCCATCGTCAACGGGTTCCCAAAAGTTGGGTTGATTTTAGCAAGGATGGCGTTGTCCTGGGGAAACGCTATACGCCGGTCGATCGCGCGGGACTCTATGTTCCCGGTGGTCGCGGTGCTTATCCGAGTACGGCGATTATGAATGCGGTTCCGGCCAAAGTGGCGGGGGTTGAGGGAATTGTCATGGTTACGCCACCGGGAAATGATTTACGGATTGATCCGGCGGTGTTGGTGGCGGCCCAGGAAGCGGGAGTGCAAGAGATTTATCGGGTTGGGGGTGCGCAGGCGATCGCGGCGTTGGCCTATGGAACCAATACGATCTCGCCGGTGGATGTGATCACCGGGCCAGGAAATATCTATGTCACTCTGGCCAAGAAAATGGTCTTTGGGACGGTGGGGATTGATTCCCTGGCGGGGCCATCGGAGGTGTTGGTGATTGCTGATCGTCAGGCCGATCCCGCTCATGTGGCGGCGGACTTATTGGCCCAGGCTGAACATGACCCGATGGCGGCGGCGATTCTGCTGACGCCGGATTCGGCTTTGGCTCGTCAGGTGGTGGCGGAGGTGGAGGCTCAGTTGAGCGAGCATCCGCGACGGTTGTGGACTGAGAAGGCGATCGCCCATTATGGATTGGTCGTGGTGGTGGATTCTTTGGCCGAAGCGGCTGATCTGTCGAATCAGTTTGCTCCCGAACACCTGGAACTCGAAATTGCCGACCCCTGGGAGTGGGTGCCGCAGATTCGTCACGCGGGGGCGATTTTCCTGGGCTATTCGACCCCAGAAGCGGTCGGAGATTACCTGGCCGGGCCGAACCATACCCTACCCACCTCCGGCGCCGCTCGCTACGCCTCAGCCTTGGGTACGGAAACCTTTATGAAGCATTCGAGTCTGATTGAGTATTCTCCTTCGGCTTTGCAAAACATGAGTGAGGCCATTCAAACGCTCGCTGACGCTGAAGGCTTACATTCTCACCGGGAGTCGGTTCGTCTGCGAACTCAGTTTAAGAAGCAGACCCCCCCAGATTCCCCGCAGTCGTAAGCTCACTTCGCCGGGTTTTGTCTGAAATTTTTGTCATACCAGTTAGGACGTTAATTTAGATTGAAGCTATTGCAATAAAAGGACTTCACTATTTCCAGTCGTTTATTGTCGAGTGTCTATGGTGCGCTATTTCTTCAGGTTGCTTCAACGTCCATTGCTGACCCTGGCCACTCTGGCGGGATACCTGGCGCTAACCCCAGCGTTGGCCGAGGGACACGAGGAGCTTAGCACCTACGAGGATTATGTCAATCGCTGTCAGAAGGGGAGCGATCGCGAGGCGGTGGTGGCCTGTGAGAAGGCGTTGGCCTTGCGCCCCGATGATGTCAGGACTTGGACGAATTTGGGGGTACGCTTGGGGAATCTGGGGGACTATGAGGCGGCGCTGGCGGCTCATAATCGCGCCCTGAGACTGCGTCCGAGGTACGCTCTAGCGTTGCTGAATCGTTGTGCTGATCAGATTGCTCTAGGGCGCTTTATTGAAGCGGTGTCGTCCTGTGAGAGCGCCTTAGAGGGAGATGGGCGTTGGGGGGAGTTGAGTGGGGCGATCGCTTGGTATAATCTGGGCCTGGCTCAACAGGGTCTCGATCGCTACCGGGAGTCTCGTGAGGCTCTGATGCAGGCGATCGCCTTAACCCCTGAACACGCCGCCGCCTGGAATCGTCTCGGCTATGCCTGGGAGCGTCTGGGAGAGTACGATGAGGCCCTAGATGCCTATCGTCGCGCCGTGGAACTGGCCCCGACCACATCGAGGTATCGTGAGGATCTCAATCTTGTGCAACGGCGGTTGCCGTTTTAGGGTCGCAGACTGACCGAAAGGCTGGCTCTGAGCGGCTTGGCTAAGGGATGCACCCGAAAGGTGAACTCGAAATTATAAAGGAAAGCCAAAAAATTCCCCAGCCCCGATAAACCATGCTATGGTAGTTAGAGAGATAGAAGAATTATCGGTCTATAGTGTTTGTTTTTGGTATTAACTGGTTTTCTCCCGTTTAGTCTGAGCAAGCTTCACTCCGAAATCTCCATCTCTGCACGCTGTTTGATTTTGGAGACCCTCGATGTCCGTTTACGTTGGAAATCTTTCTTATGAAGTCACCTCTGAGGATTTAAGTGACGTTTTCTCAGAATATGGGACGATCAAACGGATTCACGTCCCGACGGACCGTGAAACCGGTCGTATGCGGGGATTTGCATTTGTAGAAATGGAACAGGAATCCGAAGAAGCCGCCGCAATTGAAGCCCTCGATGGGGCAGAATGGATGGATCGCGTTATTCGGGTTAACCCTGCTAAACCCCGTACCGACAAACCTCGGTACAACCGCCGTTAGGTTAATTTTAAGTCTTGAGCGGTTGACATCGGTGGCGTTGATGGCACGGTATACCGGCACATTGTATAATAGCACTGAGTCGTTACACGGCGAATCACATGATCGATGTTGAGCCGTCAAGCCAAGGCTTCAGTCATTTAAGAGATCGTTTTGTGAGAGAATCTCATAACTCGGAGGACCTAAATGACGAGCCTTCGTAAGAGGAACGGGAAAGTTTCCGAGCCTCTTTTTTTTCAAACTGTGAACTGTGAGTAGAAGGGAAGTGAATGACTCAAATTATCTTGGGTGATAGTGAACCCATCGAATCCGCATTACGTCGCTTTCGGCGCAAAGTCTCCCGCGCGGGACTATTTTCGGATATGAAAAAAAATCGGTGTTTTGAGACTCCTGCGGAGAAACATAAACGCAAGGAGATTGCTCGTCACCGTGAGCGTCGTCGGTTCCGTAATCGTCGGAAATCCTATTAGGATAGATTGGGGGGTAAACTAAGGTTTACTCCCCATTTTTTTTGTGGTCGCTTAGGGGTTAAGACTGGGGTCGTTTGAAATAGCAAGCGGTGGTAGAACGCTCGCTGCGACGACGGTCTGGCGCGTAGAGACAGGTAACCATCTCAAAGCCTGAGTCTCCCAAATCCTGAATTTGTTGGGTAAAGTTTTCATAGTCGGGGTCGTCTTCTTGGGTGGCGGATACGGAGCGATATTCCCAACGGATGGGTTGTCGGGTTCGGTTGGAAGGGTTGTCTGGAGGCGAAAATTGTGCGGAGACGGGACGTAATGAGAGTAGCAGTCCAAGAAGACTTAGACATAATACATTGACGACAACGAGCCAAGACCAACGTTTACGATTAATTTGGCGATTCATGGAGAGTGTCCCAAAACGATTGCAATGGTTCTGCTAACCCTAGATGATGTGTTAGATGATGTGTTGGTACTGGTCGATCGCCTGCTGAGCGATCGCCTGCCAACTATAATACTGAGTAGCATAGGTACGAGCATTGTTCCCCCGTCGCTGACAGTCGTCGAGATTGGCTAACCCATCGAGAAGGCGATCGCGAACCGACTCGACGGAACAATCCGCCACCCAACCCGACTCCGACGCCGCCACCGCATCACAAATCTGGACGCGATCGGAAATTAACACCGGTGTTCCCACTCCCATAGCTTCAGCGACAGCGATGCCAAAGTTCTCATAATAGGACGGTAGCACAAACAAATCGGCGCGGTGTAGGAGGGCGGCTTTCTTCTCGCCGCTGACAAAGCCAGTGATGCGAGTTTGTCCGTGAATTGAGGAGTGACCGAGGCGATCGCCAATCCTCTGTTCATAGGCGGGATCTTGAGGATTACTCCCGGCTAAGACAAACTGAAACTCAACTCCCTTAGCGGCGACGGCTTCCAAGGCTGGAATGAGCAAATCTAGGCCCTTTTTCGGTTCCACCCGCGACATAAACAAAACTAAGGGCCGGGTTGCGTCAACTCCCAACTCCTGACAAATCTCTTGCATCCGAGGTGGGGGTTCTGGCGGTGTGACTCCCAGGGGAATTACCCAATCGTGAGTGTTTACCCCAAAGCGGTGGGAAATTTTGGCTTCTTCGGGGGTAGTGAAATGAATAGCAGCGGCTTGGGCCAGGTTTTCCCGTTCTAAAACCCTGGCGTAGAGGTCTTTGAGGCGGGATTTTTTGCGTAAATCCGCCGGATCGAGGGTTCCCAAGGGTCGCAACACATAGGGAACCCCTCGTTGACGACAAATCCAGGCTGAGAGGCTACTAACGGGGGAGAAGAGTGCGTGAATATGGACCAAATCATAGTCCCTGGCGTGGTTCCACAGCCATTGAAACAGGGGAAGGGAGAATTTATAACGCCGGAAGGGAGAACAGCGACAATAGCGAATCTGGTAGCCATCTTGGGGGATGGCTTGATTGAGGGGAACATCGAGGGGATCTTGGCCGGAGTCGCCGTTGGAGTCGGTGGTGAGGAGGGTGACATGAACTCCTTGTTCGGCTAAGGCTTGGGAGAAGCCTAAAATCATTTGACTCGGGCCGCCATAGACGAGGGAGACGGAGGGGACAATTTGCAGAACGTTCATGGCGATCGCCGTCGTGGGAATAGAGAGATGTCCTGTTCTAGGATAGTGGAAACTCTCCCCAACTGGGGAAGTTAGTGAGTCTGGGATGTTCGAGTCGCTACTATGGGAAGATGAGGTGGATGCGATCGAACCTGAACATCTACTGCTTCTCACTCTCGTTGGCTATGGACGCTTTTAGATTTGCGATCGTCAGTGACTTACATATTGCCCTTCCTCATACCATTTGGGATAGTCCCCAGCGGTTCCATTTGGTGGAAGTCTCGATTCCGGTTTTGGAGACGATTTTAGATCGCCTCAGCGGACTAGATTTAGAGTTTTTGCTAATTCCAGGGGATTTAACCCAACATGGGGAACCGGAGAATCATCGCTGGTTAGCGAAACGACTGGGGGAACTTCCCTATCCGGTGTATGTGATTCCCGGAAATCATGATATCCCGGTTGCGGTAGCCAATGACCATTCCATTGGGATGGGGGATTTTGCTGGCTATTATCGCCATTGTGGTTATGGCCAGCCTCACGGGTTAGATTACACCGTTGAGTTGCGTCCAGGTTTACATCTGATCGGCTTAAACTCCAACCACTTCAACACGGAGGGAAAGCAGGTGGGGAGGTTGCTGGAGTCGCAGTTGCAATGGTTAGATGAGCAATTGCAGCAACTCCAGGGAGAGGAGGTTTGGCTGATGGTGCATCATAATGTGATTGAACATCTCCCGGGCCAGTCTCAGAATGGTTTGGGACGGCGGTATATGTTGGATAATGCGGCGGCGTTACGGGAGTTGTTGCGATCGCATGGGGTGCAACTTGTCTTTACGGGCCATCTCCATGTCCAGGATATCGCGCGGGAGGGAAATCTCTACGACATTACCACGGGTTCGACGGTGTCCTATCCTCATCCCTATCGGGTGTTGGAGTATCTGCGGGATAATCAGGGACAGACTTGGTTGCAAATTGAGTCGGGGAGAGTTGAGGGGGTGCAGGATTGGGAAAATCTCGGTCAACTCTCTCGGGACTGGATGGGCGATCGCGCCTATCCGTTTATGTTACGCTTACTGACCGATGCTCCTCTCTATTTATCGCAAGAATCGGCCGAACCGCTCATTCCCAGTTTGCGCTATTTCTGGGCCAACATCGCTGATGGGGATGCTCAATTTGACTTTGCTCATTTCCCGATGCAACCTCGCCAGTTTTTTGAGTCGTTTTCGGCGATAACCCAGGAGGGACATTTGGCGTTGATTGACAATCATATTGCCCTTAAACTGACGTCATCTCTCTAATCTTTTTGTCCTCCTGCTCCCGGTTTCTCTTATTCCGCCGATGGTTTCTAACGCCAAACTCCGACGCTGGGCGATCGCCTTTCTTCTAGGACTCTCCCTGGTCATTATCGGCGGAGAACTTCTGATTGAGAAGATTGCTATTTTTGGCTTTCACGACATTGTAGATGTTGACAATCCTCAACAGAAACTCCCTCAACGTCCTGAATTTGCTGCGGACTATCGTATCGATCAATTCGAGGAGTTGTTACGGGAATTAGTAGAGCGAGGGTATTGGTTTTTATCCTCTCAAGACCTCTATAATTATTATTATAAACAGCCAGTAGATCCACTTCCCATTATTTACAAAACTCGCCCGAAAGTTATGATTACTATTGATGATGGCTATCGGGATGCTCATCTCAATGTTTTGCCCCTTTTGGAGCGACTTTATCGAGAAACGGGTGAAAAAATCACGGTGGTTTGGTTTGTTAACTCTTCCTTTATGGGGGTTCCAGGCACATATTTGGAACACGCCAGTTGTGAGGAGTTGCGGGAAGGCGTGATGCGCGGATATTATGATATTCAATCTCATGGAGCCAATCATGAGAATTTGACTCTGATTTCTGATGAGGATGTTGATAAGGAAGTGAGGCGATCGCAACAGGAACTTAGGGATTGTTTGGCTGGCTTGGAGGGAACTGAAACGGTCGCCAATCACCTTTCTTATCCGTTTGGGGCGATTGATGACAACGCCTTGGAGATTGTTAAAACTTATCATCAATCGGGCTATTTATATAATACCCGAAGTTTGCGGCTGACTCCATTCCGTAATCCCCATTTTATTCCTCGTCAAACGGTAAACCGAAACACCTCAGTGGGCCGTCTTCTCCGTTTAGCGGCTGGGGGGTGGTTTTAGGGATTTGGTATCCAAATTAGCAAACCCCGCGTTACTATTGGAATTAGAATCCATGATTTCAAGAGCAACTGAGCCTCCTTACAATGTCCAAATTCCAACGTACTTCTGGTACTCCCATCTCTATGGGGTGGCGTTTTTGATGAAACAGGATGACGTCTCGGATATAGTAGAGATAGGACTTCTCGGTTTTGCGACTGAGATGCCGAAAGCCGATGGCTTGGTGCAGGCGATCGAAGAGTTTGGGGGGTTGAGGCACTTCCATGACGGGACTTGCGGGATAACACCACCAAAGCGGGTGTTATCCCGCAGTTGCTTGACAACACCCTCCAAGGGTGAGTTATATTGCAGATGCGGTCTAATAAATAGTTAGTTGGCTTCGCTTTTTGGTGGAGACGACAACCTAAGGCTTACTATTGGCTGCAAATGCCTCGGGAAACTTCTATGGCATTCCTAAATAATTTGTAATATTTTTCTTCTCCCCTCTCCCGTTCTGGGAGACGGTTTGGGGGTGAGGGTCTTCCACAACTGATTTAGGACTGCTATAGCACCAAGGCTCAAAATCACAATGAGAATTGCCTCGCTTTCTTTTCAACAGTTTCCCAAGATTCTGGCTTTAGGTCTGACAACCATAGCAACAATTACTGCAATCCATACAGCTATGTTTTCTATGGCTTAATAAGCCTCAACCATAAGGGTAGGTTAGGATAAGGTAATCTACCCTTGACCCTTGTGGTTTGGAATAGGTATAGCTTACTTCGATATCATTCTGTATGCACATTATGGAAATTCATGAACTTGTTGTTGAGATGAAATTACTGGAGCGCCGATTGACTCTTTACGAGGAAAAATATGGCGTTCTGAGTGAGGATTTTTACAAAGCTCTCTTTGCTGGTAATCTTGCTCGCTATGACGAATATGACGAAACCCGCACTGACTTTAGCCGCTGGAAGGGTATATACGAAACATGGCTTCGCCGAAAGCGGTCATACACGGAGCAGATAAATCAACGTGAGCTAGCTGAGACGCTACGTTTTCAGCCAACTTATTAGAGTATGAGCGAAACCCCTCTGAAATCTTTGTCGGAATATAGCCGCTTTGTGTCGCAAATTTTAAGTCGCCCAGATGTCGAACATTCTACAGTAGTGGTTTGGTCTAATAGCACATACACAGGAACCGCAGAGGGTGAAGTGTGGTTCAAGGGAGATGTAAGACTCCGGATGAGAGAAGAGCTTGATTTTGATGCGGAGTTGATTGCTTCTTACGGATATGAGGTCTACCGAGGTGGTGAAAAGTTGTACTGGTATGACGATTTACCGGATCCGCAAGATCCATCACTCGCATCAACGTTTCCACATCATAAGCATATTCCACCCGAAATAAAGCGAAATCGAGTTCCAGCACCAGATATCAGTTTTACACGTCCAAACCTACCTACTTTAATTCAAGAGATTGAAGCATTGATAGCACAAGCCTGAACGTACACACGCCAGCTAACACTGCGTTGGTGCGGACGGTACAGAGGTTATCGGTGGGTAGTCAAGGATATCTGCCGCCGCACAACTTCAACGTTAGATCGCCCTTTTTTAATTATTTGTCAACTTGCGGAATGTTGACTAAACTCCTCATCCCCCAACCCCTTCTCCCACTAGACTACTGATGGCGATCGCACTCAAAAACGGATGGGGATATTTACCCGAGTCGGCCTGCCAGGGAAGGGTCATCGGTTGGGTTTCAAACAATAATCCGCTACTGGAGGCAACGATCGCACCCCCAGCAATTCCAGGCAAGGATGGAGATGATGTGCCACTCTACCTAGAAAAACAACTCAAAAAGTTACTTACTTCACTCGAAGAGTTAAGAGAGGACGAGGATTCATGAATCGATACAGCATGATTGTTCAGTGGTCTGATGAAGATCAGCTTTTCCTGGTCACAATCCCAGAGTTTACTGATCTTGTCGTGATGCCTTGCACTCACGGAAAAACTCGTGAAGAAGCAATTCATAATGGTGAAGAAGTCATAGAAATGTACCTGGAAGCTTGGCAGGCAGAAGGTGAAGTGATTCCTGAACCGAGAACACTCCAAGTTGCTTGACGCTTTTGGTGATTCTGACGGCATAAGGTTAGATCGCTCTTTTTTAATGATTGGCCAAGTTGAGATGCGATCGCCGTCAGCGCGATCGCCCTTTTTCAATCCCATATTTAGCCGCTTTGAAGGCGAAATACGCCACTAGACTACTGATGGCGATCGCACTCAAAAACGGATGGGGATATCTGCCAAATTCTGCCTCCCAGGGAACGGTCATCGGTTGGGGTTCAAATAACAATCCGCTACTGGAGGCAACGATCGCACCCCCAGCAATTCCTACCCCCACCGCCTGAATGTGATCCTGGAGTTTTTGTTGCTTTTCTTGAATGTGGCGATCGCGTTCGGCTTGGTCAACTTCGACTAATCCCCGAATCGTGGCAATGGCTTGATTCAGGAGGTTGGAACCCGGATTAAAATAGTTTAAATCGGCGCGGATTTGCTCTTGAAAGGTGATGGCTTCCTTGTCGTAAAATAACCGCCAACCATCCATGGGGGTTTCTGCCAGTTGTTCCATGCGTTCTAAACTGGTTTGATAGTTTTGGCGATTGATGGCGATCGTATTGCGTGCATATTCCAGATTGCGCAGTTGTTGAGAATAGTTGAGGGAGGTCGCCAGCAGGGTTTTTAGGGAGACTTTCAAATCTGCCAATTCAGTGGCGGAGAGGGGTTCGGTTTTTTCGCGATTGAGATAGTTTTGATGGAACTGATTTAAGTGGATCTCGTTGCTGGCTACAATGCGATCGGCACTCTTATAATAAATTCGACTATCTTGAAAACTTTTGCGGATTTTGTGATAATATAGAAGTAACTCTGGCAATTCCCAATAACAGCTTTGCAGGGTTAAGGTTGGCTGTTCGTCAAATAGAAACCAAGTCAACAAATGACCGTAGGGATTTTCCTCTAAATTCGCCTTCGGACTCCCGTACTCATACAGATATCCCCCGAACAGATTATAGGCGCGATAGAGCGGCGGTAATGGTTGCCCATTGTCCAGGTGGAAAAACTTAATCCAGACTTGTCGAGCCAGCGGTTCTAAGTCGCGGATATTTTCCGGTTTATTGGTGTTGAGATAGGCACTTAACAACAGCGTTTGCCCTAGATTAGCAGCCGACTCCGGTTCCGGTTGAAAGCAATTTTCAGGGTTGAATTGAGCTAAATCTTCCAGTTTGTATTCATCCTGTCCGGGGATTTCCGGTTGGTAAATATTCAGATTTAGGGCATAACTATCATGGAGCGATTGAGGATAAATAAACCCTTCTAAATCCTGTTTAGCGGTAAAAAACTCGATGGTTCGTTCATCCTCAACACCGACCAGCAAATCGAAGTTTTGCGACGGTTCATCGGAGCGAACCTCTAACTCTAAGTCCACCTCGAACGGCTTGAGGATACTGCTATATTTTGCCTGCACCCATTGGGGGGTGATGTGGTCTAATTTTTCGGCGGGGGCATCCTCATTTGAGGTCACTAAGCCGCGATGATAGTGATAGGCGAACCAATACAAACTAGGGGCATAAATCGAGGCTGTTTTCTCGCTCATGTTTCTGGCTGCGAAGTGGGCTAAACTGATTAGGACTGGGCTTTTTTTGCCTGTTGCACCCTAGCCACCAGTAACGCCTTATTATAAACTGTTTCCGGTCGTTCTCCCGCTGCTGGTTTGGGGATTTTCTGCCCTTGTTTTACCATGTTGGCGCGAACTGTTGTTAACTCCTCTGGGTTGAAGGTAACCTGATGCTGCTTACACCAGGCTTTAATGATTGTCGCCAGTTTCAAGGTTTTATCTTCAGCGGCGGTTAATTGGTCTTCTAAGGCTTGTAGATGTTCCGACAGGTTGGGGTCATTTTGGGGGTTGGTTTGAGATTGTTCGAGATAGGTGAGGAAGTCTTCGATCGTTTGTAAGAAATCTGAGGGAATGCGATCGCTCATGGTATCATCTCCGAATGTGAACACACCGAGTCTGTAGCAGCATTTTGGCTGTCCCACCCGATTTTAACACCATTTTTTGATGACCGGGCGACCACAAGGGTTCGCCCCTACGGCCAGGGTATAATCAAGAAACCTGGTTTTTAACGGCTGACTGTTGGCAGTTAGGTTACGCTTCAGCCAACCTATAAGTCCTATGCTATACTCAGACAAACCCCAGTTGTGCCGCCACTCAAATGAGGTTAGTTAAATGGAGTCCATACCCCAAATCCCCCTAGAAACGATAAAAAATCTTTATAGTAATGATTTTTTGAGCTTATTAAGACAAGACGAAACTCTGATTGTGCAAGTTTCTAGTAGTGAAGTGGTGAGAATCAACGCCAGCCTGGAACTCTCACCTTTACTAGAACTTGATGGGTCTGTAAACCAAGGCTGGAAAGACGCTATTTACCCTGAGTAAAACCGATATCAAGGGAGACTATGAATTCAAATATTTCTTCCGAAAATAATTTAATCCAAAAAATCCGCAACTTGCCTCCTGATAAAATAACAGAAGTCGAAGATTTTGTAGATGTTCTGTTAGAGGAACAGGACAAGATTCGCTTAACTCGTGCAGCGACAAAACTATCGGAAACGGCTTTTTCTAAGATTTGGGACAATGATGAGGATGCTGACTATGACCAGTTATAGCTTCGGCGATATTATCTTAATTCCATTTCCTTTTACCGATCAAACCAGTTCCAAAAAACGTCCCGCAGTAGTAGTTAGCTCAAATCTGTACAATCAAGAACACCCAGATTTAATAATTATGGCTATTACCAGTCAGCGCTATATTGCGAGTCGGGTAGGCGATGTCGCCGTAGTCTATTGGAATGAGGCGGGTTTACTGAAACCTTCTGTTATCAAAGGCATTATTGCTACGGTGGAAAAAGGACTGGTGTTAAGACAACTTGGACAACTGCAAGAAACGGATAGAGAAGCACTAGGCGATGTTTTACAGATTATTTTAGGTGAATAAACAGAAAGCCGTTTTTTTAGGGTGCATCTCAATGCATGCGATCACTTCAGATAACCCACCCCTGCCCCTCCCAGGAGGGGATTTTTCAAATATTTCCCCTCCTGGGAGGGGTGCG
>LJZT01000031.1 GCA_001314905.1 Phormidium sp. OSCR
TCCCTGTTCCCTGTTCCCTGTTCCCTGTTCCCTGTTCCCTGTTCCCTGTTCCCTGTTCCCTGTTCCCTGTTCCCTGTTCCCTGTTCCCTGTTCCCTCTTCCCCATAAAAAAGCCCATGTCAACGACACAGGCTAATGGATCGAATCCAAGGTCTGAAAACTTAACGGAAACCCACAGCGGCTTGCCAGACAAACGCCAGTAAGAGGAAAAACAGGGGAATCAAGGGCAGAACATCCACTAAGGGATCGAAGATTTGATAGGCTTCCGGGAGTTTGGCTAAGAACAGAGCAGCATCCATTGGGTTAAAATCCTTTTATCGCTCGATTTTTCTCATAATTCAAACAAATATTAACATAAGCTGTTGACTTGACTCAAAATGTTAACTTAAGTTAAGCAAAATCGAAAGAAAGTCTTTAGGGTGCCGGCTTGAGCCAAGAGGCAAATTCCCGAGCAAAACAGCCATCGAGAATCGACTGGCGAATCCGCTGAGTGAAGCGAATTAACTCGGTGATATTGTGAATCGAGAGGAGGGTGTAAGCCAGGAGTTCGCGCGATCGCACCAAATGAGACAAATACGCCCGCGAGAAGTTCTCACAAGCATAACAGGGACATTCCTCATCCAATGGCTCATAATCCCGACGAAAGCGAGCATTTTTAAGATTCCAGCGTTCCCCGCGCACAAACGCCGCCCCATGTCGCCCCAAGCGCGTCGGGATCACACAATCAAACAAATCAATCCCCGAGGCGATCGCCCCAGCCATCTCCCGATAAGTTCCCACCCCCATTAGATAGCGGGGTTTATGCTGCGGTAGCAACGGCGTAGTGGCTTTGACAATCGCCTCAATCAACTCCGGCGGCTCCCCCACACTCACCCCACCAATAGCATAGCCAGGCAACTCCAGCCTTTGCAGCGCCGCCGCCGCCTTAGCCCGTAGATCCGTGTACACGCCTCCCTGAACAATGCCAAACAGAGCTTGCTGCTGCGCCTGAGGACTCCTAGCATGGTAGTCGATACAGCGTTTCAACCAACGTTCCGTTCGCGCCGTCGCCAACTCCACCGCCTCACGACTCGCCGGATAGGGAGGACATTCATCAAAAGCCATGATCACATCAGCCCCCAAAGCGTTTTGAATCTCAATCGAGCGTTCGGGTGTCAGATGAATCCGCGCCCCATCCCGAGGCGATCGAAACGTCACGCCCTCTTCCGTAATCGTGCGCATCTCACTGAGGCTAAACACCTGAAACCCCCCCGAATCCGTTAACATGGGACCCTCCCAGCCCATGAACCGATGTAAGCCCCCCGCTTCAGCCACAATGTCTTCTCCTGGCTGCAAATGAAGATGATAGGTATTCGCTAGAACCATCTGAGCGCCGGTTCCCTTAAGCTGAGCTGGAGTGAGGGTTTTGACATTCGCCAGGGTTCCCACCGGCATGAAGCGTGGCGTTTCAACGATGCCGTGAGGCGTCTCAAACACCCCAGCTCTGGCTCCGGTGTCCGGGCAGATAGCCTGGATATGATACTTAAAAAACTGGTTCAAGGGTCGGGGCTGCTTAACAAATCCAAGTTTGGTATTGTATCATTAGGGTGAGGCCAAATGATCTCACCCCTGGGTGAGTGCATCTATTAACCCTACCCTCACGGTTTGGGGTTCCCCAGATCAAGAGGGGCCTAATGGCAGAGTAACCCTCTACGAGAGAGAGTCGTTCAGTTTGGGTGAGCTCGGACTCATCGCGCTCCTTCGCTCGTTAGCCGGACTGGTGAGTATCTATCAACGAAATAGCGGCTCTGACTGATACGTGCGTAAATCTGTTTCGATTACTGACTCGGAGTAGGAAGCATACTTGAACCTACTACTGAGGTTCAAGGGGGCTACAGACAACATGGCTAAATTCAACGAGCTGTATCTAGCAGAGCAGGACTTATATGATCACCTGCTCGATTTAGTAAAGGTCGAAGCGCCGGAACGGTTGCTCGAACGCTTCAGAACCCTGTTTGTCCAGGGCTCGGGTTATCCTGATCCTGAAATTGCTTCGATCATTCAGAGTATTGTCTCCTTAGAACAGGCTGAAGATGAGTTTAACAGCGTTCTCAACCGCTGCTGCCATATTCTCATCAATCACTGGCAGATGGAGACGAAGCATCAGCCAGCGATTCCTGAGTTGGTGAACATCATCAGTGACTCAGGCGATCGCCGGATGCAGTCGCGAGACGCACGACGTATTCAGAACCTACTGCAACAGTTCAAAAACAGCGACGAGTATCTCACCCTTCAGCGCTTAGTCCAAGTCGTCGATCGCAACAAAGCTAGTGAGCAACCTCCCGAACAACGTCCCCTGGGAACATTGATCGGCCGCTACCCCTATCTCTATGCCCATTCTCTGTTAGGAGAAGGCAGTAGTTATGAACATCAACAAACCGTTCAAAAGCTACAGGCGCAGCGTCAAAAACAATATGAAGTTCACTTATCCAAGTATGTCGCCTATAAAGTAAAACGGGCACAATTGGCGCGACAAAATCCTAAGTTACTCAAAAACCCCCGCATTATTCAACCGGTGAGAAATCCCACCTTATTGGGCGATCGCGAACTGTATGTCGCCGTCAAGCAGTTTTCAGGCCGGGCTGAGGGAGCCTATACCTACAAAGACCTGGCCCAAACCTTCCGAACCCATACCAGTCAAACACGAACCTACCGAGAATTTAAAGAGGACTTATTTGAATACCTGATTACAACCATTGATGAAGACTACGGCCGGCGCTTATTCTACGATAAGCTACATCAACATCTGATGAATACCCTGCCCCAATGTGACGACCAAAAACCGACAGACTTTTTGGTGGTGCGTACCTGTAGTCAGCTACTGAACTTCTTAGTCGTTGAAAGTCCTCAAAATCCTAACCATTACGTTCTGATTGACCTTCTCTCCAACATTGGCCCCACCTTTGTCATGGCTCTGTTGCTGAAAATTCTGCTCATTTGTCGTAAAGTTCGTCCCTATTTAGAAAAACGGTTTTCGATTCTCTTTGACCACTATGATCAAAGCACCCGCGAAGCCGTCCGCTGGCTGATAGAATCATTAGAAAACTTGCAGGTTGCCCTGAGTACAAATTTTGGCTCAGCCGATCTCTCTATTCTCAGTCGCGCCTCTTAAAAGTGTCTTTGCACTCAGTGTTAGCTCCTCAGGATGCCACTTAAGAGGGAGATCCTCCGGGCTAATCCTGAGGGATTGTCCTCCCTATTTTTTATCATCATTTCCGTATGCCTAACCCCCGTACTTCCAATTTTGAACGTGAACTCGATGAGGCGATCTTTAGTTTTGCCGATATTCAATCAGAACTTAATTACAAACGGGCAAAGACGGCGTTACATGAACTGGTAGAACGGTTAGATCTCTCAGACCGCGAACGGGCCGGCCTAGAAGCCGAACTTGAAGGCTTAGAGACCATGTTAGATAAGTTAGAGTCCGACGTGGTGCAGATTGCGGCATTTGGGATGGTGGGACGAGGCAAATCCTCTCTCCTGAATGCGTTGGTGGGACAACCTGTGTTTGAAACGGGTCCGCTCCATGGAGTGACGCGATCGCAGCAAAGCGTCGATTGGACCCTAACCCGCAGTGCCGTAGCTGAGGGCATTGACGACATTTTACAGGTCTCCTTACCCACCGTGGGAACGGCCCGGGTAGAATTAGTCGATACCCCCGGCTTAGATGAAGTTCACGGCCAAACTCGCGCTGAATTGGCTCATCAGATTGCCAGACGAGCGGATTTAATTCTCTTTGTGATTTCTGGGGATATCACCCAAGTTGAGTATGATGCCCTCTCGGAGATTCGTGAAGCCGGCAAACCTCTATTATTGGTGTTTAATAAAATTGACCAATATCCCGATGCCGATCGCCAAGCCATTTATGATCAAGTGCGGAATGAGCGAGTGCGACAACTGCTGACGAGCGATCGCATTGTCATGGCCGCCGCCTCTCCCCTAACCCCGACATTGGTGCAGAAGTCCGATGGAAGCAAGGGCGTGGTGATGGAAGCCGGGAACCCCCAAGTGCAGGAATTGAAACTTAAAATCCTAGAGATTCTCCAGCGAGAAGGGAAATCCCTCGTGGCCCTAAACAGTATGCTCTATGCCGATGAGGTGAATGAGCAAGTCGTACAGCGAAAAATGGAGATTCGCGATCGCCAGGCCAACCGCCTCATCTGGAATGGGGTCATGGCAAAGGCCATGGCGATCGCCCTCAACCCAGTCACCGTCGTTGATATCCTCACCGCCGCCACCGTAGATGTGTTCCTGCTAATGTCCCTATCGCGGCTGTATGGCATTCCCATGACCCAAACCGGGGCGATCGACCTGTTACAGAAAATTGCCCTGAGTATGGGGGGAATTAGTGCCAGTGAACTGTTAGCGAATTTGGGCTTAAGTGGCTTAAAAAGTCTGTTTGGTGTCGCCACGCCGGTTACAGGAGGGTTAGCATTTGGAGGCTATCTCTCAGTGGCGATTACCCAAGCCAGTGTTGCGGGGGTATCCACCTATGCGATCGGCCAGGTTGCCAAAACCTATCTGGCCAATGGGGCCTCTTGGGGGCCAGAAGGACCCAAGGTGGTCGTTCAGCAAATTCTCGATTCCCTCGATGAAAGCTCAATTTTGAGTCAGATTAAAGACGAACTGCAACAGAAGTTAGTGGGATGATATGACAACAGACCGAGATTTAGACCAGATTCGAGAGGCGATCGCCAAATTCCCAGAAATTCACCAAGTCCTATTATTCGGCTCTCGTGCAAAAGGCAACCACAAACCAGGATCAGACATTGACTGAGCCATTCAGGGTGAGTCCGTCACCCACACCACTATTTTCCAACTTGCTGATGTACTCAATGAAGATAGCCCCCTTCCCTACTTCTTTGATGTTATTGACTATAACAGCATTGACGAACCCAAATTAACCGAGCATATTAACCGCATTGGCGTTCCCATTTTCACCCGAACAAATCCCTAACCCGGAACCCAAACCGACACCGACCCCGCCTCACAGGAAAACTCGGCCCATCCCTCATCATTCGTCACCACCGGTTCCGTAATATGTTCCGTTACATCAACATAAGTTGCATTGGCTTGTCCTACCTCCATAAACTTACGCCCCCCCTCACCATTACTCAAAATAACCGCCATTCCCCCAGGATGCTCGTCATCCCCCAACCGAGTCCAACCCACAGTATTCGGATGGTCAAAATAGTCATATTGGTCGCCATAGGCATAGATTTTACGAGCCATTAGAAACTTGTCAATCAACCATTGATGACTATCCAACCAAATCTCATACTCCTGACCATCAGGGGCAGAATCCTTGTAATGAGCCCCATAGTAATCGGCGACAAACACACAAGGGTAGCCATCCCGTCGTAACAAAATCAAAGCATAGGCCAAAGGTTTAAACCAGCCCTCCACCACCGACTCCAACGACTGCAACGGTTGAGAATCATGGTTATCGACAAGGGTTACAGCCAACGCCGGTTGTTCCTTAACCAAACTATTATCAAAAATATGCCGCAGGTCATACTCACTGCCTTGATTGCTAGCATTACTAAAGTTGTAATGGAGGGGGGCATCAAACAACATCACATCGCCACCGGTCTCCTTGATAAAGTGATGCAAGGCGTCAATATTGCCCGACCAATACTCGCCCACAGCAAACAAAGACCGTCCTGCGTGATAGCGGACATGGCTCAGCCATTGAGGGAAAAAGCCCGCTTGAACATGCTTCACCGCATCAAAACGAAACCCATCAACATTGGTTGTTTCCACATACCATTTTCCCCAATGTTTCAGTTCTTCCTGAACATCCGGCCGACTCATATCCAAGTCACAGCCCATTAAATAATCAAAGCTGCCCTTCTCTAAATCCACACCGTCATCAAAGGTTTTCCCGTCAAAGAGATAGACTACATCAGCATCGCCATCATAGGCGTTGTAATCTGCGGCGGTAAAGTGCCACCAATGCCATTCGAGTTCTGAATGCTTCTTCTGACGGCCGGGAAACGTGAAGTGTGTCCAGGCTTGAATCGTTTGGGTGTCACCCACCGCTTCATGGCGATTGTGGGGATTAAAGGGTGTTGCCTGAAACTCTTCTGTATGGTCTGCCCCCAGTTTATGGTTAAACACCACATCGGCATAGATATGAATACCAGCGGCTTGGGCAACTTGAATGGCCTTGATGTATTCATCCTTGGTTCCATATTTGCTGCGGATGGAACCCTTTTGATCAAATTCCCCTAAATCGAATAAATCATAGACCCCATAGCCCACATCGTAGCCTCCCGCCGTGCCCTTATAGGCTGGGGGTAACCAGAGCGCGGTAAATCCTGCATCAGCAAGGGCTTGGGCGTTGTCTACAACTTGGTTCCACAGGCTCCCATCAGCGGGGGTATACCAGTGGAAATACTGCATCATCACACCGTTGGCTTCAGACATAACACCCTGTATCTCCTAGAGAGGTTTAATTTTTTTTGTAAAAGTTGGGATAGATAGACTATTCCGCATCGGGTGACGAATCCTGGGCCTGGCGCTGTTGCCAAATGAGTCCGAGATAGCCGAGAATCGTTCCCGTGGCCAATCCCGTGAAGCCGCGATGGGAGATGGCAGCCAGTTCAGTCGTGGGGAAGGGTAACAGAAGACTGACCACCCAGAGTCCAACCCCAATCCAAACCCCATTACGGCGCAATAGATAGCCCAAGAAGCCACCGGGAACAAGGGTGACGACAAAAAGTAGCCAAGAGAGGAGATTCGCCACTGAGGTGCGTGTTCCAGCAATGTCCACCATTGAAAATCCTCCCTTGTTCGATGTATATCTGATTGTATCTCAGGTTCCTCTGAGTTTGGGGTAAACCACCTCAGTCACCGAGGACACAGCGATGACCTGTTGGAGATTAGGGTTGAGGATTAGCTGGAAATGGTCCCGGTTAGGGGAGAACTGGCGTTGGCCATGGCTTGAACGGGAATCCGTCCGGCCTGGTGAGCCAGTCGTCCAGCGATAACAGCCATCCCCATGGCCTGTCCCATGATGACAGGATTTTTGGCCAGGGCGATCGCCGAGTTAATCAAGACCGCATCAGCCCCCAACTCCATCGAAAACGCCGCTTCACTCGGAGTCCCAATCCCCGCATCCACCACCACAGGGACTTGAGCATTTTCGACAATAATGCGGATATTAGCCGCCGTCTGAATCCCTTGCCCAGAACCAATCGGAGAGCCGAGAGGCATCACCGTCGCACAGCCGACCTCTTCGAGTCGTTTGGCCAACATGGGGTCAGCGTTGATATAGGGGAGAACTGCAAACCCTTCTTTCACCAGTTGTTCAGCGGCTTCGAGAGTGCCGATGGGATCGGGGAGAAGATAGGTAGAATCAGGAATCACCTCCAGTTTGACAAAGTTATTGTCCTCCTGTCCCAGTAATTTGGCCATTTCCCGTCCCAGTCGCGCCACGCGGATGGCTTCTTCGGCGGTTTTACAGCCAGCGGTGTTGGGCAACATCCAGATTTTTGACCAATCTAAGGCTTCAGCTAAGCCTTCATGGCCCGGAGCGTTAGTTTGCACCCGACGGACGGCAACGGTGACAATCTGACAGCCACTGGCGGCAATACTACCGCGCATGGTTTCAAAGTCCGTATATTTGCCGCTGCCGGTCATGATGCGAGACTGAAACGACCGACCTGCAATGATGAGGGGATCGTGTTCAGAAGGATGAAGTGTTACTGGGTGGGGGGTCGGTTGACGAATAGAGGTCAGCATAGTCTCTGAGGTTGTTGTCTCTGAGGTGGTTGAGGATAATTGGGGGCGATTCCAAGCGAAGGCCTCTAGGAGAGGATCTCGCTGCTGGTTACAGATGAGATCGGCGATGAGTTTAGCGGTGATGGGGGCCAGGAGAATCCCGTTGCGGTAATGACCCGTCGCTAGGCTGAGGTTGTCACAGTAACTATCGCCGAGGATGGGCAATTCGTCGGGAGTGGCGGGGCGGAATCCTGACCAAATTTCCTGCATGGGATAATCCCCCAGGGCCGGATAGAGGCGGATGGCCCGGTCTAGGAGCGATCGCAGTCCCTCTGGGGTTGTTCCCGGCACAAAACCCACATCTTCCGAGGTGGCCCCGACCACAATCTCACCATGACCACGGGGAATGATATAAGTATTGGGGCCATAGAGAACTCGCCGTAGAGGCAGTTCCCCATTGACACGGGGGGCGCGGACGGAGAACATTTGCCCTTTAATGGGTTTAACGGGTACAGGTAGCAATTGATTCGACCAAGAGCCAGTCGCGAGAACATAATGGTCAGCACTGAGGAGTCCGGCGGCGGTTTGTACACCAACGATTCGATCGCCTTCCTGGGCGATCGCCTCCACCGTAACCCCCTCTTTTAGCCGAATATCGAGAGCCTCAACAGCTCCTAGGAGCGATCGCATCAAGGCCCGATTATCCACCTGAGCATCTTGGGGATACCACCAGGCCCCCACCACATCAGTTCCCAATCCTGGCTGATACCCCTGCAACGCCTGAGAATCAAGCCACAATGACGGCCCCGCCTCTGAAGTCGGGGAACTGGCCCGAGTGTCATAGACCGGGGCCAGGATGCCACAGGGCCAATATCCCGTCGCCATTCCCGAAAGACGTTCGAGTTTCTCCGTCCAATCCCGGTACAGCGATCGCGACTGCAAACATAACTCCAACATCGGTCCCGAAGCCAACGCTTCAGCTTGGGGAGCTAACATTCCCCCAGCCGCTTGACTCGCCGCCTGTTGGCTATCTCGACTCACAACGGTGACACTCGCCCCCCGTAACCTGAGTTCGACGGCGATGGACAACCCCATCACACCGCCACCAATAACTAAAATCTCACTACTCATGATCTTGACTGGACTCTCAACTCGATTAGCTTAAACGACTTACCAAAGGGCGGGAATTGGATCATTGGCATCCGTTTCCGGTGTGGGTGTTGGACTCGGCGTAGGCGTTGGACTCGGCGTAGGCGTTGGACTCGGCGTAGGCGTTGGACTCGGCGTAGGCGTTGTCTGCGGAGCTGGTGATGGAGGACTCAAGGGAACCGCCTCGGGAATCGACTCATCCTCACTCGATTCGTCGGGGGAGGGAGTTTCATCAAACACCTGCGCCTCGGCCAGCCAGTAGAGAATCGCCATCGCCAACAGAACCCCTAGAACCACCTGAAAAATACGTTGCACAATAGGTTTGTTAGCCGGTTTCTTAACCGGTTTATCAACAGGTTTATCGACGAATTTGCTCAATCTCGGCGATTGAGACTCGGCGACTGAGACTCAGCGACTGAGACTCGGCGACTAAGACTCAGCCGTCCAAACCGGCTCCGTTCCTTGGCCCCAGAAGCCGTCAAACTTAGTCACCCGGACATCTCCGAGAACTTGGGTTTGACAGGCTAGACGGAGGGAACGCTGACCATCATGGGGGGGAAGCGATCGCCGGGTGCGATCGCGCCAATTGGCCTCAGACACCTGGCCCTCAACCGCCACCGCACAGGTTCCACAGGAGCCAATCCCCCGGCAATTAACCACAGAGGCGTTGCCATTGTACAGATCAATTCCGTGGCGCAGAAGAACGCGACGCAGATTCTCCCCGCGATCGCAGGTTACAGTTTGTCCAGCAGCCGTCACAGTTGGCATAATTATCTAATTATCTATATGAGATGACAACGTTTATCCGTTCGCTTCGATATCTCGTCTCTATCTATTGTGTCAACTTGGCGGCTCAATCACAGCATCAGGTTAAAATTTGGGAGTGGTGAACCCACAACCACAAACAATTCCTCCTCGCCCATGACTGCCAAACCTCTCTCCATCTACGACACCACCTTGCGCGATGGCGCCCAATGTGAAGGCCTATCTCTCTCCCTAGAAGATAAACTCCGCATCGCCCATCAACTCGATCGCCTCGGCGTTCCCTTCATCGAAGGCGGTTGGCCCGGTGCAAACCCCAAAGATGTCAAGTTCTTCTGGCAGCTCAAGGAGCAGCCTCTAAAGCACGCCGAAGTCGTCGCCTTTTGTTCAACTCGTCGTCCCGGCCGCCGGGCCGCCGATGACCCCATGCTACAGCCGATTTTAGCGGCAGGCACTCATTGGATTACCCTATTTGGCAAATCGTGGGATCTCCATGTCACCGAAGGCTTAAACACCAGCCTTGAAGAAAACCTGGCCATGATCCAAGACACCATCGAATACTTCCGTAGCCAGGGACGGCGGGTGATTTATGATGCCGAACATTGGTTCGATGGCTACAAACACAATCCTGACTATGCCCTAAAAACCCTAAACGCCGCTGCTGAGGCTGGGGCAGAATGGCTGACCCTATGTGATACCAACGGCGGCAGCTTACCCCACGAGGTAACGCAAATCGTCTCGGAGGTCATCTCAGAGTTAGGAGAGTCGATTCCTCTAGGGATTCATACCCATAATGACAGTGAAATGGCCGTTGCTAATGCCGTTGCCGCCGTGTTAGGAGGAGCGACCATGGTTCAGGGAACCATTAACGGCTATGGCGAGCGCTGTGGCAATGCCAATCTTTGCTCGGCGATCGCCAACCTACAGCTTAAACTCGGCTATCACTGTCTCGACGACGACCAACTGGCCCAACTGACCGAAACCAGCCGTTTTGTCAGCGAAGTGGTGAACCTGGCCCCCAACGATCGCGCCGCCTTCGTGGGCCGTTCCGCCTTTGCCCATAAGGGGGGCATCCATGTCAGTGCCGTGCAGCGAAATCCTCTCACCTATGAGCATATCCCCCCCGAAGCCGTAGGCAACCAGCGACGGATTGTGATTTCCGATCAATCGGGCCTCAGTAATGTTCTCGCCAAGGCCCGCAACTTCGGTCTCGATCTCGATAAAAACAATCCCGCTAGTCGCGAAATTCTCGATCGCCTCAAAGGACTCGAAAATGAAGGCTATCAGTTTGAAGCCGCCGAAGCCAGCTTTGACTTATTAGTCCGAGAGGCCCTCGGACAACGAGAGCGATTTTTTGAGGTCAAAGGGTTTCAAGTCCACTGTACCCAGGCCGGCGGCCATGAAGACAGTAACTCCCTCGCCACCGTCAAAGTCACCGTCAACGGTAGCGAAAGTTTAGAGTCGGCCGAAGGGAATGGCCCCGTTTCCGCCCTAGATGCTGCCCTGCGTAAAGCCCTCGTCGGGCAGTTTCCCGCCATCGCCGATTGTCATCTCGTGGACTACAAAGTCCGTATCCTCGATAGTCAGTCCGGAACCTCCGCCAAAACTCGGGTATTACTCGAATCCACCAATGGTCATGACCGCTGGACAACCGTAGGGGTCTCGGCCAATATCATCGATGCCTCCTATCAAGCCGTCGTTGAAGGCTTAGAATACGGATTATTGTTGCAAAAAAATGCAAAAAAAGCAGTTCAGCCCTCCTAATACCTGGCTAAACGCTGTCTAACTTCAGAATAATCCCAAAAACACAATTTCTCCGCAGCGGTCGATCCCGGCAGACGCGAACTATAATGGGGGGCAGTCGCCCAAAAACGGCAGTTCACAGGGAACGGTATTTCTTCTGTTCCCGACAATTTCTGTGATCGCCTTGATTTTTTGTAATCTAGGCTACATATTTTTAGTAGTTGCGATCGCACTATAATGGTTAAATGTGTGAACAGCCCTTGGTGGCTTTTCGCGACATTCAATGTTCCTGTGTTTTTAGGTGTGAGGGAAGATGCGTAAACTAACATGGCAGATTCTGCTATTCAGCCCGCTACTCGCGGCATTCTGGGGGCTAAACGCTCCGGCTCAAGCTAAAGAGGCAGCCGTCGACAGCGATGTCAGCAGCCTCAAAGCTGACCGCCAGCTCGATGCCAACTTGGGCAGCAAACAACTCTCCGTTGGCGATTTCATCGAAGCCAACGAAGGTCAACGGCTTCGTCAAGACAACGGCGACGAGGAGGTGGTCTCGATCGACCAAGTCACCTCCGTCTCGCAGCTAAGCGACGTACAACCGACAGACTGGGCGTTCCAAGCGCTGCAATCTCTTGTTGAACGCTACGGTTGTATCGCCGGTTATCCCGACGGAACCTTCCGTGGCAACAACTTCATGACTCGTTATGAATTTGCCGCTGGTCTCAACGCCTGTTTAGACCAAATCGTTGCCATCGTCGGTGATGGTGACAGTCTCGATCCGAGTGACTTAGCCACCATTCGTCGCCTGCAAGAAGAATTCGCCGCTGAACTGGCTACCCTGCGCGGTCGCGTCGATGGTCTCGAAGCTCGCACCTCGGAACTCGAAGCCAATCAGTTCTCCACCACCACCAAACTGGAAGGGGAAGCGGTGTTTGCGATCGCCGATGCCTTTGGCGGTGAAGACATCGACATCAACGACAACCAAACCGTTTTCCAAAACCGGGTTCGTCTCAACTTCGTCTCCAGCTTCAGCGGACAGGATCAACTCTGGACTCGTCTCGACTCCGGTAACGCCACCACCTTCAACAACCTTGACCAAGGGGTCTTCACCCATAACTTTGACAACGGCAATGGGGTAAACATTGGCTGGTTGGCGTACTACTTCCCCCTCGGTGAAAATATCCAAGTCTATCTCCCCGCCGCCGGTGGTTTATGGCAAGATTTCGTTCCCACCATCAGCCCCTACTTCGAAGGCTACACCGGTGCGGAGAACGCCATCAGCAGCTTCGCTGAATCCAACCCCATTTACAAACTGGGGACTGATGCGCCTGGGATTGGTGCCAACATCGACATCACCGACAATCTCATGTTGTCTGCGGGGTATTTGGCCGGCGATGCGTCGAGTCCTGACCGTGGCAATGGTCTCTTCAACGGTGACTATTCCATCATGGGTCAGTTGACCTTTGACTCCGGTGACTTGCAAGTGGGCTTAACCTATAACCACGCCTTCTTCAACGCCTCCGGCGCAGACAACGGTATCTTTAAACTGGGGCCAGGAACAGATCGTGGGGTTCAACCCTTTGGTGATGCGGCTGCGCTCTACACCAACTCCTACGCTCTCTCGGCAGCCTACCAACTGTCTGACAGCCTCTCCCTCAACGCCTTTGGTGGTTTCACCGATGCTGAGTCCCTCTCGGCGGGCAAAGATAGTGCCGATATTTGGTACTACGGCTTAGGGATTGCCCTCCCCGACTTTGGTGGACCCGGCAACCTGCTCGGTCTGATGGCCGGTGCTGAGCCTTATGTCGGTGGGTTTAACGATAGCTCCTCCCGTAGTGCTGGAGCGGATGATACGCCCCTCCACGTGGAAGCGTTCTATCGCTACCAGCTCAACGACAACATCTCCATCACTCCTGGGGTGATCTGGTTGAGTGCGCCTCAAGGCAGTGAAGATGCTGATGATGCCTTCGTTGGTGTGCTGCGGACCACCTTCTCCTTCTAGGACATCCTCACTAGAACAATGGTTTCAGGTCAAGTCCCCTGCTGACTGACCCTCTAATGCACAAAACCCCACAGCGAGTGTGGGGTTTTTGTTTTGGCGGCTGCTGCTAGAGTAGAGCTGGGGCGGCTTCATAGGCTTCTAAATCTAAGTCCGCCAGTTGATGATAGGCGTCTTCAATGGCCCGTTTACCCCGTAAAAAGCCCGTACTAGCTCCAGGACAGATCAGGGCGAGACTCTCTGAGGAAAAGCGATCGCGTAACTGAGCCACACTCCGCAGTTGTCGTGGCCAATGAAAGGTTTTCGCCGTCCGTAACGGAACCACCTCTCCCTGGGGGTTGGGAAGCAGATGACGACCCGTAAATAACACTCCCCCTTGTGGCCGGTAATACAGACAGGCCGAACCGGGCGTATGTCCAGGAGTCCAAATTCCTTGAATATCCCTAGAAATCTGAATCTCTTGTTGAAATGACGTGACTTGCGCCTCAGGCAAGAGATAGGCTTCCTGTTCCTGGATAATCACCTGACAACCCGTGCTTTGCTGAAGTTCAGTGGCATTGCCAATACAGTCACGATGGCTAATAAACAGCGATCGCACCCCCCCCTGACGACTTAAAAACGCCTGAGTTTCCGGCGTCGCTGGGGGAGTATCAACCAGGACGTTGCCATCTTTTTCTACAATAAGATAGGCGGTTCCTCCCAGGGTTTGCCGATTGGGGGGAAACGCAAAAATATTCGCTCGGACAATGCGGGGTTCTTTAGACATACGTGATGACTTTCTGGTTACTGCTGATACTTGGACTGATTACCTACATTATCTTGCAGCGGAGCGTTGCTAACATCACGCGAACCCCCGTGTGGTTGCTGTGGTTAGTGATGATGACTCCGGCTGTGGTGTTGATCATCTGGGCTGAAATCACCCCCGACGATGGGGCCGTCCCCGCCTGGGGAGCGATCACCCTGATGACGGGTTGCTTTATTCTCTATCTCTGGCTCCTCTATCAAGGACGGCCCCCAACGGATGCACCGCCAGCGGCCACCGCTGCCGATGTCCCCTCCCCTCTCTCAACTCTCAAACAACAACTGCGGCCCATTGCCCCGGCGGAAGAAAACCAGCTGCGGGACTGTTTCAATTGGTCCGTGTATGCACTGCATCAACTCGAATACCGACCCCAAGCCGTGATTTGTCGTGGCCAACTTCGCACCAACCCCGATCGCGCCTATCGAACCATCCGCGACAATATCGAAAAAAAATTTGGCGATCGCTTCTTGGTGGTTCTCCAGGAAGGGGAAAATCGCAAACCCCTGTTTGTCATTGCCCCTAACCCCCAAAAAGAAACAAATACTCGTCCCGAAGAACCCACCGATCACCCGGCGATCGCCTTCGGACTGTTTCTGATTACCCTGTTTACCAGTACCACCGTCGGCGTAGAACTGGCTGGAATTGAGAGCGATCGCTGGCAAGCCGATCCCAGTCTCCTCCTCCAAGGACTGCCCTACGCCTTATCTTTGCTGGGCGTGTTAGGGATTCGTGAACTCGGGCGATATGCGATCGCTCGCCGACATCATCTCGAAACCAGTCTCCCCTACTTCATTCCCTTTCCCTTCTTCCTGGGAACCTTGGGTGCATTCTTAAGGCTACGCTCCCCCATCCCCAACCGCAAAGTCCTGTTTGATAGCAGTATCATCGGGCCACTACTGACCTTTCTCGTCAGTTTTCCCCTACTACTTTGGGGACTCTCCCACTCCCAGCTTGTCCCCGCCACTGACACCTCAGGACTGCTAAACTTTGAGGAACTCATTCCCACCTTCTCCCTGCTCTTATCCCTCTGTAGCGGCCTGCTCCTGCCAGGATCTTTAGAGCCATCCCAAGCCATCGCCCTACACCCCATCGCTATTGTTGGCTATCTGGGGTTAATCCTCAGTGCCTTCACCCTGATGCCCATCGGCCGCTTAGATGGTGGACAAATGGTTCATGCCATGTTTGGACGACGAATGGCGGTGGCGATCGGGCAAATTAGCCGTCTCCTGATGCTGTTGTTGGCCGTCATTCACCCGGAACTCTTCTTATGGGCGATTCTCCTGTTCCTGATTCCCCTACGAGACGCTCCCGCCCTCAATGATGTCAGTGAGCTAGACAATCGACGGGACATTTTGGGATTAGTAAGCCTGTTTTTGCTGGCGTTTATTTTGCTGCCGGTTCCACAGATGTTGACTCGGGTTTTATAGGAGGGAATAGGGAATAGGGAACAGGGAACAGGGAACAGGGAACAGGGAACAGGGAACAGGGAACAGGGAATAGATCGCGATATTCTTGCCTCTTGCCTTTTGCCTCTTGCCTCTTGCCTTTTGCCTCTTGCCTCTTGCCTTTTGCCTCTTGCCTTCTTTTCCCAAGTTTTTTTGTCCTATTCAGACCAATTTTTGCTATAGGACAATTGTTGTTAAATTTTGAAGTTTGAATTATGCCTAACGTACGTGTGATTGGTGGTGGATTAGCAGGAACTGAAGCCGCTTGGCAAGTGGCTCAATGGGGCGTTCCGGTGACGCTTCAGGAAATGCGCCCCTTGCGGCAGTCTCCGGCCCACCATTCCCAAGAACTGGCCGAACTCGTCTGTAGTAACTCCTTTGGGGCTAAAGCCAGCGATCGCGCCTCGGGATTACTCCATGAAGAATTGCGCCGCCTGGGGTCGATTATTATTGGCAAAGCCGATCAACACAATGTCCCCGCCGGTGGTGCCTTGGCCGTCGATCGCGGTGTGTTTAGCCGCGATCTCAGCGAAACCCTGGCCCAGCACCCTCTGATTGACCTACAACGCCAAGAAGTGCAACAGATTCCCGAGGATGAAATTGTCGTCTTGGCCACCGGACCGCTCACCAGTGAGGCCCTAGCCGATGACCTACAACGGCTCACGGGCCGCCAGTATATGAGCTTCTTCGACGCGGCCAGTCCCATTGTGGTGGGAGAATCGATTAACACCGATGTCGCCTTTCGGGCCTCGCGTTATGACAAGGGGGATGCAGACTATTTCAACTGTCCCATGACCCAAGAGCAGTATCTGACCTTTTGGCAGGCACTCTGCGAGGCGGAACAGGCCGAAGTGAAAGATTTTGAGCGGGAAACAGCTAAATTTTTTGAAGGCTGTCTCCCCATTGAGGAAATGGCTAAACGGGGCGAGGATACCATGCGTTACGGCCCCCTGAAGCCCGTGGGGATTCGTGATCCGCGATCGCCTGAACGCTTTTATGCCATTGTGCAATTGCGCCAAGAGGACAAAGCCGGACAACTCTGGAATATGGTGGGGTTTCAAACCAACCTCCGCTGGGGAGAACAGAAACGGGTGTTTCGCCTCATTCCGGGCTTAGAAAACGCCGAATTTGTCCGCATGGGGGTGATGCACCGCAATACCTTCATCAACTCCCCCGAGTTGCTTCATCCCACCCTGCAATTCCAGCAACGTCCTAGTTTGTTGGCTGCCGGACAACTGATTGGTACCGAAGGCTATACCGCTGCTGCTGCTGGGGGCTGGTTGGCGGGAACCAATGCCGCCCGCATCGCCCTGGGGTTAGATCCCGTCTCTATGCCCGCAGAAACAATGATGGGGTCCCTGTTCGGATTTGTCACCTCAGCCAGCCCCAAACATTTCCAACCCATGCCCCCTAACTTTGGCATTATCCCCAGTTTGGAGATAAGAATTCGTAATAAGCGCGATCGCTATGGCAAATATCGCGATCGCTCCCTCGACCGCTTGGCCACCTGGCAACAGACAGTTCAACCTGTCACTGTATAAGGGATTACAGTAATTTCGGGCGCTCGTCTCCTGGGCCTAACCCGCCCAGGTTTTTTTGTCAAGAGGGTATTTACGTGAATTTGTCAATGATCCTAATCTCTTAAGTTTTGCTTTAGGATCATACCCAAGGTAGATTATTTACGAAATATTAAAAAAGTAAGATTGAACGACCAAAGTGATTGACAAATTCCCTGTTATGTCTACTCAACGCTGCCTCGTCCCCCCCGTTGCCGATCTCTTTTTCCAGGCTTGGTGCGCCGGAACCCTGGCTCCGGGCGATCGCTCTCAAGTTCGAGATGCCTTGCTCAACGACTGTATCAGCGACGAAGATCGACAAGCCATCGACCGTCTCATCCACTGTGTTCGCCGAGGCTGGCTGGTGATGGACTCACAACCGAGTGCCTAGAAAGCGCTTCGGGCCAGTCTGATCTCGGGTTTCAGGGAAAGAGACTCCCAGAAAACACTCAAGAGATCACAGCGTTTGATATGGTGTTGTCAAATACCTCCCTTGCAGTTTGCCCATCGTATGAACGTACACACGGTATCGACTCAACCCTTTTCTGACCAGAAGCCCGGTACATCAGGACTGCGGAAGCAAGTTCAGGTGTTTCAGCAACGGCATTATCTTGAAAATTTTATCCAGTCCATCTTTAATAGCGTCGAAGGACACCAAGGCAAAACCCTCGTTCTTGGGGGAGACGGACGATATTACAACCGCACCGCCATCCAAACCATCCTCAAAATGGCCGTGGCCAACGGAGTGGGGCGGGTTCTCGTCGGTCGGGGTGGCATTCTCTCAACCCCAGCCGCATCCTGTATCATCCGTAAAACTGGCGCTTTTGGCGGCATTATTCTCTCAGCCAGCCATAATCCTGGAGGGCCAGAGGGAGACTTTGGCGTTAAATTTAATACTAGCAACGGCGGTCCCGCCCCAGAAAAAGTTACATCAGCCATCTTTGAAGCCAGTAAGACGATTCAGGGCTATCAGATCCTAGAAGCGCCAGATGTTGACCTCGATACCCTGCTCATCACCCAACTCAACGAAACCACCGTCGAAGTCATCGATCCCGTTGCCGATTACGCAGACTTAATGCAGTCTCTGTTCGACTTCGATCGCATTCGCGATTTTCTCACCTCCGGCCCGTTTCGGCTTTGTATGGACCCCCTTCATGCCGTTACCGGTCCCTACGCCCATCTACTGCTTGAAGAGCGTCTAGGAGCGGCCCCCGGCAGCGTTCAGAATGGAACTCCCCTCGAAGACTTTGGCGGCGGCCATCCGGACCCGAATCTAGTTTATGCCCATGATCTCGTGGAGTTGATGTTCGGTGACAACGCTCCAGACTTCGGTGCCGCCTCCGATGGAGATGGCGATCGCAACATGATTTTAGGCCGTAAATTCTTCGTTACTCCCAGCGATAGCCTCGCCGTTCTCGCCGCCAACGCCCACCTGGTTCCCGGCTACCAAGATGGCCTGGCCGGGGTAGCCCGTTCCATGCCCACCAGTGCCGCCGTTGATCGTGTCGCCGAGAAACTGGGCATCAACTGCTACGAAACCCCCACGGGTTGGAAATTCTTCGGTAATCTCCTCGATGCCGGACAGGCCACCCTTTGTGGCGAGGAAAGCTTCGGCACTGGTTCCAACCATGTCCGAGAGAAAGATGGTCTCTGGGCCGTCCTATTCTGGCTCAACATCTTGGCCGTGCGCCAGCAATCCGTCGAAGAGATTGTGCGTGACCATTGGCAAACCTACGGGCGCAACTACTATTCCCGTCATGACTACGAAGGCATCGACTCCGGTAGCGCCAACCAACTCATGGAGGGATTGCGATCGCAACTGCAAAGCCTCCCTGGCCAAACCCTGGGCAAATACGAGGTCGAGTATGCCGATGACTTCAGCTATACCGACCCCGTCGATGGCAGTGTCAGCAAAAATCAAGGCATTCGCATTGGCTTTACCGATGGTTCCCGCATCGTCTTTCGTCTCTCGGGAACCGGAACCCAAGGGGCCACCCTACGGCTATACCTCGAAAGCTACGAACCCGATCCCAGCCGACATGACGCCGATCCCCAAACAGCCCTAGCGGACTTTATCGCCATTGCCGAAGACCTAGCCCAAATTCGTCAGTACACTGGCATGAATGCGCCGACGGTCATCACCTAAGCCGCCAAGCCCGTAATAATCACAATCCAACCATTATGTTGCAACCTGTTAGAACCGTTGAAATTTTTCAGAAACAAACCGAACCCGAACATTACAAAGCTGGGGATGTGATTTTCCGAGAAGGGGAACCTGGAGAGACCATGTTCGGGATTATTGAGGGGGCCGTCAACCTAGTGGTTGATGCTAAAGTGGTCGAGACCATCGACACCGGCGATGTCTTTGGGGAAGGCTCCCTAGTGCGCGTCAACGGAACCCGGGCCTCAACGGCTGTCGCTCAAACCGACTGCACCCTGGCCGTGATGGATTTACAGAAATTCCTATTTGCCGTTCAAGAGACGCCCATGTTTGCCCTAGAGGTTATGTATAGTCTGTCTCAACGGTTGCGGCATTTCAAACATCCCAACACCTAATCCCGACGGACTAACTCCAGCTTGCCGTCATCATTTTCATCAAAATAGGGCAAAGATCCCGGACTTCGAGTAAGACTGCGAGAAGTTCGGGATTTTCGCGACGGAGACTCCCGCTCCTGACCGATAAACCCCATTCAGCCGGGAAATAGGCAACCGGCGGAACAACTCAACCAACCCTCCCGTCAGCGCAACCAGGGTACAACTGTCCTGACCCCCTGCCTAGGGTCAGGTATTAGCGTGGAAGACACGAGATCGATTAGTATTGCCTTACCAGAGGCAACCAACCCCTGGTAACATCGGCCCGGCCATGAGCCACCTCGGTTCAGGTCTGACATCGGTGTTTATAGATGACTCGATTAGATTGAATTGACAGGAGCGATGACTGAAGTCTTCCGCGTCGGCGAGCAAGGAATTACAGCAGAAGAAATCCCTCAACTGCTCAAACGTTATCAGCTACTGCCACAGTTTTTGCAGGGGCTAGTCATCGATCAGGCGATCGCCGAGTTCACCTGTTCCGAAGACGAACAACAAGCCGCCGTCCAGAAATTTTGTAAACAAAACCAATTGACCTCTCCGGAGATCCAACAGGCTTGGTTGAAAGCCAATGGTATGACCCTCGAAGAACTCGAAGCCCTGGCCATACGACCGATATTATTACAAAAGTTTAAGGAAAAAACCTGGGGGCAAAAAGTGCGATCGCACTTTATGAGCCGTAAAGCCAGCTTAGATCAAGTCGTCTATTCCCTCATCCGCACCCAAGATGAAGGATTAGCCCAAGAACTGTACTATCGCATTAACGAGGGGGAACAAAACTTTGAAGAGTGTGCCCGCGACTATTCCCAGGGTCCCGAAGCCCGCACCGGCGGGAAACTTGGCCCCGTCTCCTTAAACCGACCTCACCCCGCCATCGGCAAACTCTTGTCGGTCAGTCAACCGGGACAACTTTGGCCCCCTCGTCCTCTGGCAGAATGGTTTATTATTGTTCGCCTTGACGAATTTCATCCCGCACAACTCGACTCAGCCATGCACCAGCGGATGTTAGATGAACTCTACGTCAACTGGCTGCAACAAGAAGTGCAAACCATTGCCGCCGACTACTTTAAACGCTTGTCTTCACCCCCAGCGTCCGTATGACTCAGACCACCTCCCAACCCCAAATCTCCGATTTTCTCGCCCAAACGGCTCCCTTCGACCGCCTGCCACCCGAGCAGTTGCGTCAGTTAGCCGCTAAGGCACAACTCTTGCGCTATCGCATGGGACAGCCCCTGCTGGTGCGAGATAAAATGCCCGCGCAGATTTCTGTTATCTACCAAGGACAGGTCCGAGTTCTCGGCTACGATCGCCGTAATGGCCATTCAACCAGTTTGCGCTTAGTTGGTGCCGGTGAAGTCCTCGGTTGGATCAGTGTAGTGCGGGATCTCCCCTGTGAAACGGCCCTGGCCTCGAGTGAAACCATTTGCGTGAGCATTAATGTCAATGACTTCCGCGACTGTCTGCGCAACCAGCCTGACTTTAACCGGGCCGTGCGAGAACACCCGAGTCTGACAGAAGTCTTTGAACTCAGTAGTGCTGAACTGCAACGGCGAGCCGATGCCAGCGCCGATGTCAAAAGCCTCTGTTACGATCTCTGGTCTGAAGCGCAAATCATCGATCTCGACCCAGGGCAACATTTAGAGCCAGAGCGCCTCGATCCTCAACTCCTCTGGCTCGTCAGCCGTGGCGAACTGGCCGAGGCCAAAGTCGGCGATCGCCTCTACCCGGCCCGCTACAATCGCACGCGACTCGAACAGTCCCTACGCTTAGTCGGCGTTCCCTGGACGGCCAAAGTCAGTCAATCGGCCGGCTCAACCCGACTCCCCGCCGTCCCAGACCGGGACAACGACCCGGCCGAGGGCCAAGACCCCCAAGACTCCAACAACCAAGACTCCAACAACGGCGACACAAGAGCCATTGTCCCCAGCAATAATGTCTCTAATAATCTCTCTAATAATGTCTCTAGTGCCAGCAATGCCCTAGCCAACATTCCCGAAGCCCCGCCACGACCGCCAGATCCGCCGCGAGACCCCCTCGCTCCCCCACCACGTTATCCTCACATTCGCGGTAGTGGTCCGATTGGCTCTCCCTTGGCCTGCTTCCATATGCTCTGTAAGCATATGCGGATTAACTTCCGCAAAGATGCCATCCGCAAATTGCTCGAACAGCAGCTAAAAACCAAAGGGGCCGTCTCACTCTACGGCTGCGGCACCATCATGCCCACCCTGGGGGTTCAAGCCCAACTCGCTCGCATCCCCAAAGGTTCCTTGGGACGGCTGCAAGCACCGGGGATGATGAAATGGCAAGATAGCTACGCCGTTCTCTACAAAATCACCGAGAAAGAAATTGTCCTGGCCGTCCCCGAAGTGGGGATTCTCCATCGCACCCCGGCCCAAGTGGCCGAAATGGTCGAAGCAGATGTAGCCGAAGTTGTCCTGGTTCAACCTCCTTCAGGGGATCAGTCCGAGAAGTTCAGCATGTGGTGGTTCCTCCCCTCCTTGCTGCGCTACAAGAAGGTCTTAATCGAGGTCTTTATCGCCTCCTTCTTTGTCCAGTTATTTGGACTGGCTAACCCCCTGCTGACCCAGGTCATTATTGATAAAGTCCTCGGTCAACGCAGCATCGAAACCCTAAACATCCTCGGGATTTTCATGATTGGGGTAGCTCTGTTTGAGGCCTTGCTCACCAGTTTGCGAACCTACCTCTTTGTTGATACCACCAACCGCATTGACCTGAACCTCGGCTCCGAGGTGATTGACCACCTGTTCCGACTCCCCCTCGGTTACTTCGATAAACGCCGGGTGGGGGATATCGCCGGACGGGTGAACGAGTTGGCCAACATTCGTCAGTTCGTCACGGGGACAGCTCTAACGGTGGTGCTCGATGCTGTCTTCTCGGTCATTTACATTGCCGTAATGCTGACCTATAGTTGGCTGCTGACGGCGGTCTCTCTGGTCACTGTTCCCTTCTTCACGGCCTTGATTGTCTTTGTCTCGCCCATTGTGCGGCGACTGCTGCTGAAACGGGCCGAACGCTATGCCGACGCCCAATCCTATCTCGTCGAAACCCTCAACGGGATGCAGACGGTGAAGGCACAAAACATTGAGTTGACCTCCCGCTGGAACTGGTACGAACGCTATGCTCGCTATATGAACGCGGGCTTCCGAACCATTCTCACTAACACCGCCGCCAGTTCTGTGGCTGGGTTCCTCAATAAACTTTCCTCCCTGTTGCTATTGTGGGTGGGGGCCTATTTGGTGATTAACCAGGAACTGACCTTGGGTCAGCTCATTGCTTTCCGGATTATCTCTGGCAACGTGACCGGCTCGCTGCTACGCTTTGTTCAGGTTTGGCAAAGCTTCCAGGAAGTGGGGATGTCCATTGAACGTCTGCGGGATATTCTCAACTCCGAACCTGAAAGCAACGAGAGCGATCGCCTCAACATTCCCCTGCCGAATATCGAAGGACACGTTAAATTTGAGGATGTCTGCTTCCGCTTCGTTCCCACGGGTGCATTAAACGTTGCCAATGTCAACATTGACTTTCCTGCTGGGTCGTTCGTCGGCATTGTCGGACAAAGTGGGTCGGGTAAAAGTACCTTGATGAAGTTGCTACAACGGCTTTATCCCCCGGAAACGGGACGGATTCACATTGATGGCTATGACATCAATAAGGTCGAACTCTATTCCTTGCGCCGACAGGTTGGGGTGGTTCTACAGGATACGCTCTTGTTCAATACCACCATTAAGGCCAACATTGCCCTAAACAACCCCGAAGCCACCGATGAAGAGATTATCAACGCGGCGAAAGTGGCCGTGGCCCATGACTTCATCATGACGCTACCCCAGGGTTACAACACTGTTGTTGGGGAACGGGGTTCAGCCTTATCCGGGGGACAACGACAACGGATTGCGATCGCCCGGACGGTGCTACAAAAACCCAACTTGTTGATTCTCGATGAAGCCACCAGCGCCCTAGACTACAACCTCGAAAGCATGGTTTGTCAAAACCTGGTCGAAGAGTTCCGAGGACGCACGGTGTTCTTTATCACCCACCGCTTACCCACCGTTCAGGGTGCTGACTGCATCCTGATGATGGATAACGCGGCCTTAGTTGAACAGGGAACCCATGAAGAATTGATGGCACTAAAAGGGCGGTATTACTGTCTATATGAACAACAGCAGTCTCAGTTGTAGGGGTCATGCTCATGTCTATCCTGTTAAGAATGCGAGGATGGGGCGCAGATGATCTGTCGAAGCCAAGGGAAAAGCCATGAATATCGAACGAATTGAGTCAATCCAAGAACAACCCGTAATCCTCGAACAGCCCGCCTTTTGGACTCGGGCGCTGATTTGGCTAATTGTCGCGATTACCACCTCAGGTGTCGTGTGGGCCTCGTTAGCCAAAATGGATCAATCCATCCCTGCTGAAGGGAAACTCGAACCTGAAGGGTCGTTGCGAGAAGTGAAAGTCCCAGCCGGTGGGGTAGTACGGGAGATTCACGTGGCCGGGGGGGATGAAGTCAATGAAGGGGATTTACTGGTGACCCTAGACTCGACGGTATCGCGAGCTTCGGTGGAGTCACTGCGAGAGGCCCGCGATCAGCGGCGCAGTGAGGCCCGGGCCTTTCAGGCTCAAGCTGAAGGATTGGATCTCGGGGTCCTCGATGCTGTGGGTGAGTTCGATCGCACCCAAATCCAACGCATTCAGGCTCGCCGGGCTGAACTGGCTTCGCAACGAGATGCCACCAATAGCCAGATTCGTCAGTTAGAAGCCCAGTTAACGCAAACTCGGGGGCAAATTATGGCCCTCGATGCTCAGATTTCGAGTTTGCAAAATCGCCTGCAAATTGCTGAGGATGGACGCAATTCCGATCGCCGACAGTTAGCAACCGCCGAAGATCGCTTAGAGGAATCTCGACGACGCCTCGAACGCTCCCGCGCTGTGTTGGCCGAAGATGAAAACATCTTGGCTGATTTAGAGCCACTCCTCGAAGATGGGGGCATTGCTCGTCTGCAAGTCACCCGCCAACGTCAGCAGGTGATGAACCGAGAACAGGAAGTCTCAAGCGCTCAAGATGACATTCTGGCCCGAGAAGCTGAGATTACGCAGATTCGCGACACTCAGCGACAACGAGAGTCAGAGATTGAGGGCTTACAGTCTGAAATCCTCTCCCGACGCGCCGAACAGGATCGCCTACGGGGTGAACTTGAACGACTCGAAGAAGGTATCCAAGAGGCTCAGGCTCAGTTACGAACCATTCAAGCCACCTCAGAACGGGAAGCCTATCAGGCCATTTCTGAAAATCAGAAGCAGGATACTCAGTTAACCAGTCAGTTGGCGGCGGCGGAACAGGAGTTACGCTTTACGGAGTTGCGATCGCCCATTGATGGAGTTGTCTTCGAGGTTCTCCCCAACTTTGGGCAAGATGAAGACGGCGGTGGCTCTGGGTTTGTTCTCAACACCACTGAACCGGTCGTCACAATTGTGCCCAATACCAACTTGGTGGCTAATGTCTTTGTCACCAACAACGATATTGGCTTTATCACCAGGGGAATGGAGGTCGAAGTTCAAATTAACGCCTTCCCCGCCATGGAGTTTGGCACGATTCCGGGAACCCTAACCTCCATTGGCCAAGATGTCTTGGAACCTGAGCAAAATCGCCAGTTTTACGCCTTTCCTGTCACCATTGAGCTAGAACAGCAACATTTTGATTTGCCCAAATCAGATATGCGCGTCCCCCTCCAATCGGGGATGGCCGTTCAAGCCAGTATTAAGGTGCGTCAACGGACGGTGATGAGTTTATTCCTCGATCGCTTCACCGGTGGCGCCCGCACCCTGGAACATCTGCGTTAAGGTGGGGCGACTCTCGCGGCAACGCTGGGGGGTTATAGGGTTGGCGATCGCTCTGGTTGTGGTTAAACTCTGGGCGATCGCCCATCTCCCCATCCATGCCTCCCTGGCCCGCCACGATAACCTCCGCTACATCATCCGAGCCAGCCAACTCCTCGACCCCGATGTCCCCTATGATGGCCTCGTCCTCGCCCGTCAACCAGGATATCCCACCTTTATCGTCGCCAGCTATCTCCTGGGCCTGCCACTGCGATTTGCCCAGGAACTGCTCTATCTAGCCGCTGGCCTATTTCTGGCCCTCAGCCTCCAGCGTTGGCTCCAATCGGCCCGAGCCACAGGTTTATTTCTCATTCTCTACACCTTGGCCCCGTTTTCCTACCACTGGAACCGTCAAACCCTGCAAGAAGTCCTCTATCTTCCCCTCACGGCTGCCATCCTCGGGACTTGTCTCAATCTTCTTCAAGACTATCAATATCCCCGTAGAGTCCTCCTCAACGCTCTAACACTCGGCATCCTCGGCGCCGGGTTTTGGAATACCCGTCCTGAAGGCATTTGGATCGTCCCCGTTATTGCACTTTGCTACGGCTATATCGCCCTAAAACAGTCCTGTTTTGCCTCTCGCACCCGTTTCACCACTTTTGCTGCTGCGAGCCTACTGACGGTCGCGCCAGGGGTCGTCCTGACCTCGTTTATAGCTGGGATGACCTATCTCGACTATGGACTCTATCACACCTACGACCTCAAAGCCCCCGGACTCCGGGCCGCCTATAGCAGCCTACAGCGAGTTGCCCCAGAGCGGCAGCGCCCTCAAATCACCGTTCCAGCAGCAACCCGCGCCGAAATTTACGCCGTCAGCCCCAGTTTTCGTCGCTTAGCCCCCCACCTCGAAATCCCCGCCGATGAGGGTTGGCGAGCCGCTTCCTGTGGCTTAGGGGTATGCGATGATTATGCCGCCGGTATCTTTTTTTGGGCCGTACGGGATGCCGTCGAAGCCGAAGGATTCTATCAATCAGCACCTAAAACCGAAGCCTTTTATCAGCAAATTGCCCGCGAAGTCAATGGTGCTTGTGAGCGGAACTGGCTCGACTGTCAACCGCAAACCATCGTCAGTTTTATTCCCTCCCTCACAGGAGATCTCGTGATGCCTTGGTTGCGTCGTAGCGCTGAACTTGGCTATCAATTAACCCGCAGTTCCTTGGTATTGCGGCTCGATTCGGGCCTCGAAGATATTGAGCTACGAGAGCGCTATTACCGTCAGATTACCCGAGAAGCGGCCGATTTTATCGAGGTCCGGTCTTTGCCGGCAAATCAGCTTAAAGATGCTCTCATTACCGCCGTCTCTAAGCTGTATCAGTGGCTGTTCCCGGTTCTCTTGGGCTTGGCAGTCTTGGGGTGGATTTGGGGCGGTCTGAGGGTCTCCCAGGGGCTGCTCATTGGGGCGGGAATGCTGCTATGGTGTATTCTCGTGCGGGTGCTGTTGGTGGCCTATATCGATGTTACCAGTTGGTCTGTTGGAGCCGGCGATCGCTATCTTCGACCCGTATTGCCCGCCTTCTGGCTATTGATGGTCATCGGACTTGAACTCGGGATGAGACGATGGCAACAACGGAAACCTCCACAATTATAGGGGAGACAAACCTAAGCCAAAATGAAACCCATTTCCATTACAATTCACCCAGATAAAATCATAAAATTTATCTGTGGTATCTTGACGATTTACCTTTTTTTTGCATTCCTACCAATTCCTCGACCCATTGGCACAGGATTAGACCCCTCCTGGAAATATGGAATTAGTCAACTTGCCGCTAATAACGTAATTTTCGGTAAAGATATTATTTTCACCTACGGTTCATTTGGTTATCTTGTTCGTGGCGCAATTTTAGAGCAGAATTTCTGGGATATTTTTATCTTCAAAATCATCATTCATCTGATTTTATTTACCGTTGCGATCTGGCGTATTTTAAAATCCCGTCATTCCCTCGAAAAACTTTCCATCGCCATCAGTGTCAGTTTTCCTTATCTAATCTCTGACTTTTACGAAGCCCTACAAACCGAATATCAAACTCTATATATTATCATTATTCTGCTCTCCTTTCGGGAGATTTGGCAAGGCAAACACGCCCACTATTGGGCAGTCGGCATTGGTGCATTAGGCGGCTTTCTCCTACACAGTAAAGTCTCCATGGGACTGCAAGCCTCCGTTTCACTTTTTATCTTCTTTTCTGTTCAAGTTCTCTTAGGATTACGCAACCGTTTCGGAGTCCGCAAAAATCTATTACTCCTTCTCGACTCCCAACTCGCAACCGCCACAACCGCCTTCCTCTTTTTACAAGTTGATAACTTTAGCAACTGGCTATCCGTTATCCTCAGCTTAGTCACCTCTGTTGTGATTGGTGTCGCCGTAATTCCCAAAATCCTCACCTCTCATCCTCGACTCCAACAAATTTCCCAATTTACACCCCGCCTGCTGTATGGCATCAGTTTAGCCGTCATTATCCTGATTTCTCAACCCTCCCTCCTCGACTATCTCAACGGCTACTCTCACATTACCGCTGGCTATTCTGGGGGCATGAGTTATATCGGGTCATCCACTGAACTGACCCTAATTTTCTTAGAATTGCTGGGACTTTTCTGGCTCCTGCTGCTCGTCGCCCAATCGGGAAACCCCAGTTTTTCCGTGGCCATGATTTTGCTGACCCTGTTAACCTTTAAACATGGCTTTGTCCGTCAAGGCGCTCATGGACTGCGGTTTGTCTTTAGTATGCCCTTGATATTTGCCCTTTGTACCCTACAAATTCGTCCTAGATTTTGGCAAAAGTTCGCCTATAGCCTCCATCTCTATAGCCTGGTTCTCTGTCTCGTATTCCATAATTATTACACGAATCTATTTGCCGACTATTACCCCACTAACCTGGTTCGTCCCCTGGCCCCGGCCCTTGTGGCCGAGAAATTCAACTATTTCTGGAATCCCGTGTCCCTGAAAGCCGACTTACTGGCCCAAAGTGCAGAAAACTTGCAAGATGTTATCCTTCCGGCCCCAGTTCGCGAGGTAATTGGCGACGGTTCAGTGGATATTATTCCCCGCGAAACCTCCATGGTGGCGGCCAATGGACTCAATTGGCAACCTCGCCCGGTGTTCCAATCCCAAGCGGCCTATACTCCCTATCTCGATAACGCCAACCGCAACAGCCTCGCCAACTCGCCTCGGGATTTCTTGTTATATAACTTCCATACCGTCGATGGCCGACATCCCTTTTTCGATGCCCCGGCGACGGCAGTCTATTACACCTGCCATTATGGGATATCGCCCCAAGTCCCCGAATTAGTGCAACTGCCAGTTTTACCGAATTTAATGGTTTTAGAACCGCTGCCCCAATCCCGTTGTGGCGAGGAAAGAGAACGTCGGGAGTTATCCGTCGTTTGGGATGATTTTGCTCAAATTACCGCCGAGGATGGAGAGATGGTTCGGGCCGAGATTGAGATTGAACATTCATTTTGGGGACGGCTTGCCAAATCCTTATTTCGGGTTCCACCGGTGATGATGACGGTTCGGGATATGTCCGGGGAGGAACGAACCTATCGCATTTTGGTGGCGAATGCTGAGAATGGGGTTTGGTTAAGTCATCTTCCCCGTCATGATGGAGAAGCATTTGCCTTTTTTCAGGGACAATTACCGCCGCGTACCTATAGCGTTAAGTTCTCAACCCTGAATCCGGGTCTATTTCAGCCTCGGATTCGAATGACGTTACGGGGATATGGGTTGGGTGAGTTTCGCGAACAGCCGGCGATGGCGGAGGAGATTTCTCGTGTTGCAGATTAGTCAAGTCGCTAGGCGGATATGGCGACGGGTGTTGCGGCGGCGGGTGGTGGCGTTGGCTGGCTTGGTGGCTTTGGGGTTGTTTGTTTGTAGCAGCCTCCGTCATGGTTTATTTAAGTCAACGGCCATGGATTTGGGCTTTTTTGACCAGGCGATTTATTTAATCAGTCGGGGTGAAACGCCGATTGTCTCGTTTTGGGGTCATCATGTGTTGGGGGGCCATGGGGATTATAGTTTGTATCTGTTGGCGGGGTTCTATCGTCTCTGGGCCGATGTGCATTGGTTGTTGGCGATTCAGGGGATTTCGCTGGCGTTAGGGGGGGTGATGGTTTGGGCTTTGGCCCGCCAACGGGGAATTGCTGATGGAATGGCGACGCTGTTGGCGGTGGCGTTTTGGGCTTATCCTTTGGTGTTTAATGTCAATTTGTTTGATTTTCACCCAGAAGTAATGGCGGTTCCGGGGTTACTGGCGGCGGTTTGGTTGGCCCGGGCCGGTGGGAGTGTTTTGGGGTTTACGGCGTTGTTGCTGTTTGTGTTGGGATGTAAGGCGGTGTTATCGCTGACGGTGGCGGCGATGGGGATATGGTGGCTGCTGTTTGAGAATCGCCGCTGGGAAACGAGTGCCCGTTATGGTTGGCTGGCGTTGGGGTTGGGGGGAGTTTGGTTTGTCTGGGTGACGCAGGTTCTGATTCCTACGTTTCGTCCCGATGGGGTTGAGGCCCTGTTTCGCTATGGCTATTTGGGGGATTCGTTGGGGGAGATTTTGCTGAATTTGTTGGTTCAGCCTCAGTTGTTTTGGGGCAAGTTGGTCTCGATGGACAGTGTTGTCTATGTGGGGATGGTGGTGTTGCCGGTGTTGTGGGGGTTGTCCTGGCGTCAGTTGGCCCCGCTGCTGGGATTGTTGCCGACGTTGGGGTTGAATTTGTTGGCGGAACATCCTTTGCAACGGACGTTGGAACATCAGTATGGGGTGCCGTTGTTGCCGTTTTTGTTTGTGGCGGTGGTGGATGCGATCGCCGTCAGAGGAGGTTTATGGCGTAAGCTAGGCTATCGTGGGGTGATGCTATGGTGTTTGCTGGCTTTTTTGCTGTTGGCCAATCCCAATAAGCTATTACGGGGGTTTGGGAGTTTGGATACGTGGCAGGCGACGCGGCAAGCGGTGGCGTTGGTTCCCCCCGAGGCCCGGGTGTTAACGGATAATTATTTGGCCCCGCATTTGACTCATCGGCAAACGCTGTTGTTGTTGGGCCATCCGAGTCCGTTGCCGATTGATTTGGAAACGCCGGATTATGTGGTTTTAAATGGTCGCCATCCTTGGCCGGCGACGGAGGTGTTAGCGAGAGATTTGATTCTCCATTTCTTACAACACCCTGAGTTTGAGGTTCGCTATCAACGGGATGAAGTCTTTGTGTTTGCACGAGAAACTTTTGGGCAATAAGCACTCGCCGGGTGGTTGATGAATGGTCCACCCGACGAGTTTTATGTTTTTATGTTTTTTATGTACTATGCTTACCTTTATTAAGATAATTATTTATGCTCAATAAATTATGTACAGCTTATGATTTGTTATGTATAGCAATCAAAGATTGGCTTAGGATACTCTGAGTTGGGAGAGAATCCCCTACCTGTTCCCTGTTGCCTGTTCCCTGTTGCCTATGATATGTATGAGCTGATTCTTAGGGTTGAATCAGATGTTTTTGAGATTTACGGTACTTATTTAACTGATACGAACGGCGCAGAGGTTGATAAATAAGCATGACTCCAAGGGGAATAGCGGTTAGCACTGTGACCACAGACCAAAGTGGTACAAAACTTTCAGGACGTAACAGAGAGCCTAAACTAATGCCAAAGGCAACGGTAGACAGAGGCAGTGCGATCGCCGTAAAATCACCAAAGCCACGACGGTGCATAAAGCGGAAGGTTTCCGCAATTCCCCAAATGAGTATGACTGGGATGGTGACAAAGAGAACACCGATAATCATCATCAACACCAGGAACATCATGCCCCTCATCACCCAATGAATCATGATTCCTGAGAGAGTGATGAGTTCTAGAAGCAGTGAACTCAAGAGAATCGGCAGCACAATTAAGACTGCGATTGTGAACCAGAGTTTCTGATCTTCAAATAGATGCAATGACCAAGCTGGCTCGTCCGGAGAATTTGCTTTTTGTAAGGGGCCAGTTTGAGTTTGAGATTGCATCGGGGATTGACCCCCCACTTGACGCTGGGAGGACTGTTCCTCGGTAGTCTGAGGAGACGGGGGAGACGGGGGAGACGGGGGAGACGGGGGTAAATTCGCGGGTGTGTCTTTGGTCATGATGATGCAATGTTCCCAGTATTGACGACGATGCAAGTGGCTGCGATGGCTGTCTTTGGGCGATCGCCCCCTATGACAGTTTATCAATCGCCTGAGCTAGAGAGTCCGCCAGTGCTACCACAGCTCCCCACCAAATATGAACCCCAAAGGAGAGAACCGTGGCCGAGACAAACAACACCCCGAGCCGTTTCGTGGGTAACGCCGGAAGCCGTACCGGAGCGGGAGCGGTTTTCACCGTCACCGCCAGTTCCAACTGCTGAGGGTCAGCATTACTCTCAAACACTAAACGCCGCTCATAGACAGAATTGGCTACCAATTTGCCCGTATTCGCTCGCACCCGACATAACACCTGCTCCCCCTCAACCGAATCTGGAGTCACCCGTAACCAATGATGGCTTCCGGGGCGACTGGGGGGGTCTTTCGGGTGTGGTAAGACCCGCCAACGGCCCTGTAATACGGTGTCAGGGACAGGGTTTTTCAACATCACCGTTTCGGCAATCTGTTGCCCCAATTGCGTCGCCTCCAAGACCACAGAATTGGGCTTGGCGACCACTTTAGGGACTCGATTGACATAAATGGGGTTGAGGGCAGCTAACGCCTCGGCAGCATTGGCATATCGGTCGCTCGGAGACGGTTGAACTAGGGTCTTTAACCAGTCTACCCAGCGCAAACTCAGTTTGGGAACGCGGGACTCAAAATCAATGGTGTAGCGATCGTCCATTAACTCACCAATATCCTGGGATTGGGTTTGGGTCAACAGACAAATTAACGTCGCTCCCACGCCGTATAAATCCGAGGCTTCCGTCAGAGGACGATTAAACAGTTGTTCGGGGGGCATAAATCCCAGAGTCCCCTTGACGACACTGCTCATGGCCACGTCCCCTTCGCCAATACGAGCAAAGCCAAAATCCACGAGATAGACCTGTAACCCGTTTGAGTCCGACGGTTCCGAGACTAAAACATTTTCCGGTTTGATGTCTCGGTGGATGACAGGGGGAATGCGGTTTTGTAGATAGACGAGAATCTCTAGGAGGGCGATCGCAATCTCCTTGACCTCCTGCGGCGAAAAACTCCGCCGTTGAGCCAGAGAGGGAGCGGGTTTATACTCCTGTACTAAACAAAAGCCGTTTTCAGTCTCAAAGGAATCGAGATAGCGGGGAATCCCTGGATGATTTAACCCCTTTAAGACCTGAATTTCCCGTTCACAACTGTCATAGGCCGACCATTGAGCCGCATCCCCAAAGAGAAATTGCTTGAGGACGACGGGTTCAGGGGAGTTGTCCGCTTGGGCGAGATAGGTCATCCGTCCACCGGCTCGGTTTTGGCCGAGTTGACGTTGGATGTGATAGCCCCGGTCGGCAAATTGGGGAAATTGGCTCATGGGAACAGCAAACGAGTCCTGGGACAGCGTCAGTCGGGAGTTGAACATGGTTGTTCCTATTGTGGCACTTTCTTTTAAGTACCTGGTCCCTGGGACGCGATCGGGATCTAAACTCCCACCCCTTCGACGGCTTCTGCGTCCAGCAGCGACGATTCAGAGGCTTCGGGATGAGGGTGATCATCGCCACCGCCCGAGGCACTATCTCCCGGTAGCCAGTGGATGAAGGGGAGAGGTAACAAGGTGCTGAGATTGGTTAACGTCACCAACAGCCAAAGATTCTCAAAGTTGGATTCGGTGATATTGAGCCAGTGCATCAGAACCGCCCCCAATTCATAGGAGACCATTCCGGCAATGTTCGACACGGACATCAACACGGCAAATAAGGTAGCTTCGACGCCACTGGGACACAGACGAGCCGCTAATACCAGAACTGGCATGAAGGCCAATTGTCCCATCACCGTCAGGATTAGACTGTCGCCGAGGCTAAACCAATGGTCATCGATACCGATCGCCCGGTTGGCATGAGTTACCAGCAGTAAGGCACTCATCCCTAACACCGCCGAAAGGATGGTGGTCCAGAGAAAAATCTTGCGGAAGGGAACGGCTTTGAAGAAACGCTGAAACAGCCAAATTCCTACCAAGGAGGCCAAACTGGTCACTAGACGCACTCGTCCTAAAAATTCCGGTTGAAACCCCAGTTCGTTGGTGGTGAAGTAGAAAAAGGCCGAGTCAGCGGTGGGGGTGGCTTGCCAGAGGAAGAGAAAGGCCGTCGGTAGCCAGATGGATTTTTGGGAAATGGCGGCTTTCAGTTGACTCAGTTGGGTTTTCACGCCGCTGAAGTCGGGGCGTTCGCCCGTTGGCTGTTCGGCAATCAGCCAAGCCACCCCGGAGACAATCAGAGGAAAGGTGGCGGTAATCAGGAAAATGCTGCGGCTGCTGAAGAGTTCTAAGAGAAAGCCACTGAGATAGGCCGTGATTAAGCCACCAATGGCTGATGCGGCCCAGGTAATCGACTGCAAGGACCCCGCCTTACTCTGGGACTCTTGGCGGGCTCGTTCGACGACGAGGGAGTCGGCAATGACATCACTGAAGGCCACCGAGAGGGACCCGAGGGAAATGGCGGCGATCGCCTGCCAGGGACGAGTCACCACCGTTGCCAGTAGCAGCCAGGATGCCGTTCCCAGCAATCCTGAGAGAATTAGATAGGGACGACGACGATAGCCGAAAATAGGCAGGCCATCGGAGATGAAGCCAAATAGAGGCTTCACCATCCAGGGTAGAGCCACAATCCCAAACAGGGCTGAGGTTTCGGCGGGACTCAGCCCTAAGTCATCTTTGAGGAAAAAACTCACCGCCAAGCGAGCTAAGCCTAAAATGCCTTGGACAAAGTACACCAGGAGGATGGCCACCAGTTCTGGGGTTGGCTCATTGCCGAACAGGAGTTTATCTCGTAGAAACTCCTTAAACCCCTGCAATCGCGAGGATGAGACGAGCATAACGTAATAAATCTTAATGATTGCGCTAACTCTATCTTAACCAGGCGATCGCCATTGAGACCCGACTCTGGGGACGGTTAACCGTCCGTCGCCCCCTGGCAAGGGGCCATTCAGACGGGATGATAGAAAAAGGCCACACTCACCACCAGATAGGTGGCCAGTAACAACACCCCTTCAAGCCAATCGGAACGACCATCGGAACTCACGGAGTTGGCCAGGACGACCGCCACGACTACGGCCACCAACTCGAAGGGATTGAAGTTTAAATCCATCGGTTGATCGAACAGCCAACCGGCCAAGACCAAAACCGGGGCCACAAACAGGGCAATTTGCAAACTTGACCCCATGGCCACAGCCATGGATAAATCCATCTTGTTTTTCATGGCCACTGTGACGGCGGTGGCGTGTTCAGCGGCGTTGCCAATAATGGGAACCAGGATCACCCCAGTAAACAGGGCCGTCAACCCCAATTCTTCCGTGGCTACTTCCAGAGACCCCACCAGTAACTCAGACTCATAGGCTACGGCTAGGGTACACAGAAGTAACACTCCCGACCACAACCAGGGATTGGGGGCTTCTGGGATTTCCCCAGACTCGAGTTGGTTTTCCGCTTCTCCCACATCGCAGAGATAGGCGTGGGTTTTCATCGAAAACAGCAGCGTCAAACCATAGACGATGATAAGGATGACCGCCACGATGCTAGAGAGTTTCTGAATCGTCAGTTCCGAGATCCCTTGGGAGGTGGCGACGACAGCGGTGGGAACTAAGATAGCGACGGTGGCCAGGTTCATTACCGAGGCGTTGAGGCGAGCAATCACTGATTGAAAGTTTTGGGATTTATAGCGAAGTCCGCCCAAAAACATGGAAAATCCCATCACCAGCAGCAGGTTACTGATGATTGAGCCGGTGATACTGGCTTTGACCACTTCGATTAAGCCGGCCCGCAGGGCAATTAGGGCGATAATCAGTTCCGTGGCGTTGCCGAAGGTGGCGTTGAGGAGGCCGCCGACGGTGGGACCGACGACAACCGCTAGTTCTTCGGTGGCGGTTCCCATCCAGGCGGCGAGAGGGATGATGGCCACGGCGGCGGTTAGGAAAATCACGGTGGCGTCCCAATGCAGCCATTCTCCGGCGATGGAGATGGGCATGAAGACCAGTAGAAATGAGAGGATGAGGGTTTTCATGGGGAAGGGAACAGGGGAGAAGAGGGCAAGAGGCAAGAGGCAAGAGGCAAGAGGAAGGGAACACTTCGACAGGCTCAGTGCGGTGCAGGGAACGGGGAACGGGTGATGGGGGAACGTGGGTTTGTTGTTAACTGTTAACGATCAATTGTGAACTGTCAACGGTTGATCCCCATTTGTTAACAGGCGATCGCCCAAAAAATTTCAACATTGTTATGGCTATCAGTGCAATGTTTCGTAACAAAAATTGTAGTAACGTCACCGAATAGTATTGAATTTCATTGCTAAAATGACCATGCACTTTGACAAGCCTCAGAACGTCTCAGGCGATCGCCCAATGAGGTGCAGTCCTGTTAGAACTCTTGATCAGACCGCCGTTTCAATTCCTCAATCCTGACCTAATTACGACGCGTTTTTAACGTCCCTACCCCTTATGACCTTCACCTCTAAGCCGATGTCCACGGATGCTTTGAACGCCAACCTAGAGCGTTCCGAGACCCGAATTCCCCAAAAATCTGGAGTCTTTATTACCGTTCACGGACATTATTATCAACCACCGCGAGAAAATCCCTACTTGGATGCCATTGAACGACAACCGAGTGCGAGTCCCTTCCATGACTGGAATGAACGCATCCATGCCGAATGCTATCGCCCCAATGCCTTTGCTAGAGTTTTGAACGATCGCGGCGAAGTGGTGGAGATTGTCAACAATTACGAATATCTCAGCTTCAACATCGGGCCAACCCTGATGAATTGGATTGAACGGCATGATCCCGAAGTCTATGAACGGATTATCGAAGGCGATCGCGGCAGTTGCGATCGCCTCGACGGCCATGGCAATGCGATCGCCCAAGTTTATAACCACATCATCCTCCCCCTCGCCAACGACCGAGATAAACGGACTCAAATCCGCTGGGGTAAAGCCGACTTCCAAAAACACTTCGGCCGCGATCCCGAGGGAATGTGGCTGGCGGAGACGGCCATCGACTATCCTACCGTCGAAGCGTTAATCGAAGAAGGCATCCAATTCGTGGTTCTGGCCCCGTCTCAGGTGCAACGCTGTCGCCCCCTCGTCACAGAGGACAATCCCAACCCCATCTGGTACGAAGTGGGCGGCGGACAAGTCGATCCCAGTCGTCCTTACCGCTGCTATCTCAAAGATGCCCAGGGACGGCCTGACTCAGAACGTCCCTATCTCGATGTCTTCTTCTACGATGGGCCGATTTCGCGGGATATGGGCTTCAACGATGTCCTCGAAAGTGCCTATAACTTTGCCGGCCGTCTCGAAATTGCCATTCATGGGGATCATCGCCCGGCCCAAATTATCTCCGTCGCCACTGACGGCGAAACCTTTGGCCACCACAAACGAGATAAAGAAAAATGCGTCGCCTACTGTGTGACTCAGGAATTTCCCAATCGCGGCTGGACTGTCACTAACTTTGCCCATTATCGCAGTGTCAATCCTCCCACCTGGGAATGTGAACTCAAACCCGTCACCGCCTGGAGTTGTTCTCATGGCGTCGATCGCTGGCAAGATGACTGTGGCTGTGGCGGCGGTGGGGGAACCCAGCAGCAATGGCGGCGGCCCCTGCGAGATGCCCTCGATTGGGTTCGCGATCGCCTCGAAGGGGTCTACAGCCGCGAAGGGGGCCGCCTACTGCGAGATCCCTGGACAGCCCGCGATGAATATATCAGCATTTTGGGCGATCGCAGCCGCGAGAATGTCGCTGAGTTCTTACGTCGCCATCAAGTCCGAGAACTCACCGCCAGCGAACAAATTGACGCCCTACGACTGCTGGAAATGCAGCGTCATACCCTGCTGATGTACACCAGTTGCGGCTGGTTCTTTGAGGAGATCTCCCGTCCCGAGGGAACCCAAATTCTCCGCTATGCCGCTCGGGCCATTGAACTAGCCGGCCAAGTCACCGGCCAAGACATCGAACCGGAGTTCATCGCCCAACTGGCCGCCGCCCCCTCCAATGTGCCGTTCTTCGGTGATGGGGCCGCCGTCTATCGCCATAACGTCAAACCCAACCAGGTCAGCATCGAACAGATTGCCGCTCATTATGCCATCAGTTCCCTGTTTAAGACCTATCAACCCGAACATCGCGTCTATTGCTACCAAGCCCGACAACTCGACTATCAACTGCAACGGCTCGGAACCCTCACCCTGGCTGTCGGCCAAGCCGAGTTTAGTTCCGAAATCACCTGGGAGTCCGTGCATCTCACCTTTGCGGTCTTACATTTAGGCGGCCTCGACTTCCATTGCTGTATCCAGCCGTTTTCCGGTCGCCTGGAATACCGCAAGATGAAAGAAGCCCTCTTTGCGGCCCTAGAGTCCGCCAGTGCTGCTCAAACCATTCTGGCCATGAACCGTCACCTTGATGGCCAAACCTTTGGCCTGTCGGATCTGTTCGCCGAAGAAGAAGAACGGATTATTCACCAATTAGAACGGCAAACCCTGCAACGGCTCGATCGCCTCTATGGGCAAGTCTATCGCGACAATTACGGCGTTCTCAAAGCCCTGCAACGCAATCATCTCAACGTTCCCCGAGAACTTCAGGTCGCCGCTGATATTGCCCTGAATCGACGCTGTTTAGAGGCAGTTCGCGGTTTGGTGCAACAACTGAACACCTTGGCTGAACAGCCGACAAAACAAGACTATTGGATGGAACTGACCGCCATTGCCATCGAAGCCCAAACCATGAACTGTCATCTCAAGGTTCCCGAGGCGAAACAGTCCTTGGAACAGCTTATTTGGCGATCGCTGTGGCATTTGCTGCATACCAGCGACGATGAGTTGGGCGACCTGACTCGGGATGAGCGTATTGCCCAAATTACCAACTTGGTCCAGATTGGTGAGACCCTACAACTGGGGCTGGCTCTCGATCGCGTCCAGGAACTCTATTACGACTGGCTCAAAGGGGCCATCGCCGACAATAGCCTGCAACCGGGCGATCGCGATCTCCTGCAACTCGGCCAGATTCTCAAAGTCGATACTCACATTTGGCTGAGTTAGGGACGCTCTCGGGTGGGTGGGCCAAATCGGCCCACCCCATCTGCATCGAACTACAGGGTCAGCGATTACAGGGTCAGCGATTGAGGATTGGTTTCAATCAACTGAGCCAAATCCTTCAGGAACGCCGCTGCATCAGCACCATAAATAATCCGGTGATCACAGCTAATGTTCACTTGCATCTGACGTTTAACCCCCATTAAGCCGTCATCCGTGGCCACCACCTGGGGACGAGACGCACCAATGGCCAAAATTGACCCCTGGCCGGGAGGAAGAATGGCATCAAAGCGATCGACCCCAAACATCCCTAAGTTCGATAGCGTAAAGGTGCCACTGTTGTATTCCTCGGGTTGGAGTTGCTTACTACGCGATCGCGCCACCAGGTCCTTCCAGCTACGGGACAGGGAATAAATATCCACTTGGTCTGCATTTTGCAGAACCGGCGTAATCAAGCCCCCATCGGGCATTGCTACCGCCACAGACACGTTAATACTGCTGTTATAGCGCACCCCTTGCTCCGTGTAACTGGCATAGAGTCGGGGGTGTTTTGTCAGAGTGACCGCCACCGCTTTGGCCAACAGGCCCGTCATCGTCACCCCTTTGGACTTGATTTGTTTATAAAGATGATCCAGAGCATCCGTGGTGATGGTATAGCCCACTCGGAACACCGGCACCGATAAACTGGCGTTCATATTCCGCACCACAGCCCCTTCCAGGGTATTGAAGGGAACCACCTGGCCGGGGGTAATCGCCGGGGCAGGACTCGGGGCTGGAGCCGTTGTCGCCGCCGTCATAGGAACGGGGGCAGCCGCCGGAGCAGCGGGCATCACTGGGGTCACGGTCGGCGCAGACACCGGCTGTCCGGCGGCCTGTTGCACATCTTCGGCCACAATCCGACCGTAGGGACCACTCCCTTGCAGGTTGCTCAGGTCAACGTTGAGTTCTTTGGCCAGTTTCCGGGCGCGAGGAGAAGCCACGGTGCGACCACTGGGACCACGGCTAGAGCCGTTTTGACTCGTAGCCGCCGCAACAGGTGCAGGCTCTGGAGTGGCGGCCGGAGTTGGGGCCGCTGAGGCGGAGGAACTGTGCTGTTGTGCTTTCTTCTGAACTTCGGGAATATCTGCTTCCGTCTCCGCTAGCAGTGCGATGGTGCTACCGACTGGGGCAACTTCACCGTCACCGACTAGGATGGCGGCTAAGTAACCGTCATAAAAGGATTCAACATCCATATCGGCTTTGTCGGATTCAACGACAACAACCGTCTCACCTTTGTCCACTTTGTCGCCGGTGGCTTTCGTCCAAGAGACGATTTTGCCTTCGGTCATGGTGGAACTGAGGGCGGGCATGAAAATTTCGTGGCTCATAGGGGGCGTACCGCGCTCTACATTCGTATAGTCTGCAAATATCCAAAGATACCATATTGGGGAGGGGGCAAGAATAGTGAATAGTGAATAGGGAATAGTGAATAGGGAACAGGGAATAGGGAATAGGGAACGGGGCAACAAAAAACAGACGCAGCGTCGCTGCGTCTGTTGGAAGTTCCTTTTTGGTTTGCCTTACGGCGGTGATGGGTTAAACGCGTCTGGTCTAGGCGTGGCGTTCCCGTTTGCGGTTGAGCATGACGCCACCGACGGCCAACAAACCTAAAATAGAAGCCGGTTCAGGGACGGATTCGGGGTCAACATCGGCAGAGGCTAAATTGCCTGCCATGGCCATGCCATCGTTGATACATTCAGCGAAGATGTGAGCAATGAAGTCACCGCTGGGCAGTAAACTGCGATCAAAGCTAAAGCCAAAGGTTTCGCTGCCAACGCCACCTTTGCCAGCAAAATCTAATCCTAAGGATGTCAGTGCCGTGGCTTCGAGCATATTGATGCCACCAACCCGTTCTCCTGAGGCGATCGAGGTCGTAACTTGGTGTTTGCCATTAATACCGGATTGCCAGTAGGCATCATCGCTTTCAAGGTCGGCCATGTTCGCACCGTCTCCGAGACGATTAACCGTGTTGGCATGATGGGTTAAATGGTCGAATCCCGAGTTTTGCGCAGCAACGTTGGTGCCGGTGACGTTTTGATAGACTCCAGCTTCGCTGACACCGCTGTTAGTACGGTTGGCAAAGTTAATGGCGAAAAGATTGCCATCAGCATCGTCTAAGCCATCACCAGTGAAGTTGAAGAACAAGTCCCCATAGCTGATAACACCATCATTAGCATAGCCGGAGTTAGCACCATCGAGACCGAGGTTGGAGTTCATGCCGATGTAGACTTGGCCGTCTTTCTCCATCATGGCCATGCCATAGAACTCAAAGGCACTGTCGGACCCTACAATACCACCGATTTGGTGACCATCGGTGGAGGAGTCCATTGCATAGTTCCACTGAGCCATGGATGGGTTGACGCCTAAACTCAAAGACGCCAGGGTGAATCCGGCGGTGATGAGAGAGGTTTTGGTTAGAAAATTAGTATTCATAGTCAAGTCCTGGGTGGTTTTATCTTTGTCTGTACGCGATTCTGAACTAGGTCGTTTTCCCTGATGTCTACAATCTATTCCTAGGCAGAGTAGGAAGCAAGGAACATTGATAGTCTTGTTTAAGTCTTCATCTAAAAATGCCTTTTTTGAAGTTTGTGTAAAGATTGGTTGGCTCATTTTAGTTTGGAACAGTCAGTCTAGAAAAGCAATATTTCAGTGTAATTACTAATAGTAACTTACGTGTAATTACGCAATTAAGAGTTTTGGGTCTGCCAGGTTATAGCAAGTTGCCAGGTTTGACGGTTTGTCATACTAAAATACAGTCAGTATGTTTCAGTATTCTTCTTGATATTTTTTTATCATTTGATTCTTATTTATAAATATTTTGAATAACGAATAGGGTAGATAGAGGAAATTATTGACAATCGCTGCCACTCTGTCGCCACTCCACAGAGCCAAAATCCCTAGCTATAGCTCTACGTGTAAACTCTTAAATACGCATAGTATTTTTTAAAAAATACGTGTATATACGTAAATCAATCCTCCCCAGTCAAGACGAGACCGGGAAAACCCGCGCCTTGAGAAGCGTTGCGCAAAGGAAGCGATTGTGATCTCGATCTATCTGCAACCCCAGGATCTATCACCCAGACGGTTGGGTAACTGTCACGAGTCTTGGGGATAACAATCAACTCAGGACAGGGTTTAGATCGTCGCGCCATCTTAGATAGACCCAGATAATAAAGACAGTTGAATTGAGAAGCGCGATGAATCCCTTGCAATCTATGAATCTATCTGGCTCGGGTCAGCCCTTAGGCCCGAAAGCCTCCTTTGACTTACGAACGCAACTGCAAAGCCTATTGTGGTCTGTGGAATTGCTGGAATTGCGGTTAGAGCAGGATGTGATGCTACAGATGAACCGAGATGCTTTGTTGCACGAGATCGAACAAGTCCGCAACACCATCGAGGCGACTTGTAATACCTGCGATCGCCTCAGCTATACCTCCGACACCCTGCTCGGGACTTCGTCTCCATGAGCGATCGCCTCCCATGAGACTCATCTTCAAGGCCGTTACAGAAATGTCCTTGCCCATGATTTTCTACGGATTTCGATGAGTGATATCAGTATTTACACTGATAAAACGATTGAATTTACCCCATATCTTGCGTAGAATCACGAATATTTCGAGCCTCGTTCAACTGAGTTCTCTCGCAGATTTCTCCAATTGACTCCTAAGCGACCCCTACCGACCTATGTTGTACTCTAGTTTGCCCATCATGACCGAGCCTTCATCGCGTCAACCCCAGTCCGAGTTGCCATTGGAACAGACCCATGAGTTCCGTAACTCCCTAAACACTATCTTCATGTCCCTCGAACTGCTCAAAGATGACAGCATTGATGACGAGGAACGGCAGAGTTACCTCAACTTCATCCGAGCTGCCGCCGAGCAAATGAAAACAATTCTCGACCAGGCCCGGTAAATCGGGGATATCTCAACCCAGATTTCGTGGCATCATACTCCCAGACGATTTTCCTAACTTGACTTATGCCCTGGCAACGTCCCGATGGTCGCGCCCCGGATCACTTGCGTCCCATTCAATTCGATCTCAACTTCACGGATTTTGCCACCAGTTCCGTTCTGGCTCATTCGGGCAAAACTCAGGTTCTCTGTACCGTTACCATTGAACCGGGTGTTCCCCGATTTCTCAAAGACAGTGGCCAGGGCTGGCTGACGGCGGAATACCGGATGCTTCCGAGTGCAACGCCGCAACGCCAACGACGAGAATTGCTGAAACTCTCCGGGCGCACTCAAGAGATTCAACGTTTGATTGGCCGGAGTTTACGAGCTGCGGTGGATCTGACGGCTCTTGGCGAGCGAACCCTTTTGATTGATGCCGATGTTCTGCAAGCCGACGCGGGAACTCGCACCACGGCCATTACGGGGTCTTGGCTGGCCCTAGCCTTAGCTCTCGATCGCCTCGTCCAAGCCGGGGAGTTGGAGCGTTCTCCTCTGACTCATGCGATCGCCGCTGTTTCCGTCGGCCTGATTGAAGGACAAGCACTTCTGGACCTAAAATATGAGGAGGACGTGGCCGCTGATGTGGATTTGAATGTGGTGATGACCGATCAACTTGAGGCGATCGAGATTCAAGGTACAGCCGAATCCGGCAGCTTCTCCCGTTCTCAACTGAATGCTTTACTCGATTTAGCTGAGCAAGGAATTAAACAACTCCTCGACGCTCAAAAAGAGGCCCTATCAAGTCAAGGGTTAGTTAACAGCATCTAATTTATTTACATTTACTCACAAACACTAACAGCATATGTTAGTGTGATGACATGACGTTAGTACCCCTTCGCAAAGCC
>LJZT01000032.1 GCA_001314905.1 Phormidium sp. OSCR
AGGGAACAGGGAACAGGGAACAGGGAACAGGGAACAGGGAACAGGGAACAGGGAACAGGGAACAGGGAACAGGGAACAGGGAACAGGGAACAGGGAATCCCGTAGGGCGTACTCTTGTGGTCGCCCTCTTCGGGCTTAGATATAGCCGTAGCCGACGGGGGAGTCCCGTTGTTTTTTGGCGATGATGGCGTTGACAGTTAAATCAAAGAGGTTTTGGCTGCCCCGATAGCCGAGGTGGAGGATGCGTTGTCCTCCCATGCGATCGTGGATGGGGAAGCCGACGCGAATCAGGGGAATCCCTTGTTCGCGGGCGAAGCTGTAGCCCTTGCTGTTGCCGATGAGAAAGTCTGGCTTCAGAGTCAGGGCATCTTGGGCAATGTCGAAGAAGTCCACGTCGTCTCGGACTTGGGGGGCTTCTCGTAGCAGTCCGTCGGTGACGGCGGCGATCGCATCTTTGAGATGGCCACTAGACCCCCCAGAGGCGCAGAGAACCGGCTGTACGCCAATTTCTGAGAGAAAGGCCGTTAAGCCCACGACCAGGTCTTCTTCGCCGTAAACGATCGCCCGCTTGCCAAAGAGATACTTATGGCCATCGGCATAGGCATCGAGGAGACGACCCCGTTCTAGGTCGTGACGACGGGGAATTGGGCGATCGCTCAGCCGGGAAAGGGTGTTGAAAAAGCGATCGCTCTCCCGCACCCCAATCGGCATTCCCATGGCATAGAGTGGCACATCGGCCTTCTCTTGCAACAGTTCGCCCCCGGTGTTGCCACAGGCTGAGAGAACGCGCCCAAACTCAATCGAGGCGATCGCCCGAGGCATCTGGCGAACCGATTGGAGGGAGGTTCCTCCAGAAGTCAGTTTCTCATATTCCGCCATCACTGGGGCATCAAGGGTGTCGGAATAGTCCGGCAGAATCGTCGGTTCTAAACCAAAATCCTCGCAAACATCCCGTAGATGGCGTAAATCTGCCGTCGAGACAAATCCCGGCATCAGGTTTAGAGGTTTGCTGCCAATCTTCACCTCCTCATCCCGAGATGCGGGAATGGGAACATCGGTTAGGGCAACTTGGGCAATGGTTTCCCGTACCACCGCATGAAACCCCTCCATATGGGTTCCCGAATAGCTGGCGGTGGAGACATTGACGACAGGAATCTCAGGATTGGGACATTCAGCATCAGCATCGACGCGCCATTCCCGCAACAACATCGTCACATCATCGCCGATGGTTTCGGTTAAACAGGTTGTTGCCACACCAACGGCGTTCGGAGTGTATTTATCAATGGAGTTATTTAACCCCAGTTTCAGGTTAGAACCACCGCCATAGACGGCGTGTTTCTCACTCAGAGACGAGGAGGCGATATCGATGGGTTCGCGGAAATGACTGATAATATAGCGACGCATATAGGTCGCGCAACCCTGAGAACCATGGAGAAATGGCATGGTTCCTTCAATGCCGCGAAAGGCAATACAAGCCCCGAGAGGTTTGCAAAGTTTGCAGGCATTGGTGGTGGAAATATAAGGATGGCCGGTTTTGAGTTTTGCAGTGTGTTTCATGGGGGAAGGGAACAGGGAATAGGGAACAGGGAATAGGGAAGAAGAAGGCAAGAGGCAAGAGGCAAAAGGCAAGAGGCAAGAGGCAAGAGGCATAACCCACCCCTAACCCCTCCCAGGAGGGGATGGCAAAAGGCAATAGGGGTAGGGTGTGTTCCGGCTTGCAACTATTATCAACTTTGGGCGTTCAATTAGAACTTGCCGGAACACACCACTCGCTGTCAGAACCTACCTATTTACCGGTTCGGCGGGGCATGAATTGCCAGACCGGACTCATCACGGTGCTGTGAACTTCTCGGGCGAAGTTCAACATCCCTTCAAAGCCTTCTAACGCTTCCTTGCGTTCATGATTGTGGTCGCAAAATCCTAAACCTAACTTGTAGGCAATGGGACGTTCTTTGACACCACCCACAAAGATATCCACATCCTTTTCTTGCAAGAATGCTGACAGTTCTAAGGGGTTAGAATCATCCACAATAATCGTACCTTCATCGGTGATTTCTTGCAGTTCCTGATAATCCTCTTTCGTCCCCGTTTGCGATCCCACCATCACCACATCCATCCCTAACAGACGGAAGGCTTTGACCAAGGAGAAGGCTTTAAAGGAGCCGCCGACGTAAATCGCGGCTTTTTTACCCTCTAAGTCTTTCCGGTATTCCAACAGTTTCGGATAGAGAATTGAGAGTTCCTCCCGGACAACAAGCTGGGCTCGTTTGAGGATTTCGGGTTCCTCCTTGAAGAAGCGGGCGACTTTATACAAGGCTTCTGCCATGTCTTCGACACCAAAATAGGAAACCCGTTCAAAGGGAACGCCATAGGTGTCTTGCATCATTTTCGCTAAATCTAATGTAGCCCCAGAACATTGAACCACATTCAGGGCTGCACCGTGCGATCGCGAGATATCGGCCACACGACCATCGCCGGTAATGTTAGCGACAACTTGAACCCCCATCTTCTCAAAATATTGACGGATGATCCAGATTTCACCAGCGAGGTTGAAGTCTCCGAGGATGTTAATACTATAGGGGGAAATATCCGATGTATCACCGGTTCCCACCAGACGGAACATTGCCTTACAGGCAGCATTGTATCCCGCCCGTTTGTTGCCCTTAAAGCCTTCTGATTGCACAGGAATTACGGGGATTCCTGTTATGGCTTCGACTTGTTTACAGATAGCGTCTAAGTTGTCGCCAATAATGCCGACAATACAGGTAGAATAAACGAACGCAGCATTGGGTTGATAGCGTTCAATGAGTTCGAGAAGAGCGTTTTTCAGCTTCTCTTCACCGCCAAAAATGACATCTCGTTCTTGTAAATCCGTCGAGAAACTGAGGCGATGCAGTTCGGGGCCGGAGGATAAGGCACCGCGAATGTCCCAAGTATAGACGGCACAGCCGACGGGACCATGAACCAGGTGCAAGGCATCGGCGATGGGGTAGAGGACAACCCGTGAACCGCAGAAGACACAGGCCCGTTGGCTTACTGCACCGGCGAGGCTTTGTTTGTCGCATTCGATCGCAAACGGTTCTTTGCCTTTACGGTAAATTTGCGTTTCACGACCTTTGAGAAGAGTCGGTTCCATGGTGTCAGTTTATTCTGAGTTGATTCTGAATGGTCAACCGTGACTGGCGAGTTAGATTAGCCAAGACACGGTTGACCTGTACAATTGGAAGGAGCTACTTCGTTAGTAGATACTCGTCAGCAGTTTCCCCTTCTTCGAGGGCATCGAGGATCTCATCGAGAGCATCTTCATCGACGTTGCCGTACCAGTCGCCCTGGGGATAGACCATGAGGACGGGACCGCGATCGCACATCTTGAGACAGCCCGTGGTGGACACCACCACATCTTCTAAATCGCGATCGACCAGTTCATTTTCCAGATACTGGACAAGACTCAAACCGCCTTTCTTGTTACAAGCCCCTTGGGCATCGCCACGGGTGCGGAAGCCAGCACAGACAAATAAATGATGTTTTGGAGTTTGCATGATGTTTCTCCAGACGTTTAGGGAGGATGTAGGGGGGAAGCGGCCAACGCCGTCCCCCGCAGAGATTGGCTTAGAGAACCAACTCAAAGCTTTCATCAGGATCATCACGATCCTTGCGCTCGAGCAGGGTGTTGATGATCGTGCACAGCAGATGTAAACTGCCGCCGTAGCCCAGGGTGGGGAAGTAGCTATGTCCCACACGGTCGAGGATGGGCCAACCGTAGCGGACAAAGGGGACATCTTCGGCCCGAGCGATATACTTGCCGTAAACATTGCTGATTAGCAGATCCACCGGCTCTTGTTTCATCAACTGGTGCAGATAGAACAAGTCCTCATTGTCGCGAATCACCGCCTCAGGAACGCTCTCGCCGAGAAGTTCCCCACAGCGATCGCGGAAATACTTAGACTCCGCCCCAGTAATGACATAGACCGGTTTCGCGCCGCAGGTGACGAGCATTTCCACCAGAGGAACCACCTGATCCGGGTCTCCCGCAATAGCCACCCGTTTCTCATACAGATAGGACTGCATATCGGTCATCACATCCACCAGACGACCGCGAGCGTTGACAATCTCGTCCGTCGGCTGAGTTCCGGTGACATCCATCAGAGTTTGCACCAGACGGTCCGTAGCGGCTACCCCAATCGGTAAATCGAGGATGTGATAGGGAACCTCACACTTGGCTTCCAGGGCGATCGCCGCCTGGGTACTGGCTTCCGGGCCGAGGGCGATCGTTGCCAAACTATCCCCAGTGGTTTTCAGGGCCTCAACCGTCGTTCCACCCTGAGGATACATTTGAAAATGCCCCGTTTGCGGCGTATCCACCACATCCGACGTATCCGGGAACGTGACCGCATCAATGCCCCAAGTGGCGAGCATTTTTTTCAATTCGCGAGTGTCTGAAGGTTCAACATAGCCAGGAATCAGATTGACCTGATTACGGGACTCACCACTGCTTTCGGAGAGATACTTCACCATCGACGCCGTCATATTCGACCAGCCGGTGATGTGACAGCCCACATAACTGGGCGTATTGGCATGAATCACCGTTTTCCCTTCAGGAATCACACCACTTTCACGAGCTTCCCGCACAATCGTCGGGATATCATCACCAATCGTTTCCGAGAGACAGGTGGTAGTAACAGCAATCACCGGGGGATCATAGAGTTGGTAGATGGTTTTAAAGGCTTGGCGAAGATTCGCGCCGCCGCCGAAGACCGCCGTTCCTTCCGTAAAGGAACTCGTCGCCGCCATAATCGGTTCCCGGAAATGGCGAGTTAAGTGGGAACGGTGATAGGAACAGCAGCCCTGAGAACCGTGGGAATGAGGCAAACAACCATGAATCCCGAGGGCAGAATACATCGCGCCGATGGGTTGACAGGTTTTCGCCGGGTTAACCCGTAAGGCTTTACGTTCAACTAAAGTAGTCGGAGTTGCGTCTAACATGATTTCTTGGGGGAATAGGGAATAGGGAACAGGGAACAGGGAACAGGGAACAGGGGGAAAGAAGGCAAAAGGCATAACCCACCCCTGGCCCCTCCCAGGAGGGGATGGCAAGAGGCAAGAGGGGGAACCCACCGCACCTGGTGGGATTCGGGGTGGGTTATGCCCCTACAAGCCGGGACTCACCGCTGGGATTAGTTCAGCCAGGGAGCTTTGACGTACTTCCAAACAGGAGTATTGACCCGTAAATCGACATCCTTAGCAAAGTTGACCGCACCCCGGAACCCGGCAAAGGGTCCACCATAGTCGTAGTTGTGCAGTTGTTTGCAGGGAATGCCCAACTTCTCGATGATATACTTGTCTTTAATCCCAGACCCAATCAAATCCGGTTTAAAGCGTTCAATCAGGACATCGAGTTCATGGTGAGAGATGTTGTCCACCACCAGAGTGCCTTCACCCATATCGGGCATCATGCCTTTGTAGTCCTTGAGGGTTTTGTTTTCCTCCATTTTGGCAAAGGCTTCTTCCGAAAACGGCCGTTTATACCGTTCGGGATCTTGCTTGACGTGAATTTCTTCGATGTTGCGGCTGTCGGCATCAACTTTGATGTTGGGCAAGGCATCGCGACCTTCGTAATCATCCCGGTGAGCGAACTCATAGCCGGCGACTACGGTTTTCATCCCCAAGTCCGCAAACAGTTCCTGATAGTGGTGCGCCCGCGAGCCACCCACAAATAGGAAGACGGTCTTTCCAGTCAGCCGTTCCCGATAGGTCGCCAGTTGGGCCTCGGTTTCGGCAACCTCTTCGGCAATGACCGTCTCAATGCGTTCCGTGAGTTTCGGGTCATCGAAGACTTCGGCAATCTTGCGTAAACTCTTGGCAAAGGCATTGACCCCAATGAAGTTCACCTTAATCCAGGGAATCCCGAATTTGGTTTCCATCATGTCCGCCATGTAGTTAATCGAACGGTGGCACATGACCAGGTTCAACTTGGCTAAATGGGACTCGGTGGCTTCATCGTAGGACCCATCACCACTGAACTTGCTGATGACCTCGATGCCGCATTTCTCAAGAACGCGCTCAATTTCCCAGGAGTCGCCGCCGATGTTGTACTCACCCATCAGGTTGACGGTGTAGCCTTCGACCTCTTCGGCCTCTTCATGGGTTCCCACCCAATTTTTAAAGAAACCATTGTTGGCGATGTGGTGTCCGGCGGATTGGCTGACGCCTTTATAGCCTTCACAGTTAAAGGCAACAATACTAATGCCGAGTTTCTCGGACATTTCCCGAGAGACCCCTTGAATGTCATCCCCAATCAATCCCACCGGACAGGTGGAGTGAACGGTAATCGCTGGGGGTTGGAAGATGTCATAGGCTTCCTGAATCGCCTGGCGGAGTTTGGTCATCCCACCAAAGACGATGTCATGTTCCGTCAAGTCGGTCGTAAAGCAGTAGTTGACGAAGTTACGGCCATTGGCCCTGGCCCGGAATTGGTTGCGGCGAATCAGCCAGGAATAGTAAGAACAACCCACGGGACCATGAACAATATGAACCACATCGCCGATGGGACCGACAACCACCCCTTTACAACCGGCAAAGGCGCAACCCCGCTGGGTGATAATGCCTGGGGTGGTGCGGACGTTGGCATCAATGGTTTGTTCGGGCTGATTGGGGTCCCGGACTACAATGTGTTTGGCCCGTTTTTTGCCAACTTTGGCCGGATAGGCCTCAACAATATCTTTAACGGCAGTCTGGGTCGTGTTCTGGTCAATGGGAGAGGGTGCGTCCATCACCTCCTGAGAGGTTTGGGCAATTTGGCGTTCCAAATCGGTTTGGGTGCGTGCTGTATCAGTCATAGGAAGGTTCCTCGGTTAACCAGTCATTTCATCAAGGGCAACTCGTCCGGTTTCCCCGGTGCGGACGCGAACCGTCTCAGTCACCGGGAGGACGAAGATTTTGCCATCACCGGGATTTCGGGTTTGATTCGTGCGAATGAGGGTGGTGACAACCGGCTCAACTTGTTCGTCGGAAACGACAATGCTGAGAAGGCGTTTGGGAATCAGTCGGGGAATTCGCCCCAGGAGGGGGAGAACTTCGGTAGCATACTCGGGATTCTGATTGAGGGCTTCGACGGCTTCGGCTTCGATGGCCTGTCGCCCTCGTCCGGTCACTTTCACCGCATTGAATCCAGGAAATCCGGCATCCACGAGCGCCTGTTTGGTGCGCCCGATTTGATTCATGCGAATTACGGCTAAAACTTCTTTCATGGGTCTGTTTCGCGTTCTGACGCGACCTCACAGTTGGGGAGAACAAGGACTAGGGGTTAAACGGTGACGGTGGTTTTCACGTCAGCGGCTTCCTTGACTCCGGTACTGATGGTGTAGACCTCTTCGACAGGGCTAACGAAGACTTTGCCGTCACCGTAGGCGCCTTCGGTTCCTGTGCGAGCAGCATCGAGGATAATGCCAATGACGGCGTTTTTGTGGCGTTCGTCAATGACGAGAATCAACAGTTCTTTGGGCAGTTCGTCGTAAACGACGTTGCCGATTTTTAGTCCCCGCTGTTTACCGCGTCCAAAGACATCAATTTTGGTGACGGCGGGATATCCAGCATCGAGCAAGGCTTGCAAAACATCGGGGGTTTTTTCCGGGCGCACGATCGCCCGTAACATAATGTTAGTCATGATCAGCACATAATAAACAATAAAAGGGGGGAGAGTTTCCCCCCAACGATGTCGGGGGATGAAGGTTGCACAGCCGTCGCTTTAGACGGTGGCGTAGAGTCCGAATTCCATGAGCAGGGTTTCTAACTCTTCATTCGCCAACGGCTTGGGAACCACATGATTGGTGTTTTCATCAATGGCCCGGGCCAAGTTGCGGTAGTGGTTTGCCTGATCTGATTCCGGTGCATATTCAATCACCGTCTGGCGGTTCAGTTCAGCGTGTTGAACAATGTTGTCCCGAGGCATGAAGTAAATCATTTGAGTGCCTAGAGATTTCGCCAAGGCGGAGATGAGTTCATCTTCCCGGTCCACTTTACGGGAGTTACAAATCAAACCACCGAGGCGCACACCGCCGGTTCCTGCGTATTTCTGAATCCCCCGACAGATGTTGTTGGCGGCATACATGGCCATCATTTCGCCGGAGGTGACGATGTAGATTTCTTGGGCTTTTCCTTCCCGAATTGGCATGGCAAAGCCACCACAAACCACGTCTCCTAAGACATCGTAGAAGGCGTAGTCGAGTCCCACTTCTTCATCGTAGGCCCCGAGTTGTTCCAGCATACTGATGGAGGTGATAATCCCCCGTCCAGCACAGCCAACTCCGGGTTCAGGACCGCCGGATTCCACACAGAGGGTTTTGCCAAATCCTTCTTTGCGGATATCTTCGAGTTCGACTTCGTCTCCTTCTTCCCGCAGGCTGTCTAAAACACTCTTCTGGTGCAAGCCTCCGAGTAGGAGACGGGTGGAGTCGGCTTTGGGGTCACAACCGACAATCATGACTTTGCGACCGAGTTCGACTAAACCTGCCACGGTGTTTTGTGTGGTGGTGGATTTGCCGATTCCGCCTTTTCCGTAAACAGCAATCTTACGCATGATTCAACCTCGTATTTGTAGAATCTAAAGTTCTGTTGTTGGGGCAGAATGGCGCTTGAAGCTGAGGAGAGTTAGAAAGTTCTACTCATTCTAGGCGCTCGTCCTGTCCAAGATGATTGAGGTGACAAAAATTTCCTGTTTTCTGACTAAGGAAGATTTTGTCTTCCCTGTTTTCATCTGAATCTACTATAGGTCTTATTTTTAAAGGTAACTGTAGCATTTATTGCAAAATACAAGTTTTATTTGTTGTTATTTGCTGCGTATTTTGAAGTGTTTTTAACACTTTTGTTTTTTCTTAATACAATGGCTTCAAGCATACTCAAAAAAACCAAAAAAAACTGTAGAGCGCACAGACAAGCTCTACAGTAATCTCTAGGATTCAATATTTAATAATGTCTGAAGATAAGGTCTAGAGATGGGGGCTGAACACGCCGTTAGCCCCTAGACATCCAGGGTTTCTAGAACTAAATCTGGGGCAACGCGATCGCGCAGAGTTCGTTCAATAAACCCTTTGAGGGTCAGGCGAGAACTGGCGCATTGTCCACAGGCCCCTTGGAGAGACACATAAACCGAATTGCCATCGACATCATAGAGGTCCACATCGCCACCATCTTCAATTAAAACGGGACGAATCTCCTGATTTAACACCGACTGAATTAAGGCAATTTTCTCTAAGTTAGTCAACTTAGGCATTTTGGGCGGTTCGGTTGATTTGGTAGGGGCAGCTTCCTGAACCGTTGGAGAGGCATGAGTTGCTGTGGGAGTTTCATAGACTTCTGCCACAAGATCATCGAGTTCTGCTAAACAGGACCCGCAACCCCCCCCAGCTTTAATGTAGTTCGTCACCTCTTCAGCGGTGGTGAGATGATTATCACGAATGACGCGCTTGATGCGAGTTTCGGTGACGCCAAAGCATTGACAGATCAGGGGAGATTCATCGTCATCCTCATCAACTGCCGGCGCTACACCGTGATAATTGGCAATGGCAGCTTCCAACGCTTCCTGTCCCATGACAGAACAGTGCATTTTCTCCTGGGGAAGCCCCCCAAGAAAGTCAGCGATGGTGCGGTTGTCGATGCGTAAGGCTTCATCGAGGGTTTTGCCCTTAATGAGATCTGTTAATGCCGACGACGAGGCGATCGCACTGGCACAGCCAAAGGTCTGAAATCGGGCATCGAGAATCAGATCGTTGGCTTTCTGAATCCGTAGATGCAGCCGCAGAGCATCCCCGCAGGCGATACTTCCCACTTCTCCGACGGCGATCGCATCTCCGTCTGTACAGTCTTCCTGGGCGATCGCCCCCATGTTATGGGGTTCGTGAAACAGGGTCATAACTTTGTCAGTGTAATCCCACATGATGAGGCTCCTTCCAGAATAAGGGAACAGGGAACAGGGAACAGGGAACAGGGAATAGGGAATAGGGAACAGGGAACAGGGAACAGGGAACAGGGAACAGGGAATAGGGAATAGGGAATAGGGAACAGGGAACAGGGAACAGGGAACAGGGAACAGGGGGGTTAGGCGATGCCGACGCGTTGGGTTTGTTCTTGTAACCAGGGATGCGTGGCTTCGTTGTCTCGGGAAAAGGGAGAGAGATCTCGTAGCCGTTCAATCATGGGTTGCAACACCGCTAAAACTTGTTCAATCTCAGCGCCGGTGGTGTAGCGCGAAAGACTAAAGCGAATCGAACCATGCAGCAGCGTATAGGGTAAACCCATGGCCCGCAAGACATGAGACGGTTGCAACGAACCCGACGTGCAAGCCGAACCTGATGAGGCACAAATCCCTTCGCGATCGAGAGACAGTAAAATCGCCTCTCCTTCGACATATTTAAATCCGATATTGGCGGTATTGGGCAACCGTAAGCCGGGATGGCCGTTGCGTTGTGTGTCCGAAATGGTGCTGAGAATGCCTTGTTCGAGGCGATCGCGCAACTGACTCATACGAGTATGATCCTCGTCAAAACTGTTTAGAGTCAACTCCGCTGCTTTCCCTAAACCGATAATCCCAGGGACATTCTCGGTTCCGCCTCGTCGTCCCCGTTCCTGATGGCCCCCCGCCAGCAAGGGACGGAAGCGGACACCTCGACGAACATACAACACACCAACCCCTTTCGGGCCGTGGAATTTATGACCCGAGAGAACCAAGAAATCAATTAAACCACTGCTAACATCCAGGGGAATCTTGCCCGCTGCTTGGACGGCATCCACATGGAATAACACTCCACGTTCCTTGGCCAGATGGCCAATGCGTTCAATGGGGAAGATGGTTCCAGTTTCGTTGTTGGCAGCCATGACTGAAATCAGGGCGGTGTCGTCACGGATGGCCCGGCGCAACTCCTCTAACTTCAGTTGTCCTTTGCCGTCTACCCCGAGATAGGTCACGCTATAGCCTTGTTTCTCCAGCCGTTGCAAGGGTTTGAGAATGGCGGGATGTTCAACGGCGGTGGTGATGATATGGCGTTTGTCCGGTTGACTGTCAAGGGCGGCGCGGATGGCGGCGTTGTCCCCCTCAGTTCCGCAACTGGTGAAGATGATTTCATTGGCTTCGGCGTGAATCAGGGCGGCGATCGCCTCGCGACTCTGACGCAGGCCACGGGCAACTTGTCCACCAAAGCGGTGCATACTGGAGGGATTGCCGTAAAACTGCGTGAAGTAGGGCGACATGGCCTCATAGACTTCAGGGGCGACGCAGGTGGTGGCGTTGTTGTCGAGATAAATGACTGACATGGCGGGGGCGAGGTGGGAGGGCGAGGTGGGAGGGCGAGGCGGGAGGCTACGTCAGGGGTTGACGATAGCGATCGTAGAAGTGAAACAGGGCTGTTTCGATGGTGTCGTACACTTGCACCGGTTCGATTCCGGCTTCTCGCAGACGATCCTCGGGTTCGACGCCAATGCGCGAAATCATAATGGCTTGGCAGTCTTGCAGGGTTGTCAGAATGGCACTGAGATCGCCAGGGCTGTCTTCTGGGCCGTGACAGTAGGGGGCTACGTCACGGACTTCGATGAACTCGGCGTGCGATCGCGTCACATCGTAGATATGAAACTGACTGGCATGGCCGAAGTGGGTATCGACTAAGCCTCGTTCCTGGCTGGCGACGGCAACGCGGGCTGTCGGTTCCGGTAGGGTTTTGGGACTGGGGGATGTGGATTGAGTAACGGTCATCGTTCCTCCTGGGCAAGTCGTTCACCGAGAAAACTCAGTGGCTTTGTATGTATTGATACGGATGAAGCCACCCGTAAATTCCTTGGCATTACTCTAAGTCATCGTTGTTCCGTTCCTGCCTCTGCCATTAGCCAATCGACCCGTCGCGCTAAAGTCGGTTTTCTAGGGGTTTAGAGCATTAAAAAAAATTTTTGGGGGGTGGGGGTCTAGCATCAATCTGTTAGACTCGGGACAGAATTATAGTTCGTATTCCACTCTCCGATGACGCGAAAATGCTAAATTATTAAGTAATTAAAGCTGGATTTATCGGCGCAAGCCCCATCATATCTAATTCTGAATGGCTTTACTGGTCAACTCTTTAGCTTTTCTTAAGAAAGGTAACTACAATTATAAAGAAATAATTAAGACTAATTTTAAATTCTTGTTTTTTTGTATCACTTGTAGCAAAAGCCACGGGTGCAAGGGAAGCCTAAGCTGTTCCTATCCCGGAACCTCAAGAGATTCTAATGGGCGATCGCCATCAACCAATAAATTTCGATTTTGTATCCTACCTTGCATTTTATCTCTAGTGAGTAATGTTAGGATGAGCCGTGGGTCGATACTAGATGAGAGAGACCGGCTCTCTCAGGCTCCACCGCATTTTCTACGAGTATTTACGGGAATCGCTTCATTGCTTTTGTCTTGAAACCACCATGAAAAACTGTCAGACTGCTGTTGTGCGTGACCCCGAGCCACCTCGCCTGCTCGACACTACCCTCCGGGATGGGGAACAAATGGCTGGGGTGGCCTTAACCGGAGACGAAAAAGTGGCGATCGCCCAATTACTCGATGCCATCGGCGTACCCGAAATCGAAGTGGGAATCCCGGCTATGGGAGGCGACGAAGCCCTAGCCATCAGCACTCTCGTCAAAAGCCATCTCAACGCCGAACTCCTGGGATGGAACCGAGCCGTCATTTCGGATCTAGCAGCTTCCTTTAATTGCGGCTTGCAACGGGTGCATATTTCCCTTCCCGTCTCCGAAGTACAAATTGCGGCCAAATTTGGCGGCGATCGCCAGCGATTGTGGCAGCAATTGCACGAGAGTCTCAACTTTGCCCGCGATCGCAGTACCTTTATCTCCGTCGGGGCAGAAGATGCCTCCCGAGCCGATCCCGACTTGCTCCTAGCCGTCGCTCAAACCGCCCAAAGTTTGGGAGCGCAACGGTTTCGCTTCTGTGACACCGTGGGCATCCTCGATCCCTTCGAGATGATGAAGCAGGTGCAGCGTCTCGTGCATCATCTCCAGATTCCCGTCGAAGTGCATACCCACGACGATTTGGGCATGGCTACCGCCAACGCCCTCGCTGGATTGCGGGCGGGGGCCAGCGTCGTCGATGTCACCGTCAATGGGATCGGCGAGCGAGCCGGAAATGCTGCCCTCGAAGAAGTCGTCATGGCCATGCGTCGCCTGCAAGGTTGGGATTTCGGCATTGATAGCCGTCAACTGCTGTTGTTATCGCGACAGGTTCACCAATGGATGGCTGGGGGAACCTTACCTCCCTGGAAGGCGATCGTGGGTGACAATGCTTTCGCCCATGAAGCCGGGATTCACGCCGACGCCATTCTCAAAAACCCCCAAACCTATGAACCCTTCCCCCCCCAATGGCTGGGGGCTGAACATCAAGTTCGCATTGGCAAACATTCCGGGCGACGGGCGATCGCCGCCTGTTTAGCCGCCCAGCGAATACCTGATCCCGGCTGGGGCGATCGACAAGAGCTTCTCGATGCCGTGCGAGTGCGGGCGATCGAACTCAAACGAGGCTTAGCCGTCGAAGAAGTCTTAGCCCTAGCAGCATCATCCGCCCCCCAAACCTTTCCCTCGTGAGCCTTCACCTGAAGGCTCACGATAGAAGGTTAGCAGCCATTTCTGGCGTGAATCGAGAGCTAGTCGACTCCGATCATGACATGACCCGCTTTAATAACAGCGTAGGCTTCTTTCCCCTGAGTTAACTCCAATTTTTCAGCCGAGGTTTTCGTCACCATAGCCGTAATTTCAACCCCTGGGTTGATTTCCAAAGTTACTTCAGCATTAACATTTCCCAAATGGATATGTTTGACCGTTCCTTTCAAGATATTGCGTGCCGTGAGTTGCATGATATTTGTGGGTTTAGTAAGTGAGCAGTTGAGCCACTCTTGTTATACCCCATAACACTTAAAAATAAAATCGAATTTGTCAAGAAAATAAAACATTTATTAATGCTAGAATCTGATTCTATTTAGATAACTTGAAATTTTCAATTATTTTATGAAATTCATCTTATTTTCCTTTTTCCTAGAGCTTGAGCACCTATCATGTCCTACCGCGAAACATCATTCTATCCCAGTTGTCAGAAATGCCCCGAGACCTGTTTCCCCCAAGATTTATCCGAATTGGGGTATCACTCCAGCAAACGCGATCGCCGATCACTAAACCGACCAATCCTTGACCTAGACTGGCTTCCCGTGGGATCAAACTGTTCCCATCAGCAAGGATGCCCCCAACACCATCCCCTAGGAAACAGCCTCAACATTGCCTCAACCTTAGTCATTTGGGAAGGATGTAACCTACTCACTCAACGACAGGATATTCCCTGGACGTGGCACGCCGGACGCTGGACCTATCGCAAACCCGTAAAACGAGGACGAGGGGAATTACAATTCTGGCTCACCCAGGAACAAGGAGAAGAAACAACCGCTTCTGAAATCACGAAATTTGATATCCGCTCAGCCTGTTTGCATCTGATTTATGCCGCCCAAGCCACCCAACTCTCCCAGCCCTGGCAAGGGACCTTTTCCCTGAGCGATCGCGACCTAGCCGCCTATGTGGGACTCCAACGGCGACGAGACCTGAACCAACAGGAAAAAATCAACCTGCTCGAACGCTTAGTGCAACAAGTGAGTCGTCTCTCCGTCGCCATCCGTTGGCTACAACAGGGCGATATTCCCGCCTTTGAAGAAGCCGAACATCCCCTTTGGGAATTGGTTCATCTCCACCATCACCAAACCCCCGGCTTCACCGTCACCATTCGTCCCGGAATTTGGGCGCGTCATTTCCTCAACCCTCACGGCCAACAACAAGGACAAGGATTTTATCAAACCACCAGCATTGAGCGAGATTGGATTGAACTGGCCTTTCGCAACTGGCAACAACATCCCGGAATGGTGCGATCGCTATTCTGGCTCATCTTCAAACTGCGCTTTGGCCGCCAAAGTCCCCTACGAGTCTCCACCCTGATGACCATCGCCTACGGCCCGGCTAAACTCGAACGAGCCGAGAGCGATCGCGACACCCGCAAACGCCTCATCCGCACCTTCGAGCGCGACTTAGAACTCCTCGCCGAAGCCGGCCTCCCTCCCCAATTCGACCCCAAAACCTATCCCCTCGAAATCCGTCCCCTTTGGGCCAAACTGCAAGCACTCCCCGACGACGACGATCCCGGTAATTTTTGGATCTGCCAAAGCCAGAGCGATCGCGCCCTGCTTGACTTCGCCCCCCGAGGAAAGTGGAAACGCCTCAAAAAAGCCCGCTTCTGCGGCTTCGAACCCCAAAAATAACCGCCCGCAGACCGGCCAGGGATTGCCCCTACAGAGGGTTCCCCCCCTCCAACAACAACAAACGCGACGGAGACAACCCCACAGACCAAGGAAAAGGCCGAGATTTTAACCGGTCCCACTTCTCCTTAAACACCTCCGCCCGTAAATGATAATCCTGAGAGTTCTCAGCCGGATCGCCCAACTTGAGATAAAGGGTTTGCCGATGAGGGGTTTCACTACTCCCGGCCAACCAAGCCGGGAACCGATTAGACCCCTCTAAACTGTCCAAAAAAGCAATATGATGCGCACGAATCCCCACATGAGTTTGCAGCGGTGACACCAATTCCTCCGTCTCCAGAATACAGTTCCAATCCAACGCCCGAATTTTATCAGTTGCCAAAACTTCGAGGCGAGAATAGTTCTTACATCCCGTCAACTGAGCCACCGTGACGCTTCCGGGAGCATCAAAAATCCCTTGTTTATCCCCCTGGGCCAGCATCTTCCCGTCACAGAGAACTAAGAGTTGCGGACAAAGGCGATAGGCTTCTTCTAAATTGTGACTAACAAATAACGTTAACCCTCGATAGTCCGCCAGAGTTTGACTCAATTGGGTTTCTAATGTGCTGCGTAAATGAGCATCCAGGGCGGAAAAGGGTTCATCGAGGAGTAACAGATCCGGTTCCGGGGCTAAAGCCCGGGCCAGGGCCACTCGTTGCTGCTGGCCCCCCGAGAGTTGATGAGGATAGCGATCGCCCAACCCCGACAATTGCATCTGAACCAACTGTTGAGCGACACGGTAACGTCTCTCGATTTTCCCACAATGTTTCAAACCATAAGCGATATTTTGCCCAACCGTCAGATGAGGAAAGAGGGCATAATTTTGGAAGACAACCCCCACCCGGCGATCGCGACTGGGAACATTCACCCCTCGCCGCGACTCATAAAGAACCCGGTCATTCAAAATAATCGTGCCAGAATCAGGAGTATCAATCCCCGCAATACAGCGTAGGGTCAAACTTTTCCCAGATCCCGAACTTCCCAACAGTCCCAACGGCTCATCATCCACGCCAAACGCGACATCGAGATAATAATTCGGCAGTTTCTTTTGAATGTGAACCGTCAAAGACATAGGTTGGCCTAGGTTTGAACTTATTTGCTCTGGTCAGCTTCCAACCGCCTCACCCAAGAGAGAAATAGCACCGCGATCGCCACCATAATCATCACCATGATATTAGCCCGACCATACTCTCTCGACTCCACCGCATCATAAATCGCCAGGGGCAGCGTTTGAGTCCGTCCGGGGATACTACCAGCCACCATCAACGTCGCCCCAAACTCCCCCAAACTTCTGGCCACACTGAGACTAAATCCTGCCAAAATGCCTCGATAGGCCAGAGGAAGAGTAATCTGCCAGAGAATTTCTATTTCCGTCGATCCCAAAGTTCGGGCCGCCGCTTCGAGTTCCGGGTTGACATTAGCGATCGCCGCCCGCGTCGACTCAACCATCAACGGTAACGCCACCACCGCCGAAGCCACCGCCGCCGCCTGCCAAGTAAACAAAATATCCACCCCCAGCCAGTCCTTCAGCGGACTTCCATGGCCTAACAGTAACAGTAAGCCATAGCCCACCACACTCGGCGGTAATACCAAGGGCAAATTCAACAGCGTCGAGAGAATCACCTGTCCCCGAAAGCGGCGTTTCGCCAAAATCGTCCCGAACCCCAACCCCAGCACAAAGATAACCAGACTTGCCGTGAGCGTGACCTGTAGCGACAGAAGCGACGGCTGCCAAATCATGGCATTGCAGGGGAATCGGGAACAACAAAGCCATATTTTTCCATAAGCGGCCGTCCTTGTTCTCCATTAATAAAGGTCGCAAACTGTTTCGCCTCCTGGGGATGGGGGGCATTTTTGGGCACAGCCAGCATTTGTTCGAGGGGGGTATGGAGACCGTCAGGAATTAGAACCCAGTCTCCCGGTTTCTCCACACTAATCGACAAGGCCGCGATCGCCACATCCACATTGCCCGTCATCGCATATTGCTGAGTCTGACTGATATTTTCCCCTAAAATCAACTTCGGTTGTAATTCCTCCCAAATTCCCGCCCTTTGCAGCGCCTCCCGGGCCGCAGTCCCATAGGGGGCATGATTGGGGTTGGCGATCGCCACCCGTTGCACCTCCGGCTTCAGCAAATCCTCAAGCTGGTTAATTTCGAGGGAACCCTCCTCCCGTTGCCAGAGGGTAATCCGTCCCACCCCATACAGGGCTTTCGTCTCCGGGAACACCAAGCCATTTTCGTCTAACTCTTCCACAAATTGGCGATTGGCCGCCGCAAACAAATCCACCGGCGCACCTCGGGCAATTTGCCGAGCGAGTTGTCCCGTAGACCCGAAATTAAAAACCACTTGATGTCCCGTTTCTTGCTCCCACAATTGACCAATTTTGGGGAACACATCTTTAAGATCCGAAGCCGCTGAAACCGTAATCGTAACCGAAGCAGAACTTGACTCAGCCTCGGGAAGCGATGGACCCAGCGCCGAGAGACCAACCGCCATCAACAGTCCCAGAACTGCCAAGCCAAGAAACCATGACAGTCTATTCATTATTCCTATTGATAAAAGTCTAATAGAGACAGATTAAAGGATTCTCAGACAACCAACAGTGTAACACCACACAAATTGCCTAAAATTAGTCTTAGCACTATACAAAATAAACCGCCCAATGATTCAACTGTATCTCATCCGTCACGGAATTGCCGCCGATCGCAACCCCCAAGAGTATCCCGACGATCGCCAACGCCCCCTCACCGACGCCGGACGTAAAAAAACCCGTAAAATTGCCAAACGGTTAAAGGAACTCGGCCTAAACTTCGACCATCTCCTAGCCAGTCCCCTGATTCGGGCGCAACAAACCGCCGACATTCTCCAGAATGCCAAGTTAAGCAAGATACGAGAAGTCTTCCCCCCCCTCGCCCCCGGCGGCGATGTACAGGATTGGCTAACCTGGCAACAGAGACATTACCCAGACAGCAAAAACGGCGATGTGGCGATCGCCGTCGTTGGACATCAACCCGATCTCGGCCATTGGGCCGAACAGCTTATTTGGGGAGAACCTCGCGGTCAACTCATCGTCAAAAAAGCTGGAATCATTGGCGTCAATCTCCCTGATGAGGGGGATAGTATTGGCCAGAGTCAACTGTTCTGGCTCGTTCCCCCACGATTATTGCTATAGTGATCCGCAAAAATTAGACCGAGGAATTGGACCAAGGAATCAGAGCGAGGACTTACAGCCAAGGCGATCGCCCATCAATCAGACCCTTAGCATAACTGATCGCTTGCTCTTGGCAAGCGTGACCCTCACCCTGACCTTTCACCTCATTCCCATGGGGATCAATGACCCTCGCCCACCACCAGGCGCGACTATAGCGTGGAATAATCAGATACCCTTTATAAACCAGACTTTGGGGTTGCGTATCGCTTAGAAGCCGATCGCCTCCCGACAGAGAAGATGTTGTAATCATAGCTTGGGGTCTCCCAGAAACAGACATCATTCGAACAACGGAAGATCCACCCTCGTCACTCCCATTATGTCGCGAGTTTTACAGATTCTATACCTTTTTGTTACATCTGTAACATATTGTCCCCAACGCACCCCACATCAGAGACAAGAAACCCGCAAGCGCCAGGGAGACGATACTATAGATCGACGATCAACAACAGGCAAACGTTCCCTGAGGCGGGGAACCCAAGCCAGCTAAGGGAGTTAAACTAGGATGCCGGCCAAAACCACCACCACACTGCGAGAACGCTTCAACATCTCCAAATGGGCTATTCAACATCGCGTTTTAACCATCGCCATTTGGCTGGCCATCGCCGTCGCCGGACTCTTCGCCTACACCTCCTTAGAATATGCCCTCTTTCCCGACATCACCTTTCCCGTCGTTGTCATCAACGCCTCAGGCGACTATGACACCGCCCTAGCCACCGAAGACCAACTGGCCGAACCCATCGAAGCCCAACTGGGGGATCTCCCCGGCCTCGACAACATCCAAGCCAGCATCTATCCCGGACGAACCGTGATCCGCGTCCTCTTCAACGTTGGCGTAGATCTGACCGAGGCCAGCCAAGCCGTCCGCGATCGCCTCGACCAACTGCAACTCGCCAACTCCGCCGAAATCGAGGTCATTCCCCTCAACCTCAACGAATCCGCCGCCATCAGTTACGCCCTACGGCCCAACCCCAACCCTGGCCCCAACACGACCTTAGACGCGATCGCCCGCCTCAGCCGCCAACAACTCATTCCCCAACTCGAACAACTCCCCGGCGTCTTGCGAGTCGACCTTCTCGGCGACGCCAACCTTCCCCAAGGCGATCGTCCCGAAATTCTCGACGACGACATCACCCTCAACGCCCCCACCCTGATTCGCTTCGCCGCCGACAACGCCCTCGCCCTCCAAGTTATCAAACAAGGCGACGCCAACACCCTCGATGTCGTCAGTCAGGTTGAAACCACCATCGCCGAGTGGGGCCAAAACTATCCCGACATTCAATTTGACCTCGCCGCCAGCCAAGCCGACTTCATCCGTGAAGCCACCCAAGCCACCATCGACACCCTCTGGGTGGCCATCATCCTGGCCGTCATCGTCATCTTCGCCTTCCTGCGTAACCTATCAGCCACCCTCATCACCGCCCTGGCCATTCCCATCTCCCTCCTGGGAACCTTCATCGTCATGGCCATCTATGACTTCAACCTCGAAACCATCACCCTGCTGGCCCTGGCCCTAACCATCGGCATTATCGTCGACGACGCCATCGTTGAAGTCGAGAACATCGCCCGTCACATCGAAGACGGACAACCCCCTCGCCAAGCCGCCATCGCCGCCACCAACGAAATTGGCCTCACCGTCTCCGCCTCCACCCTCACCATCGTCGCCGTCTTTCTCCCCGTCGCCTTCATGGGGGGAACCGTCGGTCAATTCTTCAAACCCTTCGGTCTCACCGTCTCCGCCGCCGTCCTCATCTCCCTCCTCGTCGCCCGGACCCTATCCCCGGTCCTGGCCGTCTATTGGCTGAAAGCCAAACCTCGCCCCGACAGCGATCGCCCCAGTTCCCCCACCCCAACCCTTCTCGATCGCCTTTACCTTCCCCTACTCCGCAAAGCCCTCACCCATCCCTGGCTAACCCTCGCCATCGCGGTTCTCAGCCTCATCGCCGGAATCGCCCTCATTCCCCTAATTCCCAAAGGCTTCATCCCCCAACTCGATCGCGGCGAGTTTAACATTCTCTACACCGCCCCCCTTCCCGAATTTCCCAACTCCGGCAACGAGTCCTCATCCCTGGACGTTGAAACCCTGCAATTTCCCGACGTTTACCCCGACTTCGACCCCAACACCCGCGAAGACTTCTCCCCCGACTTAAATCCCCGTATCAGGATTCTCAACACCGCCCAAGACCTCGCCACCGACCTCGAAACCGTCGTCCGCAACCACCCCGACGTCGCATCCGTCTATACCCTAATCGGTTATCGCGGCGAACCCAATCGCGGTCGTATCACCGTCAAACTGCGACGCGATCGCCGCCAAGATACCGCCAGCGTCCAACAGGACCTCCGCGATCGTCTTCCCCGGCCCGAAGGAACCCGCATCAGCGTCGAAGACATCCAATTTGTCGAAATCGGCGACAGCAAACCCCTACAAATCGCCCTCCTCGGCGACAACCTCGTGCAACTCAACCAAACCGCCCGAGAGATTACCGCTGCGATCGCCGATCTACCGGGCCTCATCGACATTGAGACCACCGCCAGCGACCCCAACGACGAAATTACCACCATCCGCCGCAAATCCGGGGAACGGGTGGCCTACGTCGAAGCCAACCTCCGTCAAGGCCAAGCCCTCGGCGATGCTACCGATGATGTCGTGGCGATCGCCCAATCTCTCCTCCCCGACGGCGTTCGCCTCGACCTCGGCGGCGACGCCCAAAACGCCGCCAGCGTCTTTCGCAGTTTTGGCGGAACCCTGGCCCTGTCCGTCACCTGTATGTTGTTGGTGTTAATTCTGCCCTTCGGCCGTCTCTTAGAACCCCTCGTCGTCGGCTTATCCCTTCCCCTGGCGATCGTGGGAGCGTTACTGGCCCTACTGATTACCCAAAGTGATTTTGGCATGATTTCCCTAATTGGAACCATCTTCCTCTTAGGACTCTTAGACAAAAATGCCCTCCTCTTAATGGACTACGCCAACCAACTTCGCAAAGCCGGAAAACCCCGATTTGAAGCCTTATTAGAAACCGGAACCGTCCGCTTTCGTCCCATCCTCATGACCACCGCCTCTACTGTCTTAGGAATGTTACCCATCGCCATCGGTTGGGGAGCAGGATCTGAGTTACGTCAGCCCATGGCCGTCGCCATTATTGGAGGATTAATCACCTCAAGTTTATTAAGTTTAGTCGTCGTTCCCGTCCTCTATGGACTCTTAGAAGATGGCTGGTCAAAACTACGTCAAAAAAGCAACTAACCCCAAAAATCACTCTCCCCAAAAAACACTATCCCCAAAAAACACCATCCCAGCAAAGATTTTCAGGATATAGGAGTAATGTGTTGCATGGCATACCAAATTGTAGGGGCGAAAAATCCCCTCCTGGGAGGGGTGCCCGCAGGGCGGGGTGGGTTCTCCCCTGTTCCCTGTTCCCTATTCCCTATTCCCTATTCCCTGTTCCCTGTTCCCTGTTCCCTATTCCCTATTCCCTATTCCCTATTCACTATTAACTATTAACTATTAACTATTAAGGTTTACACAAAAAATCAAAATCTTTATGAATATGTTCAATCACCTTAATTGGGCTTTCCTCCGGCAAAACCTTTTGATAATAAATTCGGGCAATGTCCTCAAAAACCGGCGCAACTTGAGGCTTGCCAAATTGCTGAGACCAGTCAAACACACGATAGCGAACACTGTGATAAAATTCAGAAACAGCCTTTTTAGACCCTTTATCCAGGATTTTGAGAATCTTTTTAATTTTTCCATGATCAGAAATAACATCTTCAGGAGTCTTTAAAAGCTCATCCAAAACGGCTTTATCTTTTTGCGAGAAAGCGCCTTTTCTGGGTGAATCAGGCTTTTGCAGCGTCCAAACAAAGCTAAATAAGGCAAACAGAATCAAGAAGTTACGCACAACACCTTTGCTCACCAAAAGAATCTCAACCTTATCCTAACAAGACCTTCGGCAAAACCCCAGCCATGCGCCCCAACATATATCCCATCCTCCTCAGTCTCAGCAGCCTCTCCCTGCTACTAGCCAGTTGCACCCCCAGTCCATCCCCCGAACCCTCTCCCGACACATCTCCCGAGACATCGTCCCCAGGGGCCACATCAGCCACCCCCAGTCCCAATCCGCCGCAACTCTCCCTAGCCGATCGAGATCCTGAAGTTCAGCAACAGGTACAAGAGTACATCAATCGTCTCGCTCGTCAGGGGTTCGACCCTCAGCAACAGGGAGTTTGGCTACAAACCGACGACCAACTCTTGGCCAACATTGGCGGAACCGTCCCCCTTCCGGCGGCGTCCCTCACCAAACTAGCCACCACCCTAGCCGCCTTACGTCGTTTGGGTGTTGAACATCGCTTCTCGACCCAATTTTTCCCCCAGGGAGAGTTACAAGATGGCGTCTTAGAGGGCGATTTATGGGTCGTCGGCGCCACGAATCCCCTCTTTGTCTGGGAAGAAGCGATCGCCGTAGCCAACCAACTCACAGAGGCGGGGTTACAACAAGTCAACGGCGATTTAATTGTCGTCGGCGACTTCTTCATGAACTTTGAAGAAGACTCCCTCCTCTCGGGTGAACTCCTCAAACAAGGACTCAACGCTCGTCTTTGGACATCAGAGGCCGAAACCCAATATCGAACCCTTCCCCCAGACACCCCACGGCCCGAAATTGCCATTTCGGGCCAAGTGCGTTACCGTTCCCAACCTCCCCCAGATTTCCAACCCTGGCTAAACCATCAGTCCCCCCCACTCCCCCAAGTCTTGAAACTGATGAACCGCTACAGTAACAACGCGATCGCCCATATCCTCGCCAACGCCATCGGAGGGGCCGCCGCCGTTCGCCAAGAAACCATCACCGCCACCGCAATCCCCGACCGAGAAATTCAACTGGTGAACGGGTCCGGATTAGGACGAGAAAACCAAATGTCACCGCGAACCGTGATTCGTATTTACCAAGCCATTGAACGAGAATTATCGCCCCACGGATTAAGCCTCGGCGATGTGGTGGCGATCGCCGGAGAACCCGAAGGAATTTTAGCCGTTCGTCCCCTTCCCCCCCGTGCAATCCTCAAGTCTGGAAGCCTTAATGCAGTTAGCACTCTTGCCGGAGTTTTACCCACCCAAAATAAAGGCAAAGTTTGGTTTTCCATCCTTAACGGTGGCGGTGACATTGAAATTTTACGAGCCGAACAAGAGCGATTCCTAAACTTATTAGAAACGCAATAGAAGTAAGGAAAAATGCGGTAGGGTGCGTCCCGGCTTGCAACCCTTTTGAGCTTCGGTCAACACTCTAAAAACTGCCGGAACGCACCGCCCCAGGGGAAACAATTCCAGGGTTATCATTGTCTTACTTCCCAATACAAAACCGACTAAAAATGCGATCGAGAACCGACTCCGTAATCTCCTCCCCCGTGATTTCCCCCAAAGCGCGAATCCCATCCCGTAAATCAATCGTCCAAAAATCGAACGGTAAGCCCTCCTCAATCGTATTCCGAACCTGTTGCAACGCCAACTTTGCCCGAGTCAACGCCGCCGCCTGACGTTGATTAATACAAAACTCTAAATTACCAATCTCCACATCCTTCGCATTCGCCTTCTCTAAAATTGCCGCTTCCAACCCCTCAATCCCCTCCTGTTGCGCCGCCGCCGTCAGCACCGGAGCCGTACAATAGGGAAGTTGCGGTAGCTGACTCACCAAATCGCACTTATTGAGGATCGTAATCACCGGCCGATCGCACACCCGCCGATAAATCGCCTCATCCTCCGCCGTCCATCCTGACTGTGCATCCAGGACAAACAACACCAAATCCGCCTCCTGTAACGCCCGGCGCGATCGCTCCACCCCAATTTGCTCAATGCGATCGCTCGTCTCCCGAATCCCCGCCGTATCCAAAACCTGTACCGGAATCCCCCTCACCACCAACTGCGACTCCACCACATCCCGCGTCGTCCCCGGTAACTCCGTCACAATCGCGCGATCGCTACGACTCCAAGCATTCAACAAACTCGATTTTCCCACATTAGGACGACCCACGATCGCCACCTTCAACCCCGTTCGTAACAACTCCCCCTGACTCGCCGTGGCCTCCATCCTCTCAATTTCGAGCAACACCGCCGCGAGATCCCCAGCCACCGCCGTCTCATCCAACGGCGGTAAATCCTCCTCAAAATCCACCCGCGCCTCAATCTCAGCCAAAATATCCAAACATTGACCCCGTAAGCGACGAATCGGCTGAGCCAACTTTCCCCGAACCCCCGCCAACGCCGCCTGAGACGCCGCCTGAGACTGCGCCCCCACCAAATCCGCAATACTTTCAGCCTGCGTTAAATCAATCCGTCCATTGAGAAACGCCCGTAACGTAAACTCCCCAGGCGTCGCCAAACGAGCCCCCGCCTGCAAACATAACTGCAACACCTCCTGCACCACCATCATCCCCCCGTGACAGTGAAATTCCACCACATCCTCGCGCGTATAAGAGCGAGGCGCTACCATGAGTAACAACAGGGCCTCATCCACCAGCGCCGAAGTTTGCGGATGACGGATCGTTCCGTAAAGAATACGGTGCGTCTCCCAAACCTGTTGTCCTGGGGCGTGAAACAACCGTCGAGCGATCGCCATCGCCCTATCCCCCGACAACCGCACAATTCCAACACTTCCCTGTTGCGGGACAACCGCCGTGGCGATCGCCGCGATCGTCTCCCGCCGTAGCACTGCTTCAGACATTCGTGAATGCTCGCATCAAATAGCCTTGTTATCCTAGTCTGTTGTACAGTCCCTTGACAGTCAACTGTGTTTTCCTCGGCGATCGCCCCCCAAAAGATACAGAGTTCCCCATTCAGAGTTCCCCATTCAGATTTCCCCATTCAAATCTCCCCATTCAAATTTCCCATTAACACCCGTTGCACCCACCTATGACTCAACCTCTCGGCTCACGACTCCTCAACCAACTGATTCAGCTCATCGAACGGGGTTGGCGGATTACCCGCTACTACTACTGGCGACTGATTCGCCTCCAAGATCCTCCCCAATACATCGCCCGAGGCGTAGCCGTTGGAGTCTTTGCCGGTTGTTTTCCCCTCTTTGGGATGCAAACCCCCATCAGCATCCTCCTGGCCATTCTTTTGCGGGGTCACAAACTCTGTGCTGCCATCTGTACCTGGATTAGTAACCCCCTCACCTACGTTCCCATCTATTGGCTGAACTTCCAAATTGGGCGATCGCTCCTTCGTTCAAGTCATGACGCTCCTAGCCAATGGGACTCCCTAGACGTCTTCCTCGACGAAACCGGCGAATTATTTGCCGACTTACTCGTCGGTTCCCTCGTAACCGGAACCCTTCTCAGCCTAGCCAGTTACATTGGCACAGTACGGCTCGTGAAGGCCTGGCGAGCTAAACGAGACCAAGAACGACAACAAAACCAAGAAAAAAAGAAACAAGACCATCATAACGCCCGTCGCTCTCACCTGATCTCCTCCAACCGCTAACCCCTCGAACGTCTCCGAGAACATTCCCCAAAGATTCATCGCCAAATGTTGTCCAGTATAATTAAGACCAGAGATTTGTGGAGTAGGAGCGTCCTGATGTGGCAGGTGCGAGCAAAACCCTAGTGATCGGCACACTTTTAGATAGACGCTATCGCATCATCAAAATTTTGGGATCGGGGGCCTTCGGCCAAACCTATCTCGCCGCTGACGTTCGTCGTCCCGGATTGCCCAAATGCGTCGTCAAGCAACTCTCTCCCGTCAAAGGGGGAATGGAATGCCTCGAAACCGCCAAACGCCTCTTTGAACAAGAAGCCGAAACCCTCGAACAACTCGGCAGCCACGATCGCATCCCCCGCCTACTGGCCTACTTCCAAGAAGAACAACGACTCTATCTCGTCAAAGAATACGTCGACGGCCATCCCCTCAGCGAAGAAATCCTCCCCGGCCAGGCCCTCCCCGAAGCCACCGTGGCCAAAATTTTGTGGGATATCCTACAGATACTCGTTTTCGTCCACCAGCATGAAGTCATCCACCGTGACGTCAAACCCGAAAATATCATCCGCCGCGACCATGACCAAGAACTAATCCTCATCGACTTCGGGTCCGTCAAAGCCCTCAGCCAACAAATTGCCCAAGACGATGCCCTACGCACCATCGCCGCCGGAACCCCCGTTTATATGCCCATCGAGCAGTTCCAAGGCAATCCTCAATACAACAGCGACATCTATGCCCTCGGGGCGATCGCCGTGCAAGCCCTCACCGGCGTCTCCCCCAACAACCTGCCCAAACTCCAAGACGAATCAGGGACCCTCATCTGGCGCAAACGCACCCAAGTCTCCGACGATCTCGCCGCCATCATCGACAAAATGGTGGTCTACTCATGCAGCAAACGCTATCAATCCGCCCAGGACGTCTTAGACGACCTCGCCCCCATCCTCGAACGCTATCAAGACAACACCGATACTGACAGTCCCCCAGACGACGAAGCCATCGAGGTCGTGGCCAGCTCTTCTTCCTCCCGGACCTGGCTTCCCTGGCTTGGAGGCCTACTGCTGCTGTTTCTCACCTTGGCCCTAGGCGTTTGGCTCTGGCAACGTCCCCGCGAAAGCCGCGCCCAGGACTTTTACGCTCGCGCCCTCAACAACGTCGAACAGGGTCAACCTGACGCCGCCCTACAAGCCCTCAATCAAGCCATTCGCCATAACCCCAACCATAGCCAAGCCTATTACCAACGGGCCAATCTACGCTTTGATCAGGGAGACCATGACGGGGCCATCGCCGACTACAGCCAAACCCTAGACCTCGAACCCAACAACACCGACGCCCTCTATAACCGAGGCTTAGCCCGAGTCAAAGCCGGAGACTTAGACGCTGCCCTAACGGACTTTTCCCAAGTCTTGCAAGAATCCCCCAACGATGCCCAAGCCTATTACCAACGGGCCTTAATCTCCTATCAACTCGGCGACTACCGCTCCTCAATCGAAGATTACACCCAAGCCATCCTCCAAGATGCCAATTCCCCCAACGCCTATCTCAATCGTGGCCTCGCTCACTCCGCCGCCGGAGATCCCACCGCCGCCATCTCCGACTACACCCAAGCCATTCGCCTCGATCCTGAGTATGTTAACGCCTACTACAGTCGAGGTCGGACTCGCTTCAACATGGGTGAATATACCGGTGCTGAACAGGACTACAGCCAAGCCTTAGCCTTAGATCCCGACCATACCAAAGCTCTCGTCAACCGCTGTAGTGTCTATCTGAATTTAGCCAACTATGAGGCGGCTGTTGACGATTGTACGAAAGCCCTGGAGTTAACTGGAGATGATTGGGTCGCCTACAACAATCGCTGCGTCGCCTACTACAATTTGCAGCAATATACCGAGGCCATCGCCGATTGTAGCCAAACCATTGACTTAAATCCCAACCACGCTAAAGCCTATAGTAATCGAGGCCTGGCCAAAGGGGCCTTAGGAGATCTTGAGGGGGCCATCGAAGACTACAGCCGCGCCATTGAGTTAGAACCCGATAATCCCGTGGCCTTTAGTAATCGAGGAACCGCCTATATGGAGTTGGGCAATTATCAACAGGCCATGGAAGACCATACTCAGGCCTTACGCCTCAACGATGAATCACCAACGGCCTATTTCAACCGGGCCATGGTTCGCGAGCAGCTTCAGGATATTTCTGGAGCCATTGCTGATTATGAGCGTGGGGGGCAAGTTTGTCTCGATGTGGGCCGTGTTGACTGCTATCAGCGGGCTAGACAAGAAATCCAACGCCTCGGTGGAGGGTGAGCGGATCGAGGAGATTCCTCTCTCCAACCGTTATCCGGCGAAAGGAACGGGAACTCGTTGACGCAAATCGAGAAGAACCTCAATCAGATGTGGACTTTCGCTGAGGGTTTCACTTAGGTCAAGATGCAGCCCGGATCGCGATCGCAACTGTTCGCTAATGGCATCAGTGAGTCCACCGGGACAGAGGAAATAGGGCAACACCCCCACTCGCGCATATCCAGCCTGCTCATATTCGTCCAATTGTCTCTCTAAACTTGGCTCCACAGACCAATAGGCGGGACGAACGGGACGGCCCACTTGTTGGGGAAGTTGAGCGGCGATCGCCTCGATGGGGGCATTTCCCCCCGGACGACGACTACCATGGGCCAGGAGAATCCAAGCCTGACAATCGCCCCGGGCCTGGATTTGCTCCCGCAGGACTTGGCTGAGTCCGTCATGACTGCCCAGGTAGGGCAAAATCTCGATGGTTTGGCTGTCGGGGAGGTGCGATCGCGCGATCGCCACCTCTTCGGGAATATCCTCCCGCACATGGACTCCCGGCAACAAAAACAAGGGCAAAATCTGCACGGGAGATTGCACCTGTTGACAAAATCGCTCTAATTGCTCATGCAGCGGTTGCGGTTGACAGTCGAGGGCCGCTGTCCCCACGGGATGTCCCCCCAGTCGTTCTCTCATCTGAACCGCTAAATGGTTCACAATCTTGGCTGGGCGAGGATCACGGCTACCATGAGCGACAAGTAGATAGGCGGGAGAAGACATAGGTGACGCAGTTGAGAGATCTTTATCCAAGATAGCGGAGGGGAAGGCAAAAGGCAGTCGGAAACAGGGCTGGGTGGGCCAAAAAAAATGCCGCGTTGGCCAAGGCCAGACGCGGAACTCAAATCCTAGGATGCAACCTGCAACCTAGCTGTCACAGGTCACGATCAGACCTAGCTCATTGTTGCACCACTGCGATCATAGGAAATGGAGTTGTTATAAGAAGGTTTACCTTGAACGTGAGACCAATGTTCCCCAGCTTCTCCGGGAATCCCGGCTTCTTCAGCAACACGGCTCAATAACGATTGTTGGCGATTACGGATGGCTTGATGATGACGGCTCATCAGAGCGCGGCTGCGATCGGTTAAAGACATGATTGATATTCCTCTACGGTTGTTTTTAAAAGGTTGCGGTCAAGACGTTTTCAGTTCCGCACTTATTAGTATAGCGATTTTCTGTATCTTTTTTTACAGTTTAACAATTCTTAATACTGTAAGACCGTTAAGACCCCCGATGTTTGCCCATTGAGGCAAGGTTCGGGAAACCGTACCTTCTCCCTCCAGGATATCAACTGGCAAAACCGTAACATCCCTTCTGGGATCTCGGGGGAAGCGCCGTTCAAATATTAAAATTTTATGGAGAAGACTTAAAGATATTCCTAGGGGTAGAGGGTTTGGAAACGCGGTTGTAACAGGGATTTCTGTCGCTCTATCTTGGCAATCCCTCTAGTTGGGATCACGTTATAATAGTGAAAATCTCAAACAATCGAGAGATTTGGGTGCTTCTATCTAGTTAGATCTACTGAAGCAGGCAAGACTTAAAAAAATCTGGACTGCGATCGCCATCCATCGAGAGATTCAACAGCCATAATCTCACCCATCATTTAAACCCGTTTTAACCGAACTTTAACATTGACCCCCATGAAACTCAGCTTAGATTCTCGATCCATAACCAGCGAGCCGACCACCATTCGTTGTCCCAACTGTGGTCGTCCTGGAGAGCGGCATCACGTCGCTCAAAACCGTTTAGTCCGCACCGAATGTCACCATTGTGACTACCTCATGATCACCTGTCAGGAAACAGGAAATGTCATCGAGGCTTACTCCCCAGGACTCTACGCCCACGCCATGTAATCATTACCAAGCTGGGTCACTGTAGAGATCGATCGTAATCTTGTCCATCCCCGCCGGAACCGCCGTAATACAAGAACAAATCGCCTCACCATTGAGTTCCACCTCACAGGCGTGACAAGACCCCATCAAACAGCCCGTGGGGATGGTGAGGCCGGCTCGTTTGGCCACATCTAAAAGCGGTTCACCGGCTTGGGCGGCGATCGTAATATCATCGGGCAGGAATTGTACTTGCACAGTCATATTTCAAGCAGTTATTTCGCGAATCCAACTCGAACGCCATCAAAGCTGTGAGTCACTGGACCCCGGTTCAGGATTGGCTGACGGAGAAAGTTCACAGTGATACAGACAAAGCGGGGCATTGTATATCAAAATGTTAACCACTATTGTTTAATTGTGCCGTACTGCCCAGACAACCTTGGTAATTTCTTCAGACCCTGTAGGCAAAGTGTATCTCGTGGGGGCCGGCCCCGGAGACCCAGGCTTACTGACCCTTAAAGCCAAAACTCTGCTCGAATCCGCTGACGTTGTGGTTTATGATGCCCTCGTCAGTGAGCCGATTCTGGCTATGATTGCGCCCCAAGCCGATCGCATTCATGCCGGGAAGCGTCGGGGTCGCCATTCCCTGCTGCAAGAGCAAACTACCCAACTCCTCATTGATCTAGCCCAAAATCACGCCGTGGTGGTGCGTCTGAAAGGGGGTGATCCCTTCGTCTTCGGCCGAGGGGGAGAGGAGATGGAGGATCTGTTAGTCGCTGGAATTTCGGTAGAGGTGGTTCCCGGTGTCACCTCGGGGATTGCGGCCCCCGCCTATGCTGGGATTCCTCTAACTCATCGTCAGTACAGTTCCTCAGTTACCTTTGTCACGGGCCATGAAATGGTGGACAAATACCGGCCCGAGGTCAACTGGGAGGCGATCGCCCAAGGCTCAGAAACCATCGTCATCTACATGGGCGTTCGTAACCTCCCCAATATCATCGACAGTCTGCTCAAAGCCGGACGGGATGCCAACACCCCCATCGCTCTAATTCGTTGGGGAACCCGGCCAGACCAAGAAGAACTACTCGGAACCCTTGGTTCCATTATCGAACAGGTTGAAGCGACAGGATTTGAAGCTCCGGCTGTAGCGGTGGTGGGAGCCGTCGTTAACCTGGCCCCAATTCTTTCGGGTGGCTGTCCACAACCTTTGTTGTAGGGAGATTTGAGGGACGTTTTGGGGACGTTTTGGGGGAGTTCACCCCTAAATTGCACCCCTAAATTGCACCCCTAAATTGCAACGCGATCGCGATTTTCCCAGGGGGAAGACTGCGATCGCTACCGTTATCAACGTTGACCGAGGTATTTAGCCAGCCGGAACCGCCTGAGTTTCAGGTATCCATCGACTCGAATCCTCAGGCCGAGCCATCGGCTCAAAGCCACGAGTTAACGTTGTAATCTTTGCCTGTTTGGCTTGCAGCACCTGAGTTAAAAACTCCAGAGCCTTTCGAGGGTTTCCTGCACCGCAAAAAAACAAATCTGCCGCAAAATAGCCATGTTCAGGCCAGGTATGCAGAGCGATATGAGACTCTGCCAAGGTAGCTGTTGCAGTTACCCCGTGGGGACTGAACTGGTGTACACATAAGTCAATCAGCGTTGCTCCTCCGACTGAAACCGCATCCATGAGTGCCCCACGAATACACTCCGGGTCATTGAGCAACTCAGCGGGGGATTCCCAGGCATCAACGACCAGATGGGTTCCGATTGCTTTCATTTATCGACAATACTCCGTAAAGACAAACTATCTTATTTCTAGCATAAATTCTTAAAACCCGGAGCATTTTTCAGGGTTTCGATGCGTTTTCTGTTATTTTTGTCGCTCTGTCAAGACTCCATCTCATGACCCAATTCAGAACGAGCTCGAAAACAGTCTTGATAGAGCTTAGATCGAGTCAGGCGGCGATCGCCACCCGACTGGTCAAAACGGTAATGGCGACAACATCGGATCGGGGTATTTACGCAAATCAGGGTCGACCCAATCACAACTCAGTAGATTGGGAAAAATTTTCCCCGCCTCCAAAAGAAGAGGGCGCGAACTTGCGACACACCCCTACGTCTTATCTGTAGCCTTCTCCGGTCTACCCGCCAATTCCCAACCGCAACGCCAAACTCGGAGTCAGGGGCAACAAAATTAATAGCATCATCAACAGAGAGACTAAACTGATAATCGCGCGAGTATCATTCGGCTCACGAATTTCATTAAGACTCGGACGTTCCAACTCTCGCTGTAACACCAAAATAATAATGGCCCAATACAACGCTAACGGATTCGCAAACGTGGCGATCGCCAACACAATCAACGTCGCAATTGTCGCCCGTCCAGCAATTTTGCGGCCATAAATTGCCTGAATCGCTCGTCCCCCATCCAACTGTCCAGCCGGCATCAAATTAATCGCATTCACAACCAATCCGAGCCAACCCAAAATCACCAACGGATGCACCGTCACCAGAGCTTGATTGAGGTTTTGGGCCAAAAATCCCTTCGCCAACAGGGCCACCAAAACCGAACCTCGGAAAAACTCCGTCGGAAGCTGAAACAGACTTCCTGAATTTGACCAAAACAATCCCACAACCACCATCGCCAACGAAACCAGTCCTCCCGCCAACGGCCCGGCGATCGCCACATCAAACAAAACCGAACGATTAGGAATTAACGACTCAAAGCGAGTAATCGCCCCAAACGAGCCAATTTGCCAAGTGGGTAGAAAGAATGGCGGCGACAGACGCACCCCATAACGACTGGCCATCAGCCGATGGCCCAACTCATGAACTAATAAAACCGCCCAAATCCCCAACGCCAACGGTAACGTTTCGGGCCAACGGCCGAAATCGCTAAACAAATCAAACCCTAAAAAGATCCCAGCCGTCTCCAACGACGTGAAAACCGTAGCCACCGCTAACCCCAACGCCAGCAGTTGTTGCCCTTGGCTGAGGGGTTGAGGGTCCCTATCCTGAGGTAAGATGACCACCACCGGTTTCCCCTCGGGATCTGGCACCAAAAACAGGCGGTAGCGATCGCCCAACCGCTCCCGCAAGCGAGACGACAACAGATCATACGACGGTTCAGGTTCACCGCGCAAATTGCCCTTAAAAATCGCCCCCGACTGATAGGGGATCGTCTCCGTACAAAAAAACGTATCAATCGCAAAAATCTCTTGAATCTTGCCCAAATCCTCATCCGGAATCGCAGGAAACTCCAACGCCGCCTTCGCCAGTTCCGGTTTCCTCGCCGGCCGAGACGAATCCTTCTCTCGGGCCGTTTCGCCCCCAGGAGAAGACGGGGAATCTGACGGCGAGGATGTCGCCTCAGGCGTCACCGCATCCGTCGAGGAAGACTCATCCCCATCGGAAAACTCCCCTTTCGCCATCTTGTTTTGCAACAAATTCTGTAACTCTGCCCGTTCCTGGGGATCTTGAGCCGCCTGTCGCAATTGTCGTCCGAGGGCAACATAGACAATAATCGACAGAACAATAACCAACAGTTCCAGGGCTAGATTAATATAGATCCCGGCCGCCAACAGACCAAAAAAGACCAACCAGGGTGCGGTCACCGACACCGACTGTAACCACGACAACAGACCGATTTTGCCGTAGGGACGGGCACGGACATAGCCCCATACCAAAATTCCAGCAGCAAACAGTACGATTGCAATGGGCGTGATTGTTTCAGTCGCGATGTCCATCCACTTACCTTTAACGTGTCATCTGAGATCAGGTGCGTTGACACACCTTGCTGTTTTCACTTTAACCCGTTCAGGGCATTGATTTCCCCCCGAATTGATCGATAGTGGCCCTGAGATGGGTCTCGCCGGCCCTAGTTCACCCCAGAAGCTGACCGCCCAAAGCAGGTGTTTAAATAGAACCTGACCCCCTAGACGATCGCGTCCCTGTGCTAGATCTCAATGCTGTATCGTTAACTCCCGACGGCGATCGCCTTCTACTGTGCCAATGGCCCCCATGAAACCTTCCCCCCTTTCTGTCCCTTGGGCGACCTTTGCGACGGGTTTGGTGCTGGGATTAGCCGTGATGTTCTTGGATCAGGCTGAACGCCGTCGTTTCCAGTCCCAGACTCGCCAATCCGTTCTTCAGCAACTCAACACCGTTCGCAGTATCCTCGAAGGACAACTCAACACCCATCTACAGGTGGCCCAGCGTTGGGGAGATCAGACCTCCCCGAATAGCCCTCTGACAGAGCCTCACAGAGCTATTGACGACCCACAACTCCAACAAGACTATCCGGCCATTCGTCACCTGGTCTGGACACCCCTTACCATCGAATCCGAGTCCAGACCGGCGAGTCCCCGGCTGCAAGCCGCCGAGGAGGACTCGTCTGGCCAAGTTCAACTGATCATTCCCATCGATTTAACCCCTCAATCGGCCAACCCTAACCCCTTGGGCCAGTTAAACCTACCCCTGGATTTAAAGCGGTTGCTTGAGGAGAGTCCCCTGGGGGAGCGAGTATCGGGGTTAGATTGGGCCTTGCGTCGCCGTGTCGGAGGGTCAACACAGCTCCTTGTCGGCAATCGAGCGGTTTTTAACGAGCGCCCCGTCACGGCCGATGTCCGCTTTTCTCAAGAAGTCTGGCAAATTGCCGCCACGCCGGTACAGGGATGGACCCGGCGATCGCCCCTACAGCCCTGGATTCGTATCCTAGGAACCGCCACCACCCTCGGGGCTATGCTATTGCTATCGAGTATCCTGCGCAGCCGTCAACGCTACTCTCAGCTAACGGAGTCGGTCTTGAAGCAACTGAATCAGCAGGAAAGCCAATATCGCTGTATGGCCGATCGCACACCGGTGTTATTACTGCAATTGGATCTCAATGGAGTGCCTCGATTTGCCAATCTCTACAGTCAAAATTTTCTCGGCTACGACTTCCCCACCCTCGAAGAAACTCCCCTAGCCCAACGATTAAGAAGTCCTGAATTACAGGATTTGGTACAAGAAGCCCAACAGACGCAAACCCTGGCCTTATCTCGTACCGTTCCCATTCGCCGACGCAACGGGGAACAGGTTTGGGTCAACTGGCATATCTGTTTACTCGCAGATCAGTTGGGAGGCCCTCGGGGGTTACTCTGTATTGGCTATGATGTCAGCGATCGCCAGGGGCTTCAAACCCGCCTCATGACCGCCGAAGCCCAATTACGACGGCTGTTTAGCCTCGTTGGCGATCGCCTGGTGTTAGTCGATCGTCAGGGCCAGTACTGTTCAAACGATCCAAAAGAGGCTCAGCAACGCCATCTCGGGGTGGAGTCCTTCTCCAAACTTCGGGGACAGCCGTCGTTTTCGGGAACCTGTCTCCATGATAGTTTCTCAGATGCGGATGCAGACCAGATTTTGATGGCCGTCAAGACCGCCATCACCTATCCTCAACAAGACTGTCATCTTTGTCTTGAGTTGACCCCAGCTGAGAGGCCCCACCCCGAGGTGGACACCTCCCATTGGCTCTCGTTGTGGGTGTTTCCTTTCTTGGAGGGGACGGCTCTATTATGGATGCAAGATATCAGCGAACAACAACATCTAAAATTCCGATTAGAACAGACACAACGGGAGTTAGAACAGCGAGTGCGTGATCGCACGGCCCAAGTTTACGACAGCAACAAACGGCTGCAACGAGAAGTGGTCGAACGAATGCAAATGGAGGAGGCTCTACGCCGCAGCGAGGAACGGGAACGAGACAAGGCGCGACAACTCGAAGCCACCCTCGGGCAACTCAAACGCACCCAAGCGCAATTAGTGCAAACGGAAAAGATGTCCAGTTTAGGTCAATTGGCGGCGGGGATGGCTCATGAAATTAACAACCCAGTCAATTTTATTTATGGTAATCTCACCCCCGTCCGAGACACCATTGAGGATCTCTTAGAACTGCTACATCGCTATCAAGATCATTATCCTCAACCGCCCGAGGCGATCGCCAGTTGGCAAGAGGAGATTGAGTTACCCTTTCTTCAAGAGGATATCTTCAAAATCCTCAAATCCATGGAAGTTGGGGCGCAGCGAATTCAAACCATTGTGGCTTCTCTCAAAAACTTTGCCCATCTCGATGAAATGGGGATGAAATCGGTCGATCTTCATGAGGGCATTGATAGCACGTTAATGGTCTTGAGAAATCGTTTGATGGGTCATGGTCAACGACCCGATATTACAATTAGTAAGACTTATTCTGAACTTCCGAAAGTTACCTGTTACGCCAGTCAGATCAATCAAGTTTTGATGAATTTATTTGAGAATGCCATCGATGCGATCGAGGAGCGCTTAGAGCAACAGCCCGAACCGCCACCGGAGATTCTCGTCTCTACCCACTGCATCGAGGACAATAGCATCAAGATTATCCTGCAAGACAATGGAACCGGTATTCCAGAGGAGGTACAACGTCAAATTTTTAATCCATTTTTCACGACCAAAGTGGTCGGGAAAGGGACAGGGTTAGGCTTGTCCATTGCCTATCAAGTTATCCATGAAAACCACAGCGGAACGATTAGTATTATTTCTCAACCTGGACAAACGCGATTTGAGATTCAACTGCCACAAAACCCCAACTATACCCCCCGCTAGAGGTACGGTCGGGGCGCAAACAGGTCGCCCTTCCCCAGCCTCTGATAGCTCCTGCAATTGGAGCCACAACGCCCCCTAGCACTCCGGAAATACGAGGTTATCCCATCCTAGATGGCCATCGATAAATTTAAAGGGGTGGGAGTCCAAGGGGTGGGGTTAATCACCTCCGTCTCCAGTTGATGATCCCTCAAACAGTCTTGGAACTCCTCCGGCGTTCCCGAGGCCTTGAGAATCGACACCAATAGCCCCTCAAAATTCACATCTCCCCCGGCGGCCGTCGGTAAGATATACTTAGGTTTAATCCATTCGACTAATTCTAGGGCGCTCTCTTTGCCCTTGATGAACGGACCCACTAGAGGGAGTTCGAGGTTAACCAAGGGGGCGATCGCCACATCAATCGCCGGGACCTCTTTCAACAGAGGACTATGATTCCCGTGAGGCTCATAGTAGACAGAGACCTGGGCCTGTAAATCGCTGATGATATAGGCATTTTCCACCGTAGTCGGGCCAATGGGAGAACCGGGGAAGGCCTGGATTTGCAGGCGATCGCCCCAAGTGTAAATCTGCCGCCGCGATAGAGCCACCACCTCCTCGTACCCCAAGTTGCGAGCCACCTTAGCCGCACCCGCCGATCCCACCACCGGTAGGCTTCGTGGTAACTGTTCCAAGGTTGGCGGGTGAGCATGATCCGGCAATCCCTGAGATAAGAGAATTAAATCAATATCACCGGGAATTGGCCGCTCAATCGGACGAGTGCCCTTAAACAACCAGGGACTATTGCCAAACACCAACGGCCCCACCAGCCAAGGATCTAAGAGAATACGACAGCCATCGAAATCCAGCAGCCAGGAGTTGCTATCTAAATAGGTCAGTTCCATAGGATTAGCTTAATAGTTTGTAACATACCAACCCATTCTAAAGGATTTTTCCCGACCCTGTCCTGGACGGTTTCCTCGATTGGACGGAGGCCGCCCCGAGGGTTTCCGTACAATTACGGAGTTAAGTCCCAAGCCCTGATGATAGGATAGAGATAGTATAAAATCCGTAAATCTAGATTAAATTCCGAAGTATCAGCGTCAAACCATTACAATTAAGTCCAAGTTTCATCCAAGCTAAATTCTTGGCGAGTGCATCGACAGACTAGGGAAACGCTTGACTTCACCAGTAGGTCACTATGACTATTCAAGAATCCAGGGAATTAAAACAAGAAAGTTTGGAACTGCTACAGCGGTTTCAGTCCGATCCATCTACCCAACTCCGTAACCAGCTCGTCCAACTCAACATTGGACTGGTTCGTAAGGAAGTCCACCACTGGCTCAAACAGTGTGACGAAACCTACGACGACCTCTTACAAGTTGGCTGTTTAGGACTCATTCGGGCCATTGAACGATTTGACCTCAGTCAAGGCCATGCCTTTAGTTCTTTTGCGATCCCTTATATCCGAGGTGAGATTCAGCATTACCTGCGCGATCGCAGCCCCTCAATGCGCGTCCCCCGTCAATGGCTGACCTTGCATCGCCAAGCCAAGAAAGTGATCCGGGAACTCAACAGCAAACTCAAACGGACTCCCAGCGACGAAGAGATTGCCGAAGCCCTAGGCGTACCCGTCAGTGAATGGCTCGACGTACAACTGGCCCTACAAAATCGCTCTCCCCTCAGCCTCGATGCTCCCGTCGCCGAAGAAGATGACTACAGCACGTCCCTCGGTGCAACCGTCACCGATCGCCAATATCGTAGCTTCCAACTGGCCGAAGAAGACCGGATTCTCCTGCAACAAGGACTGGCCAAACTCGAATCCGGAACCTGCAAAGTCCTCGAATTTGTCTTCCTGCAAGACCTCACCCAGAAAGAAACCGCTGATCGCATGGGAATTAGCGCCGTCACCGTCTCCCGGCGACTGAAAAAAGGGCTAAGCAGCCTTCAGCGCATCATGCAGGAGGGCGATCGTTAGACGGGCGCACCGGGTTAGCAAATTATGAAAATTCTTTACCATAGATGGAGAGAGGATGTCGAAGCGGCATCTCTCTCCATTTTTTCGCTCTCCATTTGTATCCAACTCCCCATCTTCAGCCACGATGACCCTAACCCCGACACACCCCTCATCCCTCGCCGCCTCTCGCCTACAGCAACAGCGACAATTCTTCGCCAGCGGCCAACCCCAGGACATTAACTTCCGCCTCGAACAACTCAAACGACTCAAACAGGCCATCCAAGAGCGCAGCGAAGCCATCGTCGAGGCTGTCCACGCCGATCTCGGTCGCCCCGAATTCGAGGCCTACTTTGAAATTGCCGCGATCGCCGAAGTGACCCATGCGATCAAACATCTCAAAGCCTGGGCCAAACCCCAAACCATCAGCACCGGCCTCGATCAATTTCCCTCCCGAGGGCGCATCTACCCCGAACCCCTAGGGGTTGTCCTGATTATCTCCCCCTGGAACTACCCCTTCCAACTGAGTATTAGTCCCTTAGTGGGAGCGATCGCCGCCGGAAACTGCGCCATCGTCAAACCCTCAGAACTCTCCCCCCACACCTCCCGCGTCATCACCGAGCTAATCGAAGCAACCTTCGACCCCGCCTATATTAGCTGCCTAGAAGGAGGCGTCGAGACCAGCCAAGACCTCCTGGCCCAAAAATTTGACCATATCTTCTTTACCGGTAGCACCCGCATCGGCAAAATCGTCATGGAGGCCGCCGCCCAACATCTGACCCCCGTCACCTTGGAACTCGGCGGTAAAAGTCCCTGTATCGTCGATGCCGACGTGAACCTCCCCGTCGCCGCCAAACGGCTCACCTGGGGCAAATTCATCAACGCCGGCCAAACCTGCATCGCCCCCGATTACATCCTGGTCGATCGCCGTCGCAAAGACGAACTCTTGACATATATAAAAAAATATGTTAACGAGTTCTTCGGCGACAATCCCGCCGAAAGTCCCGATTTGGCGCGACTCGTTAGCGAGAGCCACTTTGACCGAGTGGCCGGGTTCCTCAACAACGGAACCGTCGTTGTCGGCGGAACCTGCGATCGCGCCCAACGCTACATCGCCCCGACTCTCCTCGACGACATCACCTGGGACGATCCCATCATGCAAGAGGAGATTTTCGGGCCAATTTTGCCAGTTCTGACCTATGACCGCATCGAAGCGGCCATCGCCGCCATTAACGCCCGTCCCAAACCCCTGGCCCTCTATATCTTCTCCAACCGCAAATCCCTACAAAACCAGGTCTTGCAGCAAACTTCTTCCGGGGGAGCTTGCGTCAACGACACCATCATGCAACTGGCCGTTCCTGAACTCCCTTTTGGTGGCGTTGGGACCAGTGGGTTAGGGCAATATCATGGAAAAGCCAGCTTCGATACCTTCTCCCATTACAAAAGTGTGTTACACAAAGGCCTCTGGTTTGACCTCAACTGGCGTTACGCGCCCTATGAGGGCAAACTTGGCCTAATCAAACGAGTCATTGGCGGCTAACTCTGGCAACTAACTCTGGCAACCATGAATACTCCCCAACCTCTCAATTCCCAGCAACTCACCCAGGATGTCAGCCAATGGCTGCGGGAGATTAGTGAATTAAAACAGCACCTGGCCGACGCTCAAACAGCCATCAAAGAGGCACAAAAACAGGGGGACCATTGGCGATCGCTCTATAACCGAGAAGCCGAACAACGTCGCCAAGACGTACAACGGGGACAAGAGCGCATCGCCGAACTCGAAGCGCTCCTAGAACAGCGGCGATCGCTCCCCCACGAGTCCGAAGCAGACCGTCGCCGTCAACATCAACAGGCCCTCGATGGTCTCGATATCAGCCAACTGCAAGAGCAACTCTTAGATCTGTCCCTAGAGCGCGATCGCCTACTGCTTCAAATTCAAGAGTTAGAAATCGCCCTCAACGCCGAACAACAGAACCATCAAAAAACCCGGACCGAGTTAACGGGCGCTTTAGCCGATGCGATCGCCCTCATCTCCAAAACCAAAGCCCAAGGCTAACCATTATCTCTTGATGTATAGCAATCGAAGATTGGCTTAGGACACTCTGAGTTGGGAGAGAATCCCCTACCTCTTGCCTGTTCCCTGTTCCGGGGTTCCCTGTTCCCTTTTGCCTTTTGCCTTCCCCTCCTGGGAGGGGCAGGGGTGGGTTATGCCTTTTGCCTTTTGCCTTTTGCCTTTTGCCTTCTTGTCCCCTGTTTTTTGTCCTATTCAGACCAACTTTTGCTATACCGTTGCTCGCCCCATCTAGTCGTTGAAAGCCATACTGCCCCTCATTGCCATTACCCTCGGCACCCTCGTGCCAGAACTGGCCTATTTTAGCCCAGCCATTCGCCCCCTGTTGATGCTGTTGTTGTTGGCCACCTTTGTCCATCTCGATCTGCATCAAGTTTGGCAGGGCTTTCGTCCCCAAGCCCTGCTCATTGCCAGCAGTAACATTGTCATCGCCCTAGGCTGGTATGCCCTGCTGTCTCCCATCGATGTTAGCCTGGGCCGTTTGTACTTTATCACCGCCATAGCGCCCACCGCCGCCGCCGCTCCCGCCGTCATCGGTCTGTTGCGCCGTAACATGGAATATGTCACCGTGGCCGTGATTCTCACCCATCTCTTTGTAGGCCTATCCGTTCCCCTGTTCAGTAGTTGGCTCTTCGAGGGCGATCGCAGTGCCAATCCCCTACCCATGTTGCAGTCCATCGCCGTCCTTTTTTCCGTTCCCCTAATTTTGGCCCAACTGTGGAACCGACTTCCTGAGCCTTGGCGATCGCCCATGAACTGGCGACAGCTTTCCCTCTACATCTGGGTCATCCTGCTCACCCTGGCCAGCGCCAGCGCCAATGACTTCATCCGCCAGGAAGAGAACCTCTCGACCCTGGCCATTGCTGCGATCGCCGTTCATGCCCTAATTATCTGTGTCGTCAACTTTAGCCTCGGTCGTCTCCTCGGCCAATGGCTCTATCAGGGCAGACTCGACCGAGAAGTTAGCCAATCCCTCGGCCATAAAAACACCATGTTCACCGTCTGGTTTATCCTGGCCTTCCTCAAACCGAGCTTTGCCCTCGGCCCAATGTTCTACATCGTCTTTCAAAACCTCTACAATGCCTACCAGATTATGACCGCCAACCCTAAAGCCAACCCCTGAACCGTCCCTTGACACTCCCGCCGTTAAATCAAAGATTATAACGGGGGATTCTTGCTTCATGACTGTTTGTCTAGCCCCAGAGCATTTTTGCCCCGAAACCCCGTC
>LJZT01000033.1 GCA_001314905.1 Phormidium sp. OSCR
GACGGGGTTTCGGGGCAAAAATGCTCTGGGGCTAGACAAACAGTCATGAAGCAAGAATCCCCCGTTATAATCTTTGATTTAACGGCGGGAGTGTCAACAGCCATGATGATGTCCTCAAGGGTATCTATAGCTTTCATGGTAGCGAAGATACAACCTGATAGCCGTTGAGGGCCAGATTATTGGGTCTGTAACTGAGCTAACTGAGTGTTGCGATAGTAATGGGAGAGGATTTGACGGTAACTATAGCCCTGTTCTGCCAGGTATCTAGCCCCCCATTGACTCATGCCCACACCATGGCCAAAACCGCGCCCGGAGAGGGTAAAATAGCCGCCTCCGGAGCTAATGGTAAACAAACTACTGCGTAACCCCAGGGCCGAGCGCAGGTCATCTCCCTTAACGATGGCGGTTCCGGCCGAGCCCACCACTCTGACCGTCACCAACCGGCCATTGGGAGATTGCTGTTCTGGAACAAGTCCCACCACGGTTCCGACGCCGCCGAGTCGTCGGGTGAGTTCCCATTGGGAGAAGGATTCGCGCCAATGATAGTTGGGTGAGTTGTGGTCAAAGTCAGGAACGCCTCTGAGATAGGGTTTGACTTCATCCCACACCTGTTCAACATCTTCGGTATGGCCTCCCGATGAGGCGTGAAAGACGGCCTCGATGACTTTGCCATCATGGCTGAGCACTTGGCCTCGGGTGGCGTCGGTGGCTCGGTGGGTTTGGCTCGACTCTTCCTGCATACCGCGATAGACTTGCCAGAAGCTGTCATCCCCGACGTCATAGGTCCGATTCCCATAGCGATCGCGCTGGTAGAGGACGTAGGAGCGAGCGGCGACGGCTTGGGCTTTGAGGGCTTCTAGGGGCCAACTTCCCCCCATTTCTGCCCCGAGAACACTGTAGAGATAGGATTCAATATCAACGTAGTTGACGGCTGTGATCCCGTAACGTCCTCGGACGATGAGAACTTTGCCTCGATACCAGCGATCGCCAATATAAACATGGCCATGGTTGGTGGGTTCAATCCATAATTGCTCCCCTTGCCAGCGATCGAGCGCCACAGCTTGCCCAGTGGAGCGAGCGACAAAGGCATTCATCTGGCTGAGGTTGCCCAAGACCGCCCCCGAGCGACTGCGAATGCGGGCGGGGGTTGAACTGCCGACGGTGAGTTCACCGACGTTTTTCTCGACGGCCACCCGAAGTTCCAGGGCTAGGCCAGGAACGAGGGAGCAGGCCCAAAAACAAAGACTGGTCATCCCTCGCCAGAAATAAGGAAATCTCGTGTGCCTTCGCTTAGCCGTTTTTGGGGTTTCGGGGGGTTTTTCTCTCGTTGGCGATGATCCCTGTTGAGCCGTTCCCCTTGCTCGGCCCGTCACAGACGCGGCAATTTTCAATAGCAGCATCCTTTAGTTCTCCTTGAAAGTGACCGACGACTCGAAGATAGACCGAGGTCGGTGCTAGGATACCATAGTAAGCTAGGAGTCTTGAAGTTGGTTCTGTCGTGAAACGAAAGACAGATCCCTCAACCCCGGTTTGCGTTGCCAATTTCCTTAACGAGAGTCAAGCGAGTGGAAATCGTTTTTTTAGGAACCAGTTCGGGAGTCCCGACGCGATCGCGAAATGTGTCCAGTTTAGCCCTGCGCCTGAAACAACGGGGTGAGATTTGGCTATTTGACTGTGGGGAAGGAACGCAACATCAACTGCTTCAGAGTGATTTGAAGGTGGGGCGGATTCGCCGTATTTTTATTACCCATATGCATGGGGATCATGTGTTTGGTTTAATGGGGCTGCTCGCCAGCATTGGCTTAGCGGGAGCGCCGGATCGCATTGATCTATACGGCCCCCCCCAGCTCGAAAATTATCTCGAAGCCTGTGCGCGCTATTCTCATACCCATTTGCATTATCCGATTACGATTCATAAGCACAAGCCGGGACTCATTTATGAGGATGAGGGGTATCGGGTGTTGTGCGATCGCCTCGATCATCGCATCCCCGCCTATGGCTACCGCGTTGAGGAAAAAGATCGTCCGGGACGCTTTGATGTGGCCCAGGCCCAGGCCCTGGGAATCCCTCCAGGACCGGTTTATGGACAACTCAAACAGGGACACCCTGTTACCCTAGAGGATGGCCGGGTGATCAACGGTCGTCATCTGTGCGGTGAGCCACAACCAGGACGCAAGGTCGTCTATTGTACGGATACGATTTATTGTGAGAATGCCGTAAGTTTGGCGCAAGGGGCTGATGTGTTAATTCATGAGGCCACATTTTCTCACCGAGATGCCAATTTAGCCGAACAACGGTTGCACTCGACGTCAACGATGGCGGCCCAAGTGGCCTTGAGTGCAGGAGTCAAACAGCTTTTTATGACTCATTTTAGTCCCCGCTATGCTCCTGGAAATGACCTGGATCTCAAAGATTTACTCGATGAGGCACGGGCGATTTTTCCGCCAACCGATCTGGCCTATGACTTTTTAAGCTACGACGTTCCTAAACAACGAACGGCTGTACCGGTTTAATCATGATTCGCCACTAGGCGGCGGCAAATTTCCCGCAAACTCACCTGAGTATTGACGGGCTTTCTCGGTTTAGGAAGGTTCAAATTGGGCCAGGAGGGCAAGTCATGACAGGGACACAAGACGGGACTCACCCCAGCCACTGGTAGGGCTACAGGCATGGTACAGCGGGCGCAAGGGGCAATCTCCCAATCTTCGTCGAGGAGTTGGCCGATGCTAGTCTCGGTGCCTTCGAGATAGCAGTTGTAGCTGAGTTGGGGACAGGAAACAGCGGCCCAACAGCGTTCAAAGGCTCGGCTGTAGTCACTGCCTTCAAAGAGGGGATGAGGGAGTTCTGCGTGGTCATTGATAAGCAGTTTTTTGCCGAGCTGAAACCAATCTGCTAAATACTGTTTAACTTGCGTTTCAGAAGCCATAAAAATGCGTAATGATAGAACTCTAGTCCCATCTTAAACGATTTTTCAGGACAGATGGTTCCTTAAATTGGTATAGATACTTAAGATTAAGCCAAGATGAGGGCAGTCATCTTGGCTAATATAAGTCGTAGTCAACTCAGGCTGAGGTCTTAGAGGGGATCAGCGATTTCGCTGAGATTAAGGCTATGGCCGGCAACGATTAGATAGGTTTTGTCGGCTCTGGCCCCGACGTGACGTGTTAATTCGCCGAGGCGATCGCGAAACACTCGCCCTGATGGATACGCCGGAACCACGCCCCAACCGGTTTCTTCGGCCACAAGAATACAAGTTCCCTGAAAGTTACTGGCCTGATACAAAAATGCTTGACGACGATGGTCCCAGTCTGAGTCAGACTCGTCTAATGTGTTAGCAACCCAAGTCCCCAATGAGTCGAGCAATAGACAGGTTTGGGGATGGTTCAATTGCTCAAGACAGGCACTAATGGCGAGGGGAACCTCCTGAAGCTGCCAATGACTCGGGCGACGTTGGCGGTGACGTTCAATGCGAGCTTGCCAATCTCGATCTTGGGAATTGCGGCGGGCAGTGGCAATATAGGTGACAATACCCTTGTGCTGCTCGGCCAACCGTTCGGCAAATTCACTTTTTCCAGAGCGGGCTGCTCCGGTGACTAAGACCAGATTTCCCAAAAGACTGAATCACTCCCTAACATCTATGGCAATTCTACCGAGAAATGCCCTTGAAATGCCCCTTGAAATGCCGATGTCGATCGCCGATGTCGATCGCCGATATCTGAAGACCTTAACGCCCCCAGGGGAAGCTGCTCCAGGGGCGATATCGACTACGATATCACCATAACTACCCCGTCTGAGAGTCTTTCTCGTCGCTAAACCCTAGTATGGACGATCGCGAACCGACAAAAGAGCAACTCATCCAAGAACTCAAGGCGGTTCGCCAGGAGTTTGAACAGGTGCGGCTGGAAAATCAGGCCGATGAGGTACAAGGGGAATTGCTGCGAACAGTCCTGGCCTGTGGTGAACATCCGTCTCGAACTCTGTTATTGCGAGCGTTATCTCAACAAGTCCTCCGTAGTGCGAATCGTTTAACCCTGGTTGACGAGAGTAGTTTATTTTTACTCGACGAGAGGGGGACTGTGATTGAGTCGGTGTTGGCTCGGGGAGCCATTATTCGCCAAGAGCGCGAGTCGTTAGTTGGGCGTGTGCTGCATCAGGGGTTAGCGGGTTGGGTCTATCAACGGCGACAAACGGGCATTATTACGGATACGACCTTAGATGAGCGTTGGCTGCAATTACCGGGTGAACCCTATCATGTGCGTTCTGTGCTTTGTGTGCCGGTGCTGCGAAAAAATACGGTCTTAGCCATTATTACTCTAATGCACCCCGATCAAGGCCATTTTCGAGTTCAGATGGCTGAGCTAATGGAAGCGGTGGCGGTGCGCATTGGGCTGGTGTTGGATGTGGTGCGCTGTTTAAGCCCTGAGCGAGAAACACCGTCGGTTTCATCGCCACCGGGGTTACGACTCTCGTCAGGGTCGGCGAAGTCGAGTTCCCCTCCACTGCAATCGTCACAAGGGGCTGATCTGCCCTCTCACCTCCCGCTTCCTCCTCCTCCTCCTTCGAATCGCCCTTCGTCCTCTCGGCCTTCTCGGGGGTCAGACCCCCCGCGATCGCAGGGAGGTTCCGTGACCGGCGATCGCCGTCAATCTCGGTTAAATCGTTTAAATACCTTGGGGCTATACATTGTAGTTTGGGATGGAAAATTCATCTATGCTAATCCAAAACTCGCCAAAATTTTTGGCTATAAACGGCAAGAGTTGGCGAATTTAAAAGGGATATTTTCTCTAGTTACCAATGAGCATTATGATCGAGTCTCAGAACAGGTTTATAAATGTATTCGTGGACAAACGGACTCTGTTTCCTGTATTTTTCAAGGACAACGCAAGGGAGGCAAACGAGTTTTAGTCGAACTTTATGGAGTCCGAACTCGCTTCTACGGCAAGCCGGTGTTACTCGGTGTCCTCAGAGATATTAGTTAAGTCGTTATTCTAAAAATTAAAGGCAACAACGTGGGCTATATTCAACTCGATTTAATCGATTTAGCGATCGCCGTGGGCATGGCGGCGATCGCCATTGCCATTGCGGCCTGGCAAGAGTTGGGACTGACGTTAGAATTATCCCTCGCCACGGCCCGCACTACCCTTCAGCTACTGATGCTGGGGGTCATCCTACAGGTTGTCTTCACTTGGCAAAATCCCCTAATTCTGATTGCCGTCTTGCTGGTGATGGTCAGTCTGGCGGCGGTGGTGGCCCGCAATCGCATCAGCCGCAAGGTTCCGGGATTGTTCATGTTGGTCTGGGGTGCCATTGCCGTGAGTACGGGACTAACCCTGCTTTATATCAATATATTAGTCCTACGTCAGCCTGGAGTCTGGTCTAACCCTCAATATCTGATTCCCCTGGGAGGGATGATGATGGGAAATGCCATGAATGCGGCGGCCATCGCTGGGGAGCGGTTTGTGAGTCTGATTGAGCATCATCCCTTAGAGATTGAAACCTATCTCAGTCTCGGGGCGACTCCCCGACAGGCGTTGGCCAACTACCGGAAACAGGCGATTCGCGCGGGAACAGTGCGAATTGTCAACTCGATGATGGTGGTGGGGTTAGTCACCTTACCGGGAGTGGTGACGGGACAGTTGTTAGGTGGGGCCAATCCCATTGATGCGGCGGCTTATCAAATGCTGATTATGTTTGCGATCGCCCTGACGGACTTTATCGCCACCAGTCTCCTAATTGCCAGTTTAGGACGACGCTTTTTTAACGAAGCGGCCCAGTTGCAACAGTTTTGAGATCCTGATGACTCCGATAATGCTGATTTATCTCACACCGGACGGGTAAGTGGTATCACTTAAGACAGGTGATGCGATCGCCTGAAAATCTGTCCTAGGGTCACTGACCGCGATCGCCTCGATCCGAGACAATAGCTGTATTGAGTTCGCAGCCAGGATAAATACCTATGTTTAATCACTATATCAACCCCCAACAGTGGTTAGGACGCCAACGCCGAACCGCCGCGATGGTCTTGGGACTCTGTCTCAGTTTAGGACTAGCGGGGGCCGCTGTGGCTGAGTCGGTCTCGGTTGCGGCCCGGCGAGACCTGCCCCCGGCGAATCTCGATGATGGTGAATATGTCTATAGTTCAGCTTCTGAGGCCAATCAGTTGGGTGAAACCTATATGGTCTTTGAAGCCGATGGCGATCGCATTGTGGGTGGCTTCTATATGCCGTCATCCTCCTTTGATTGCTTCGACGGTCGTCTTGAGGAGAATCAGTTAGCCCTCAACATCCAAGACAGCTACAGTGAGCAGACCTATCACTTTAACCTAGCTGTTCGCCGGGATACCTTGGTCGCCGCTGGTCAAGAGACCGCCAACAACGCCAATATTCCCGGTTTCCAACCCCTAGATGGCCTCACGGCTGTTGATGAGCAGGTGCTAGAGACGTGCCGGGGTGTGATGGGAGCGAACGGTTAACGAGGCCTTAACTCAGCTGCACGACGGCTTGATTATCCATTAAGCGATTCGAGGTTAGCAGATCATCGACGGTGATGCGTAGAACGCGATCCTCATCGATACGAAATTGAATTTTGACGCGATCGCTCCCCGGAGAACCCGGTGGGTCTAAACTGGCGATGGTGCGTCCGCTTTCACTGTCATTAAGGGGGATAACGTTAACATCGGACTCAGCTTGTCGAGTAATGAGGCGATCGCCATCAAAAAAGACTTCTGTTTTCGGGGCCTCGGCGGCCATCTCCCCGAGGACCAACTCCAGTTTCGGCTGATTGGGCATCGAGGCCCCTAAGGCCAGTTCAATGGGACGCTCCAAAGGATAGGGTTGTCCGGGTTGAATAATCGGATGCCAATCATGGGCATTTTTACGACGGTTCCAGTAGCGAATCCCATAACCGTGATAAAGAAAGTCTTTGAGGGCAATGCCTTGGCTCAGTTGTAAGGCGCCGGTGGCGATGGCATCGAGGGGGCGATCGCAGCGAACCTTCTCAGCCGGAAACCATTGTCGAATCCAGTCTTGAACCGCAGGGATTTGCGAGGTTCCTCCCACCAGCAACACGGCATCGATATCAGGGGTTTCTAATCCCTGTCGTCGAGCTTGCTGTAAGACTTGGGTTAACGACTCATCGAGGCGTTTAAAGAACTGCTGCTGTGTCAGGATCTCCTCAAACTGCGATCGGCTCACCGTCAACTCATAACTCTCGAAGCTGTCCTCATTAAAATAAACCTCCGTCGCTTCAGTCCGAGACGATAACTCAATTTTCAGCCGTTCCACGAGGCGATAGGTGAGGGGAGTTTTCGGGAGTCCCTGCTGGCTGGCCAACTCATCGAGGAGCCAGTTATCTAAATCCGTACCGCCGAGGTTTTGGCCTGACTTGGCTAAGACTTTGGCGGTTTCGAGTTTTTGCCCGGATTCCTCGCGAAAGGACTTCTCACCCCATTTGAGGATAAACCCCAGGGGATGGCGGCTAGGACTCGCACTGCGGTTTAACTGCACCAAGGACATATCTAAGGTTCCACCGCCAAAGTCAACCACCAAGAGCAGTTCTGCATCACTTAACCCATAGCCTAGGGCGGCGGCGGTGGGTTCATCGAGGAGACGGACTTGCTCGATTTTTTGAGGAAGTTGGGGGGACTCAACTACCGAGCCGAGCCAGTGACGATAGGTTTCAAAGCTATCGACGGGAACCGTGAGGATCAATGAGTCGAGGGGTAACGGAACCTCAGCGACGCTTGAGAGGACGGTTTGCAGAAACCACTCTCCAAGCTGTTCAAAGCGTATGGGGACTTGGTCGAGGCTGGGCAAAAACCCTTGAATATCGGAGCCAATTCCCCGTTTAAAGCTATTAAAAAAGCGTGCATCCTGTTGAGTATCTAAGCCGCGATCGCTCACTTGTTGTCCGGCAGCCACGGCTCCGGTTTGGGCGTTCTCAACGTAGATGAGACTGGGAACGACTGGGGGGTTATCCCCCTGTTGGCGGCTTAATCCAGGGAGTTTTAGCACCTCTGGCTGTTCGTTAGCGGCATTCCACCGGGCAATGACGGTGTTGCTGGTACCGAAGTCGATGGCGATCGTCATGGGGGAACGGTTCGTTAACAGTGGGGGCGTACCGCAAAGGGTGCGCCCGTCGGGGTGAGTCGAGATTTGAGGTTAGATGTTGATGGCGCTGGGCTTAGATTAACGCCGGCGGGGGGGTATCGTCGTCGTCGCTGAGGTTGTTTTTGCTGCCCGGTGAGGAGTTGTAGAGCGCATCGAGCTTCTCGCGAGCATCTTCGATACCAATTGATCGCATCACTAACAGGGGTTCTTCAACGACATGGCCCGAGTCGTCGAGAAGTTCCGGGTGCGGACTTGGCTGAGGACGACGGCTAAACTCGGGGTTACTCATCGAGCGAGGTTTCTGAGAGTCTGAACTAAAGGCTAAGAGGTTTCTGACCAGGTTGCCAACGGCGACAAAGGCTAGGAAGGTGAAGGCGAGAATATAGAGCAGATGTAACATAAACGTGTCCTCAGATAAATCAGGGATGATCAATCGGCTAGTTGGGGTAGTTCACGGGTTACGCGGAGGAACTCCCCTAAGTCAAGGCTTAAAAAAACAGATTGTTAAGGCGAGGGACTTGGTCTGGGCTGGGGGTTGCCCACCCGACTTGGGGTTATTCTCTCACGTTGAGGGCCTGGGAGTGTTGGGCGCGAAAGCGCATTGAGATTTGCCAACATTCTGTGAGTAGATGATGCCAGGGCATCAGCACTGACATATCGACCCCGGCTTGACAGCCCGTTGCCTCCAGCATCATTTTGGCGGAGTTTACCTCCTGCTGGGCCTTGATCACACGATGCAGCAGATCTTGCTGTTCGTGAGTCTCTAGGAACTCGATGGTTTCCGTTTCCAGGAAGGTCCGAGAGCGTTCAAACCAGTATTGGAAGTCTTCGAGCAGGGGTTCGAGGACTTTTTTGAGCAAACTCGGCTCAGGGATGTGGGGGCGACTCATAAGTTAATAATAGTTTACCGACTCAGCTACAATCTTAACGCTATTTACATTTGTTTACAAATCTGGCGAAGGGTCTCAGGCAAGACTGCGATCGCCCCAGCTTAGAGCGATCGCAGTCCTTGTGTTGTCTGAGTTCCATGACCTCGATGGCTCCCACTTCATCCGGCTCGGCGAACGCAGCGGCGGCGATCGTGAAGAATTTCCTCAGCCTGATATACCTGTTGAGATAATTTTAACCATTGCCCAAATCCGGGAATCCGTTGTAGCCAACGGTTAAGACGCGCCAGAGCAAACCTGTCCATTGGGGGTCTCCTGTCTGTTACATGAGTTACCGAACTAGCTCTATTTTAGCAATTTTGCCTCTAAACTTAACCCATCTGAGGCTTAAATTATTGTTTCGCCTTAAAGTGATAAACCTCTTGCAGTAACTCACACCACCCCTCGGCCAACACATCCAGAATTCTCTCCCCCTTCTGGCGACTGGCTGCCGTCGCATCACCAACCACGCCACTGTCACTGAGATCCTGAGTTAACCAAGAAAAGGTGACTCCCCCCTTGCTGGCTAACCTCCCCGGCTGTGGGGGGGGATACTCCCGCACCGCCTGATTCATGCGCACCCATTCGGGAAGTAACACCAGCATCAAACTGGTTTCAGCATCGCCGGCGTGCATCGCCTCTTGCACTTCCCGTTCACTCAGGAGACGTTTATGTTCCTGGGTGACTCGCCAGGTAAAAATGGGAAAGAGCCAGAAATCCTCATAACGAGCATGAAGATCTGTTGCTGCAATCTCCATCACTTGCGGTTGTCCACCATGGGAGTTCATCAGCACCAGTTTACGAAATCCGGCGGCGTAGAGACTCTCACCAATGTCCATTAGAGTGCTGAGGAGGGTATTGGCGGAGAGACTGATGGTTCCGGGGAAGTGACGATGTTCATTGGATTTGCCGTAATGGAGGGGAGGCAAGACATAGACGGGAATGTCGGCACTGAGACGGGTTAAGGCTTCCCCCAACACTCCTAAGCCAATGGCACTATCGACAATGAGAGGCAGGTGGGGGCCATGTTGTTCAACGGCACCGACGGGTTGAACTAAAACGGTATTGGCTTTATCGGGTAATTGCTCAATCTCAGTCCAGGTTAAATAGGCAAAGAAACGCTGCGGTGGAATAAAGTTGTTCATGAGGGTTCACGGGATTCTAGGGACAGGGAACGGCTAAGGGTTCGACTCAGAGGAAGTTCGATGGTAAAGGTTGTTCCCTGTCCCAATTCGGATTGACAGTAGAGTTGTCCTTGGTGTTTTTCAACGATAATTTGATAACTCATGGACAGTCCAAGACCGGTTCCAGATCCCACAGGTTTGGTGGAAAAAAAGGGATCGAAGATACGATGAGCAACCGATTGACTCATGCCAGTGCCATTATCTTTGATTTTAATCATAATTGTATTCTTCTCTTTTGTTTTGGTTTCAATAGAAATGGTCGGCTCTTGGTTTAGCCTAGAATTTATTGAGGAGTCACCATGATTATTAAAGGCATCAATAGCATTGTTGAGGATATTCAAGAAAACTTGATTGAGTTCAGAGGCATAGCAATCTAGTTTGGGGATATTTCCGTAGTTTTTGATAATTTTAATTTCCGGTCGATTTCGTTGTGATTTCAGTCGGGATTGCAGAACCATTAAGGTGCTTTCAATCCCATCGTGAAGATTGACTACTTTTGTTTTTGATTCATCGAGACGAGCAAAATTTCTGAGACTCAAGACGATATTGCGGATACGTTCTGCACCGGAATTCATGGACTCCAAGATCCGCTGTAAGTCTTCGACTAAATAGGGCAGATCAATCTCTTCGGCAAGGGTTTGAATGGAGGAATCCGGATCTGGATAGATCTGTTGATAGGCGTTGATGAGCTGAAGTAAATCATCAATATACTCTCGGGTATAGCGGATGTTACCAAAGATAAAACTAATTGGGTTGTTAATTTCATGGGCGACTCCGGCCACAAGTTGCCCCAGACTCGACATTTTTTCGGTATGGACTAACTGAGCTTGAGTGCGTTGTAGTTGAGAGAGGGTTTTTTGTAATTCTGTGGTGCGTTGGACGACTTGATTTTCGAGGGTTTGGTTATAGTCGGCTAAGAGTTTTTGGGCTTCTTTGCGATCGCCAATATCTTGAAAGGCAACGATCACCTCTTCAACCGCACCGGATTCATCGAGAAGTGGAGTACTGGCCATATCCAGGGGAATCGTTTTACCCAATTGTCGCAATTCGAGGTCATCACGCCGCACAGACTGTCCCGAGAGAGCCAGTTGTCCGGGGAGTTGTTCGAGGGGATAGAGGTCTGAGGTATCAGCTTGATAGAGGCGATAATGTTGGGCAAACTGCTCTAAATCCGACTCTACATCCCCGAGGAGACGTTGAGCGGTTTGATTGCGGTAGAGCATCCGTCCATGGCGATCGTGAACGCAGACCCCCACAGGCATCGCTTCAAGCAGTTGGGATAGACGATTTTGACTTTTGTGTAACTCTCGATTGCTGTCCCGAAGCTGTTGTTCGACTTGGTGATGTTCATCGTTGCTGGCGGACAAGACCAGGGAGGTGAGAATGGTCGCCCCCATAAACGACTGCAAGAGGGTAAAAGCAATATAAGTCGAATGACCGGCAAACGGACCGAGGCCTTGGACAGTGGTGAAAATGGCAATTAAGGAAATCCCGAAGACAAATAGGGTGGTTTCAAATTTGCCAAAGCGCAGAACTGACCAGACACAGAGGGGAATCAGGGCATATTCAGCGGGATAGCCGACTCCAAAGGTGCCGATGAGGATGATAACGCTCACCCCGATAAAGAGGGTGATTTCCAAGGTCCGATGGCGGCCGGGTTTGGGTCGCCATTGAGTCGGTGCGGCCATACCCGCCAAGAAAACGGGTGTAATCAAGAGTTGACTGAGGACAGCACTCCAGGCCCAGATGATGAAGGACCGGGGAACCTCTGGGGGAGGAATCAAGCCAATGACGACTAGGGGAAAGATTCCTAGGGTTGCACCGATGAGGGATGCGGGAATGAGGCTGAGGATAAAGAGTCCCACATGGGAAACCCGTTGCAGGATGTTTTTTTGAGGAATCCAGGCCTGCAATAGGCTCAGAACAACGCTGAGTTCTAAGGCGTTGCTGCTCCCGTGGATGAGACCACAAAAGAGGATGCTGACTAGCCCTAGAGGGGTTGGACTCAGGGATAAATCGAGGCTAGTTGAGAGCATCGAGCCGAGAAAAACGCCGGGAACGGCCCGCCATTGCCATCGCCACAAACTTAGCCCGAGAATGAGTCCTGTAGGGAACCAAACGGAGGAAATATTGCCGGGTAAGGCGGCAAATCTCAGGGAGAGTTGAGCGCTTAGGAAATAGATGAGGGCGATGGCGACCCACTCTAGTAGCTGTCGACTCCAGGGGATAGACCGGTTCAGTACGGGAGGCTTCACAGAAAACTTAAAGATACTGATAGAGTGATGGGGTTAGCCTGGGGAGGAATAGCCGCTGGGACTTAGGGTGGGACTTAGGGAAAATTAACTGCCAGATTCTGGGGGGTCTGGGTTGGGGTCAAGGCGATCGAGCTGAGCTTCTAGAGCATCGAGACGACGTTTTTGTTCCACCACTAGAGTTGCGAGGCGAGCGAGGGTAGAGGTCGATTCTGGGGATTGGGTCGTCTGGGCGGTAATCGTCGGAGGAACGACTTGAGGGTCACGGTGTTGGGGGGAACACTGGTTTTGATTGACCTGGCGATCGAGTTGTCGGACTTGAGATTGTAGGTAACGAACTTGGGATTCGAGGCGGTTGATGCGGCTGTCAGCGAAGGCCCGCGCAGGGGAGACCTGAGAACCAATGGCGATCGCCATTAGAAGTACAAGTATCCACTGCGTGAGTTGGCGGTCTCGTCGCATGATGAGTGACCGGGGACGGGGCTAGGAGAGTTAAGCCGTTAGCCGTTGTTCAGGGACTTGAAGGCTGCGGGTGGGGATGTGGAAGCGATCGCCGTAGGTGAGAACATGAACTCTCAAGTTAAAGATACTCAAGGGGTTAATGGCATCAACATAGGGTTCATTGGTGTAATCGACTTCACCGGGATCGATAATGGTCACGGTTCCTTTTCCTAAGACTTGAATTAAGCCATCGCCTTCAAAGAGGGCGCAGGTATCTTCGTCAATCCCGACTCCGATGCGATCGGGGTTGGCGGAGATAGCGCTAATCAGTCGGGCCATGCGGTTACGGTTATGGAAATGCTGATCCACAATCACCTGAGGAATAATCCCTAGGCCTGTGGTCATATCGACCAAGGAGCGGTTGGGGGACTCGCCACTGCCCCCACCGGCGATCATGTGATAGCCCATCACGGCGGCTCCTGCGCTGGTTCCGGCTAGGACAATTTCCCCTCGTTGAACTTGTAAGAGAATTTTCTCCATCAGGGGGGTATCGGCCAGCAAGGAACAGAGGCGAAGTTGGTCGCCTCCGGTCATAAAGACACCGGTACAGTCTTCGAGATCGTTTTGCCAAATGGGATCTTCTCCCTGATAGCGCTCACGGATATCGAGGATGCGGACGGCTTTGGCTCCCATATCCTCAAAGATATCCCGATAGCGGTTGCCGATGGCGGCCGGTTCCCGTGAGGCTGAAGGAATGATAGCAATTTGGGCATCCCGACCCCCTGAACGGTTGAAGAAGGTTTGCAGGATTTCGCGCCCGTGAACTTTATCTTCCGCGCCGCCGATTACCAAAATCGTTGTTTGAGGGGAATGGGACATCGTCGGTTCGAGAGATTGAGCATCTGTTTGGATCATAGGGAATTAGGGCGTAATGGACTTCTAGTCTAAGGATGTTCTACCGGACGTTGGTCTACGGGTCGCGGTTCATTGGAACGTTTACCTTCTCTTCGAGACGCTACGTGAGCGGTAGAGCGCTAACCCGCCGGGGACGTTGATGTCAACGCAAAGGGTGGGGAGCGATGGGGATATGGGGGTGAAGCGAAGGAGCGCGCAGGTGATCTAACCCTACATTTGCTGGGGTCGATTTGCGCCAACAGCGCCAACAGTATACAAAAACTCGGGACGCTTTGTGACTGCGACAACCGTCAATTTTTGGCTTAACATTGGCTTAACAACGGGTAGCCATTCAAGTTTCCCTATAATACCATCTTGGCTGACAGGAGTTTCAAAGGTGGTCTGGGGTTGACATTGGGGGTGATATTAGGGAACACCAGGTTGATGAGAGATCGCCGTCATTGACGACTCCCATTGACAACTCCTATTGACAAGTCGAGAGACCTGTTAGGGGAAATTCACTCAAGTGAGTGTTCAATTGAGTGCCAAATTGAGCCATAATTTGGCTGATGCTGAAGCCCGAATGATGAGATTTGATATTGTTACGCTGTTTCCAGAGTTTTTTAAGACCCCGTTTGAGGTGGGGTTGATGTCTAAGGCGATCGCGCGGGGAATTGCCGAGGTTCATTGCACCAATCCTCGGGATTTTACCCAGGATAAACATCGCCGGGTTGATGATGAGCCTTATGGGGGCGGAGTGGGGATGGTGTTAAAGCCTGAGCCGATTTTTGCGGCGGTTGAGTCGTTGCCGGTTCTGCCTCGGCGGGAGGTGATTTTGACGACGCCTCAAGGGGAGCCGCTGAGTCAACAGCATTTTAAGACTTGGGCGGCCGATTGCGATCAGTTAGTGGTCTTATGCGGTCACTATGAGGGCATGGACGAGCGAGTAACCCATTTAGTGACTCGGGAGGTATCCTTGGGGGATTTCGTGCTAACAGGGGGCGAAATTCCGGCGCTGGCGCTGGTGAATGGGGTAGTTCGTCTCTTGCCGGGAACGGTGGGCAAAGCGGCCTCGTTAGCGGCGGACAGTTTTGAGGATGGTTTGTTGGATTATCCGCACTATACGCGTCCGGCGGTGTTTCGCCAGTGGGCGGTTCCGGAGGTGTTGTTGTCGGGGAATCATGCCAAGATTGCCCAGTGGCGGCGATCGCAGCAATGGGAACGGACGCGATCGCGGCGGCCCGATTTACTCAGTCCCGATGGAGTCAACGAAGAGGTTGATGAGGCCCTTGAGCCACCCTTGTCCTAGGGAGACTTAAACTTGGGGATTCTCCTCAAGAGAGCTTAGCTTGGGCAGGAAACTCTCGTCTGTGATGATTTCCCCCTGGAATAACAAGGGTTGGACAGGGGGAATGTTCAATCACATACTTGCTAACACTGCCCAAAATCAGGGCTTGCCAGACCTCCTTTTTACCATTCCCCACCACCACTAAATCCGCGGACCAATCCTGAGCCAGATAGCACAGAAGAGGGCCGGGACTGCGGCGGTCAAGGCGATAGTCACAGGGAACCTGGCGCTGAGCGGCTTGTTCACAGAGTTGTCGTAGCCAGCGTCGCGCTGCTTTGAGTTGTTTCACCTGTTGAGACTGTTGCAACTCATCGAGATTGATGCGACTTTGCAGCCCCATCCCCACATCTAGCAGAGTCCCGAGTTGGCCCTGGAACTCCAGATTGAGGCAATGTACCAGATAGAGTTCGCCCTGGCGGTCTTGGGCCAGGGTGAGGGCCTGCTGAAAGACTTGGTCGGCTAAAGTTGTCTGATCTAAGCCAACGAGGAGGCGATAGGGGTCGATCATGATTCCATCCTAGAGCGGGGAGGGGGGTATGAGGTAGCGTATCTGGTTTAGGCGTCAGGAAGGTCTGTGACAGCGCCGATACTACTCGATGAGACCAGTTTGGCATATTTGGCTAAGACACCGCGACGATAGCGAGGGGCGCGGGCCGTCCAGTTGGCGCGACGTTGACCCAGTTGGGCATCGGAAATATGGAGTTCGAGCGATCGCGTATGGGCATCGATGGTAATCATATCGCCTTCTTCGACGAGGGCGATCGCGCCTCCCACAGCGGCTTCAGGAGCCACATGGCCCACCACCATGCCATAGGTTCCCCCGGAGAAGCGGCCATCGGTAATCAAACCCACCGAGTCCCCTAAACCGGCTCCAATGATGGCCGAGGTGGGGGCAAGCATTTCTCGCATTCCGGGGCCACCTTTGGGTCCTTCGTAGCGAATCACGAGAATATCACCGGCGTTGATTTTGCCATCGAGGATGGCCTTGAGGCTCTCTTCTTCTGATTCAAAGACGCGAGCGGGGCCGGTCATTTTCGGATTTTTAACGCCACTGATTTTGGCCACGGCCCCTTCTTCGGCCAGATTTCCTTTAAGAATTGCCAAATGGCCCTGTTTATAAACCGGGTTATCCCAGGGACGAATCACGGACTGGTTTTGAGGCGGGGTGCTAGGAATTTCGGCCAGTTGTTCGGCGATGGTTTGCCCAGTAATCGTGAGAGCGTCACCATGGAGTAAGCCTTGTTCGAGGAGCATTTTCATCACCTGGGGAACGCCTCCGGCTTGGTGGAAGTCCACGGTGAGGTATTGGCCACTGGGTTTGAGATCGCAGAGTACGGGAACCTTGTGACGGATGGTTTCAAAGTCATCGAGGGTCAACTCGACACCGATGGCGTTCGCGATGGCCAGCAGGTGCAATACGGAGTTGGTTGAGCCTCCGACGGCCATGATGACGGCGATCGCATTCTCGAAGGCTTGACGGGTCAAAATCTGTTTGGGAAGTCGCTGCTGGCGGACGGCGTCGATGAGAACTTTCCCGGATTCTTCGGTACTGTCAGCCTTTTCGGCATCTTCAGCGGCCATAGTCGAGGAGTACATGAGGCTCATCCCCATCGCTTCAAAGGCAGAGGACATAGTATTGGCGGTATACATTCCGCCACAGGAGCCAGCACCCGGACAAGCGTGGCGTTCAACGTCTTTGAGTTCAGCATCGTCGATTTTGCCAGCACTATGTTGTCCAACGGCTTCAAAAGCACTGACAATATTCAAGTCCTGACCGTTGTGATGGCCAGGTTTGATGGTGCCGCCGTAGACAAAAATGGCGGGGATATTGAGGCGGGCGATCGCAATCATCGCTCCCGGCATATTTTTATCACAGCCGCCGATGGCTAAGACCCCGTCGAGACTTTGGCCGTTACAGACGGTTTCGATGGAGTCGGCGATGACTTCGCGGGAGACGAGGGAGTATTTCATGCCCTCGGTTCCCATGGAAATGCCATCACTGATGGTGATGGTGCCGAATATCTGCGGCATTCCGCCTCCTTGGCGAATGCCGACTTCGGCCCGTTGGGCGAGGCCATCGAGTCCCATGTTGCAGGGGGTGATGGTGCTATACCCGTTGGCTAGTCCAATGATAGGTTTAGAAAAGTCATCGTCCCCGAAGCCGACGGCCCGTAACATGGCTCGATTCGGGGTGCGGGAACTGCCTTGGGTGACGACTTGGCTACGAAGATTGTCGGACATGGTCTGATGGTTTCTGGTATAGGAATGGGTATTGAGGCTCGGCGATCGCGCCGGGGGGGCAACCAATTCTTCCCAGTGAAGACTGGGCTGGGTTTGCCTTGAGACCTTCAATACTACTGGGATTTTGGTCTAATTTGATTGTTTCATAAGACGTGGGGGTCATGCTAGGTGCGAAAATATATTTAATTCAGTTGATGATAGTTTAGGGGGCAAGTCACCCAGGATGAGAGCCGATGAACTCTTGCAGCGATATGCGGACGGAGAACGGGATTTTCGGGAAATAGACCTCAGTCGCGCCAATTTATCTGGGCAAGACCTCTCGGGGGCCAATCTGCGGCAATCTAAATTAACTGAGGTTAATTTGCACGAAACCAATTTGCGCGGTGTCAATCTCCGAGAATGTCAATTACAGGGCGCGATACTCCGTGGCGCCAATTTGCAGGATGCTAACTTGATTTCGAGCAAGTTGCTCAAAGCCGATTTATCTCAGGCCCAGATGAGTGAGGCCAATCTACGAGGAGCTAAGTTGTTGGGGGTATCATTGCAAGGGGCAGATTTAACGGAGGCGGTTTTAAATGAGGCGGATCTCAGTCAGGCAAATTTAGATGAGGCCACGTTGCGGGAGGTGAATTTAAGTCGTTCAAATCTCTGTCGGGCTTCGATGCGGGGTGCGATTTTGGAGGGTGCAAATTTAACGATCGCCGTGTTAACGGAAGCAGATTTGGAAAATGCAAATTTGATGAAAAGTATCCTCAATGGTGCGAATTTAAGTCAGGCCAATATGACGGGGGTTGATTTGAGTTTTGCTAAATTGAGTGGTGCCAATTTGGCTGGGGCGAACCTAACGAAAGCCCAGTTGAGAGCCGCGAACTTAAGTTGGGCAACCTTGCGGGGAGCCAATTTGACGGGGGCGAGTTTATATCGGACGAAGTTAAGTTGGTCGAATTTGACGGGGGCTACGCTCAATGATGCCATTCTCATGAGTGCTAAGATTTATAAGACCAATTTCCGGGATGCGGAGTTGTTACAAACGATTATGCCTGATGGCAAAACCTTTGGGGACAATCGCTGAGTAATGCAGGACAGTTAACATGGGTTATGTGTGAGGTAAGGGTGGGATATGGTTAGAGGCATTGATGTTTCGGATCACCAGGGTACGGTCAATTGGACGGCTGTATCTAAGTCGGGAGTTGAGTTTGCGATTACGAAGGCGACGGAGGGGGGCACCTTTGTGGCGGATTCGTTTCAGCGCAATTGGTCTGGGATTCGCTCGGTGGGACTGGTGCGGGGGGCCTATCATTTCTATCGTCCCCGCACGGATGCTCTGGCTCAAGCGAATTTGTTTTTGAATATGGTCAAGCTTCAGCCGGGGGATTTACCGCCGGTGTTGGATATTGAGTCGGATGATGGGGTCGATCCTGAGCGGATTCGGGCAGGGATTCGCAGTTGGTTGGTGCGGGTGGAGGCGGCTACGGGCCGTCGTCCGATTCTCTATACGTATCCGGGTTTTTGGGAACGGTTGGGGAATTGGCAAGATTTTAGGGAGTATCCGCTCTGGATTGCTCATTATACGACGGCGGCTCGTCCCTGGGTTCCGGGGGGGTGGGGAACTTGGACGATGTGGCAGTTTACGGATCGCGGTACGGTTGACGGTGTAACCGGGCCGGTGGATGTGAATTCGTTTAATGTGGTCAAGGCCGGTAGCCAAAGTATGGTGGTGGTTCAGGTACAACGGGCTTTGCGTGGCAAGGGGTATGATATTGGCTCTCTCGATGGGGTGTTTGGGGCTAAAAGTCAACAGGCGACGCGGGAGTTTCAGGCGTCGCTGGGATTGAAGGCTGATGGTGAGGTGACGGCGCGAACTTGGGCCTATCTGTTGGATGCTACGATAACGGGCAAAGGAGTGGACTCTAAGCCACCGGATTCGGAGAAGAATATGCCTACCCCCACGGATGCGATTAAGTTGATTGATGTGATGAAGTTTTATCAGGATTTGCCACATCAGGGGAATGCTCTGAACTGGTTACAGGGGAGTTTGGAGAGTGGGGTACTACTGGAGTTTGCGCGTCGTTGGCGCAATGATGCGTCGAGTACGACTCCGATTCGGTTGCTGGATGTGGCGAAGTTTTATCGCAATCTGGCGAGTCAGAATCAGGCTCTGGAATGGCTGGATACGAAGTTGACGGCGGCGATGGTGACGGAGTTTGCGCAGCGGTGGCGATCGCCGCAGGAGTTACAAGAGCCTCCGATTGTGTTGGCGAATGCGGCGCAATATTATCAAGGGATGAGTCATCAGAAACAGGCTTGGCAATGGCTCCAGGAGCGCCTCAGTCATGAGGATTTGGCTGAGTTTGCCCGGATTTGGCGCCAATAGGGTTGGCTGCGTTTACCGTTTATACATTGCGAGATTAGAGTGCAAGATTAGAGATGGATAAGTCCCCGAATTTTACTCCCCATGAGGCGATCGCGGCTACGGAGGTTGCGATCGATACGTTTGTGACGGCGAAACAGAAGCGTCTGTTGACGGATTCGCTGTACACGTCGCTGCATGGACAACCGTTCCTGATTGAGAGCAATACCGGTATTCTCCATACTCAGGGACAGCCGCTGGTGGCTCCGGATTTGATGTTGAGTTTGGATATTGGTGAGGATTGGTGGACTCACCGTCATCATCCCTATTCTCTGTGGGAGTTTGGCAAGTCTCCGGATTTGGTGATGGAAATTGTCTCGACGGCGACTGGGGATGAGTTGGGGGCGAAGCTGAGTGTGTATGAGCGGTTACGGGTGAGTTACTATGTGCTGTTCGATCCTGAGAGGGTGCTAGGGGGTCCCCGGTTGCGGGCGTTTGAGTTGCGGGGTAAGTGCTATTTTGAGATTGCTAAGTTCAATGATCTCGATAAGCCGATTTGGTTGGATCAGGTGGGGTTGGGGTTGATGCTCTGGCAAGGGGAGTTTGAGGATAAGGATGGCCTCTGGTTGCGTTGGTGTGATCAACAGGGGAATATTTTACCGACGGGCTATGAGTTGGCTCAGCAGGAGTTGTTGGATCGCGAGGAGTATGAGAAACGGGCCGAACGGACTGAGTCGCAGTTGTTGCAGGCCAATCAACGGACGGAACGAGCGAAGAAGTGGGCTCAGCGGTTGGCGGAACAGTTGCGAGCGTTGGGGGTTGATCCCGATACGGTGTAATGCGGGAATCCTGAGGCGGATAGGGAGAGGTTGAAGATAGCGGATGTTGATGGGGTTAAATCGATGTCTGTGGTGAATCCTCGGGTGAGTGTGATTATTCCGGTGTATAATGGCGGGCGCTTTTTGGGGGAGGCGATCGCCAGTGTTTTGGCGCAAACCTATGGGGATTGGGAGTTAATTGTGGTGGATGATGGCTCGACGGAGGCGATCGAGCCTGTGATTGCGCCCTATGGTTCGCGGTTGCGCTATGTTCGCCAGGAGAATCAGGGGGTGGCGGTGGCTCGTAATCGGGGACTGGAGCTGGCTCGGGGGGAGTTCATCGCCTTTTTGGATCAGGATGATTGGTTTGAGCGGGATAAGTTAGGGGTTCAGGTGGCGGCGTTGCAGGAGTCGCCTCATCTGGGGATGGTTCATAGTGGCTGGTTTGTGGTGGATGCTGAGGGACGACGGTTGTCGACGGTGAATCCGAGGGAGGGGATTCCTGAGTTGGATTTGGCGGCCTGGCTGTTGTGGAAGCCGGTGTTTTTGGGGGCGATGTTGTTTCGGCGATCGGGTTTTGAGGCGGTGGGGGGGTTTGATAAAACATTGGAAAAAACTCCGGATGTGGCGTTGGTTTTGCAGTTAATACTAAAAGGATGCCAAGCGGCCTGGGTTTCTCGGCCAACGGTCTCCTATCGCCAACATCCAAGCAATGCTTCGCGGGAAACTCGGGTGCAGGTGCGTGAGTGTGAGCGAATTTTAGATGAGATTTTTGCAGATCTTCATCTCCCACCAGAGGTGCGGGCGCTTGAGGAGCAGGCTCGCTATAACAATCTGGTTTGGAGTGCGTGGCGGTTGTATTACAGTCGGGAGTTTTTGAGTATGACAGAGTATCTAAAGAAATCTTTATTATACGCTCCTAATTCTCGGACAGAAACGGTCTTAGATTGGCTACATTGGTTTGAGCAATATGAGGCTGAGTATGGGAAACGGCTCAATACGGCTGAGTTAATAATGTCACCTACTTGGTCAACTTTAATCAGTAATATGACTAGAAATTAGAGTAACATGAATATCCTGACTGGTTAGACAACACCTGTTTGTAAACCAAGTTTGCAGAATTAGACTTGTTTTTTAGATAAAGTTAAAGAATTTTAAGGTTGGAGATAATCGAAATGCACGATTTTTATTTTAGTCAAGGCAATCAATTTTTAAGAGAAAAGAAACTGGAGCAAGCGATTTCAGCATATCAAGAGGCAATTCGTCTTAACCCCGATTTATATCCTGCCTACTTAAATTTAGCAGAGGCTCTTTTAAAAGCGAATCAGATTGATAAATCCAATAAAATCCTAGAACAGCTTGAGAATTTAATTGGCAAATTCCCTCAAAATTCAAGTAGCTTAAAGGAAATAATACAGAAGTTTAAAACTATTCATAATAGCCAATCTAAAACCCTAAACTTTTTTTCAGGACGAACCTATTTTTGCTAATGCAGACTATATCTGCAAAAAGATTGGTTCAAGTCCTAAGTCTCGTTTTTTAGCAGATATCAAAAATCATCAAGATCCTGAATCTTATGTACAGGAAACTATTCAGCGTAATCCAGAAGACAGTCAAGCTTATTTTTACCTTGGACATCTGAAGGCTGAACAAGAAGATTGGTCTAAAGCTTTAGAGTGTTACCAGCATAGTCTAAGATTATCGCCTGAAGACCTTGAGGCTCAGGTTGCGATCGGCTATGCCTTAGAAAAATTGGGTCGTTATTCAGAAGCCATTGAGGAGTACCGTCAAGCTCTAATCCAAGGTGGAGAGTCTGGTGAAATTCTATTTCGGTTAGGACGAACATTAAGCCATCAGCAGCATTGGACTGAGGCGATCGTGGAATATCGGCGGGCGATCGCCTTGGGATTTCAGCAACCTCAAGTGCATTATTACCTGGGACAAGCCCTCGCACAATTAGGCCGATGGAAACATACCGTTCAAGAATGGAAGTTAGTCTTAGACAGCTATCCTGGTGCGGCTACTGTTCGGCAGCAATTAGCCTATATATTGATGGGGTTAGGTCAATGGCAAGATGCGCTACTTCAATGGCGACAGTATGTGCAAATAGCTCCTGGTTCTGAAGCCGAGCATGTTGTTAAATCGAAGCTAGAATGGCCAATCTATGGGCAAATTCCTCATAGTAAAAAATTAAGCTTGATTGAAGATTTGACAATTGAATTCTGGTTGTATTTGAAACAATGGCCCTCTGGTTGGACGGATATTATATCCAAGTTTATTGACGACACTAATAATGAGTTTTGTTTTCGCATGAAAAACGAAAATATAGGTCAGTTTTACCATGGAAATACAACTAAAGTTCCCGTAACCTGGATTCCCAAAGAACATATTAAACTAAATCAATGGACTCATATTGCTTGTGTCCGAAAAGTTGGTGGATATGGTCGAATTTATTGCAATGGCGTTCTGATTTCAGAACGAAACTGGACTAGAGAACCTAGAGCAGTTAACACTAAAGCGCCGGTACAGCTAATGGCTAATCCAGATCAAGGTAAGTTTCACAATGGTCAGCTCCGTCAACTGCGCATTTGGAATATAGCTCGTAGTCAAGAAAAAATTCTAGAAAATTTATACAAAACATTAAAACATGATACAGTTGGGCTAGTTGGGTCTTGGTGCTTTCCAGATCTCGAAAATAAAATGTGGGTAGATGAAATTGAAAATAACACTGCAAAAATTAGTCAAGTAAAAATTTCGCCAGAACAAAACTTAAAAGGTGCTATTTTTTGTAGCGATCTCCACACTAATCTGGAAATCAAGTTAAACGAAATAATTAAAAGTTTCCCACAATCATTTAATTTGGTGAGTTTTGTGACTCCTGAGTTAAAGGAAAAAATTTCGAATAAAATCAGCCAAGTAAAACCTAATTTTGAAATCATTGAATATGAGAATAGCCAATCCTTTTTAAAGCGGTCAATTAGTAAAGTTTTGGAAAGCCCTTATAACGTAATTTATATTCATGAACCACAAATATCAGATATCGTTTTAGGAATATTTTACAAAATAGTTTGGGATGCAAAAGTATTTTATAAGGCTACACATAAAAAAGCAGTTACATCTAAGTGTAAAGATATCATGGATATCAGTACCCTTCTGAATTCTGGAACAATTTTCTCAGATCCTAAATCTTGGGAAACTCAGATTTGGACAAATCTTGCTATAGCTTTAGCAGAAGAATTTGAGTGTATTAAAGAAAATGTTTCCGTAAAAGATCATGATTATTTTGGAGATGATTTGGTTAATTCAGTCATAAAAATGAATGGAAATTTTATATCTAAAACAACCTTAGTTGCGGCTAAATCACAACCATTATCAGACCTCTTACAACAACTTTTGAAGGAATGCTCTGCTATGCCATCTCTATTGGAAAGGTTTATAAATAACCGAACAAACCTTGCAGATGATAGCATGAGAAAATTAGTTGAGTCTAATCAAATTAATTCGAATAGCCAAGGAGAAGACCATGTGACTCAAACAACTGTTCACTCGACCCAAGTAACGACTGTACCATCTAAAGTCAGTATCAATCAATATCAACTCAAAATCGAGATTATTGACGCTTATCAAATAAAAGGTTGGTGTGTCAACAAATTAAACACCTCTGATGTTTTAAATATTAAAGTTTTTGTCGATAATTTATTGTTTAAAACCATAAAAAATGATGTTAAACGCGGAGATTTAGAGCGTGCAGGAATATCTGATGGCTCCGGTGGCATCAAGCTGAATTTTCCCAAGGGACTTTTTGATAAATCTGAGCATAAAATTACATTAAAAATCGAAGATATTGAAGAAGGCTATTCAGCAATAATTTACTTAAATAAAAAAATCGAGCATAACTATGAACCTATCAAAAAGTTCACCAAGAATGTAACGATAATTGTACCAGTCTACAATGCTCCTGATGATGTTAAGGTTTGCATTGATCGGCTAATTGAATATACGACTACACCATCTAAGCTTTTATTGATTGATGATGCTAGTACCGATCCAAGGATCAATGATATTCTGGAATCCGTGAAACAGTATAAAAATATTCGGGTATTACGCAACTCACAGAACCTGGGTTACACTAAGACGGTCAATAAAGGAATTACCGAATCTGGAGATGATGACGTCGTCTTATTAAATTCTGATGCTCGTGTAACACCTCGTTGGCTAGAAGGGTTGCGTCAAGCAGCCGAGTCGGATCCTCGTATTGCGACTGTCACCGCGATGTCTGATCGTGCTGGGGCATTCTCTGCGCCCAACTTGGGTAATGAGAACCCTCTCCCTGCATCAACCACAGAAATTGAATATGCGATTGCCTTCCGACGACGTTCCCAACGGGTTTATCCTAGTGTTCCCACTGGAAATGGATTTTGCATGTACATTCGGCGCACTTGTATTGATGAGGTTGGACTTTTTGATGAAAAGGCATTTCCAAGAGGATACTGTGAAGAAAATGACTTTTGTATGCACGCTAGGCAATTGGGATGGAGGCATATCATTGATGATGCTACTTATATATTTCATAGTCGTAGTAAAAGTTTTGGTTCTAATAAGACCGTCCTAATTAAAGCTGGTCGCGAGATTATTGATAGTCGTTATCCAGATTATAGTAAAGCTATTCGAGTTTTTTCAGAAAGTGCACAGATTAATTTGGCTCGATTTCGGGCCTCACAAGCTCAGCAAGACTGTATATCTGTCTCTAAAATATTGCCACGAGCTCTCTTTGTAGTTGCAACGCGAACTGGGGGAACACCACAAATCAATCAAGATTTAATGGAAGTCCTATCTGATGAATGGGAAACTTGGCTCTTTCACTGTGATGGCCATAAGCTAAGCTTAATTCGGTTCTTAAAAACCACTGAAGAGATCATTGAAGAATTCACCTTGAGTGAGCTAATTGATCCCGTCTCTCACCGTTCATTTGAATATGAAACAGTTGTCAGTAACTGGCTAAGAAAGTATGAGTTTGATTTAGTACATATCCGTCATTTACTCTGGCATAGCTTAGCATTAACGCAGTTATCTCATGAATCAGGTGCTGCCGTGGTTTTTTCCTTTCATGATTTTTATAGCTTATGTCCAACCACTAAGTTGCTTGATGAAAATAATGTATTCTGTAATGGACATTGTACAGATACTTCAGGAACTTGCAAGCCAGATTTTTGGTCTGAAAACAGCTTGCCAAGCCTCAAGCATCAATGGGTTTATGAATGGCGAAATAAATTTTCTACTTCTTTAAAATGGTGTGATGAATTTGTTACCACTTCAGAAAGTGTGCGATCTACAATTCTTTCTGTATTACCAGAAATTCCACCTGAGCGTTTTCATATTATTCCTCACGGCCGTGATTTCCAAAAGTTTTATCAAATTCAGCCTGAGCTCAAAGTGCGAGAACCACTTAAAATTTTAGTTCCAGGGAATATATCAGTTGCTAAAGGTTGTGATGTTATAAGGGACTTACTAGAACAAGATAAAGATGCCAAGCTTGATATTCATGTGTTAGGCAAAATGTATCGAAGCTATAACCATCCACGGTTAACACTCCACGGTGAATATACACGAGATGAATTTGCCGACTGTGTCTTAAAGATTCAGCCCCATGTGGGCGCTGTATTTTCCATATGGAATGAAACTTGGTGCCATACTTTAACTGAAATGTGGTCTGTTGGTCTACCAGTTATTGCGTTTGAATTTCCAACAGTAGCTCAGCGAGTTTTGAAGAATGGTGCAGGATGGATTTGTAAACATCAAAATAGCGAGAATTTGTATAAAGAAATAATAAGTAAGGTAGCAAATACGGAAGAGCTATATCAAAAACGTGTGGCAGTAATTACATGGCAAAATACAGAAGGAAAAATCAACACAAAGTACAAAATGTCTTTAGGTTATAAAGATATTTATTCTAAAGCTATACCTCACTGTGTTTATCGTAAAAAACATCTTTGTGATACGTGATATACAGGATATTGATTAAAACCAAAATAGCCAATCAACATAAATAATTTGCTGATTTTATTTAATACCATTTTTCAAAAATTTTACAACAGATGTCTGTAGGGGCGAACCCTTGTGGTCAGCGAGCGACAGCCGAGCTGTGGTCGCTCTCCCCCAGTGTTGGATGTATAGCAACCAAAACACTATAAATTTTAAAACTACCATGTTAGATCCAACAGATCAATATTGCTTGACACGAAAAATCGTTTTCTCGTGAATGATTCTCTGGATAAAGCTATGGTAGATTATACCATTTTTTGAATAGTCATCAAAATGATTATTCTCAATAAGGAAGCAATGGTAACTAATTAGAGAAAAAATTTAAATTTTCCTGATTTATTTGGATAAACAACGTACATATTAAGAATACCAATCTGCAGTGAAACACGGTATTTAACTAGCTTTTAAGCTAACTGACCTTATTCAATACAGCTAACTTCATCATCTGATATGAATAACAAACAAGATATCCTGCCAAATTTTCTAGGTATTGGCGCTCAACGAAGTGGAACAACCTGGCTTGATGCAATGCTTAGAAGTCATCCTCAAATTGGGATGCCTCGAGATACAAAAGAGTTGATGTTTTTTGATTGCAAATATAAATCTTTAGATATTAAGGCGTATCAGTCCTTTTTTAATGGGTGTAGTTATTCAATTCATAAAAGTATTGGTGAGATCACACCTGGCTACCTTTGGACATCTCCATTCAATTCCGGGATTTATGAGTTTAATGAAGACCGAGTCAATATTCCACAACGAGTCCATAATGATCTTGGTTCTGACGTTAAACTACTGGTTGTTTTAAGGGATCCAGTCAAGAGAGCAATTTCTGCTTATTTGCACCATCTTTCCAAAAATAGAATTAATGTAAAAGATAGCATTCTGGATATTGGTAAACGATTTGGAATCCTTCATATGGGATTTTATAGCAAGCATTTGTTTCATTGGATGAAGCACTACCCAACAGATTGTTTTGATATTAGCATCCATGAGAATATTTTGGAAGATCGAGAAGGTTACTTAAAACGTACTTTTGATTTCTTGGGAGTTGCTAAGAATTATGAAGTTGTAGGGATTAACAAGAACTATGGTAAGCGACTTCCATATAAGAAAACTGATGACGGTATTTTAGTTAATCAAAACAAGCAAGATTATTTGGTTGTAAAATCCGATGAAATAAAAATACTGAAGGATATTTACATGAAAGAAATTGAAGATCTAGAGACTATGTTTGATCTTGATGTTTCTAAATGGAAATAAGTTGAGTTTTGAACATTTTATGATAGTACTAAATCACGTTATTTCGGGTTAAGCCGAACGAGGTAAAAGTCAGTCCAAGTCAAGAGAAGGCTTCTTGGGCTGGTGGCAGTAGGCAATCAAGCCATACAGCAGGTTAACGCAGAAGTTAACCGGACTGCGATGGCGAGAATGTTCAATCTAAGAAATGTTCTTGAGCTGGTCAAGAATTGTCTCAATAATGGAGCGATGGCGGGACAGAAGCTTGGCATGGAGATGTATCAGCTTATTCTTCATATTGCGGCGAGGCTTGGCGAAAAACTCGATGCCCAGGCTTTCGAGCAACTCTTGAGCCAGAGGGGCACTGACATGTCCTTTATCGGCGAAAACCTTGCGCACGGCGGTCATTTGGCGTGACTTGAGTTATGGCTCCTGCTCGCGCTCAGGCAGCGAGTTTGTGGAACGTTTGCTGACGGTGGTCACGTCTTTACGATTGTAGGAACACCCGGTGTTGGAGCTTTTGATCCAGGTGTTGCGTTCTGAGCTGCTCTCTCTCCTCCATCTACCCCCTGAACAGTTACTTTAATCTGGCTGTAATATAACGCCAGTTATTTGGGATTACAGATAATTTTGCTAGACGGAGTTCAAAATTATCTGTCCAAGCTTGATCTAAGTATTCGGTAATAATTTCATGATACTGTTTGGATAGAATTTTTGATGCTGGATCTAAGTTGGTTACACAGGTTAATCCTGTTGGTTTGGTGGCTATTGTAAAAATTTTTAAATCTGGTCTATACATTTTTAAGATGGGTACAATTTTCCAAACATCACCACTCCAGAAGCGTGTGATGCGATCACGTCTGGCGGTTATTTTATCCAAGGGTAATGTGTCATGAAAAGCAATCACAGTTTGGCGATGACTCGCTTGCTCAACTTGAATGAAATCTAATAGCGCTTGTTCAAATAAATGTAAGCCATCAATAAAGGCAAAATCTACGGAATTACTTCCCAGTTCTTGAATGAGAGAATAGCTCTCAAAAAACTGGTTGCTAGTCATCGTAAATAACTTTGATTTGGATGACATAGGAGTATAGATTTGAGGTTCAGGGTCGATACCAACGGCGACCGTTGATTTGTGAACTAGTTCAAATGATGCTCCTTGATCTACACCAATTTCCAGATATGTTTTGGGCTTTAAAACGCGATGAAGGTTTTCTAAAATCTTCAAGTAAGACGGACCTGATAAGATAAGATTACTGATGTGGTGATGAAACTGAGCTAGCTTAGGAATTTCTAATAGATTGTCAAGATGGCAAGCTTCATGAATTTCAATCAAGGCTAGTAACTTTGACAGTTGAGGATTAGAACTACTACTATTTAATTGAATTTCAGAGACTTTTTTAGTAACACCAAAGGTATCAGCTTCCAATTTTTGTCGTATTTTTTGGTTTAAAAGTTCCAAAACCTGCCAAAAATCTTGGCATTGCTGAACCTGTGGCGCTCCATCTGCGATCGCCACAGCTTGATTAAAGAAATGTTTAGCCTTGGAAATGTAGCCTAACTGTAAATAAACGGCTGAACAGCCTAAATAAACCGTCGGGGCTTTAGGCTCACAGTTCATCGCTGTTTGATAAAAAGCGATCGCCTGGTGGTATTGACCTAGCGCAGTTAAGCACTCAGCCAGTTTTTCATAGCAATTCGAGTAAGTAAGACCAAGCTTTATACATTTATACAATAATTTTTTTGCATCATCAAAGCAGCCAGAATCGGCAAGTATACATCCTAAACCATAGTAAAGCCAAGAAGATTTATAGTTTCGACGCAACCCTCTGCTATAAACTTGAATTGACTCATTTAAGTAGTTTTTTTTAAACAATAAATTACCTAAACAATAATAAGCTAAGTCATAATTTGGATTAAGTTGAATCACTTTTTGGTAAAGGAGAGATGCTTTGTGGAATTTTCCGATTTTTTCCAAGTTCTTTCCTTCCTTTATATAATACTGAATGACTGGATCGGAATGATTCAAAATTGGTTCAAAATATTTAAAGTGTTGATAGTTCATGATAACCTATGACGATGGTTTTGAAGTTTTTGTCACTTTTCAAGTTGATAATTGAAGATCAATTGATGATCCCGCAGCTAGCCAAAAGCCTTGAAACATTAGTTTTTTCAGCCAATGATGATCCATATCCGGACAAAACTTTCCTGATTATGCCCCTGTCTACATGAAAACAGAATATCGTTACCCCTTATCCATAACCATGATGGCGACTTCCACGCACTCTGTCTCACATCCACAATCCTCTGTACTCATTCTGACGGGGATGCGCCAGTCGGGACTTTCTCTAGCATCCGCTTTACTAGATATGGCTGGGTGTCAGATTAAGGGATCAGCAACCTATAGTGACACATTACATCATGAGCCAAGCTTTATTGACTTTCATGAGTCAGTCTTAACGGCTCAGACGATTAGCTCACCGTTAGATCACTCGGAACCCTTAACACTTAGTCCCGAGCAGATCGACCAAGCTCAAAAATTACTAAGTCGCCACTCTGAAGCATCGAGTTGGGGCTGGGTTGACCCTCGAACAACTTTGTTTTTGGATTTTTGGAATCATCAAATTTCTAACGTAAAATTCATACTAGTATATCGCTCTCCTTGGGATGTCATTGATAATATGTATCAAAAATTCGGCGATCCATTGCAGAGAAGTCCTGAACTTGCGATGGATCTTTGGTTAACCTACAACAGGCGAGTTTTAGGATTTTATAAAGCCAATAGCCAAAATTGTTTTTTGGCTAACATAAAACACATACAATCCCAGCCAGAAATCTGGATAAAATCAGTAAATGAGAAGTTTAACATGAAACTTAATTTGCCTAATAATATCCACAAAGAACTTGATTTCAGATTAAATAATGACGGTGGCAATAGCCATAAACAACTAATTAAAGATTATTTTCTTGAAGCCCTAGAACTTTATCAGTCCTTGAATGAACAGGCTTGGTCGCCTCTTGTAACAGACCCTCTGTCTAAAGAGTATGAGGCTTTTGACTCTACTCGGACGTTCATTTTTCATGATTGGTTTAAATTAAGACAGCAAGAACAAAGACTCCAAGAAAGTCAATCTCAGCTCAAGGATATTGAATTTGAACTTGAGTTTAGAATGATTCAAGTCCACCAAATCCAAGAAGAACTTGTCGAGTCTCAAATCCGATTAAAAGAACAAGAGATCAGTATTAAAAACTACAAATTAAAAGAAATAGCTGGAGCCAAAATCGAGAGTAATTATGACAATCTGGTTTGGAATGCTTGGCTAGCTTATTGTGATAATGATTTTCATGAAATAACTCAATATCTTCAGGAAAGTATGAAGCATAAGCAGATTTCTAAAACTGCAATTATCGTCGATTGGTTAAATTTATTTTCTCACTTTTCAAAGCTAACCGAATACCCCTTTGATAGCCAAACGTTAACTAAATCTCAAGAGTGGCAGCAGCTTGTTCGCTGGATAGTTAATTTTTGATCGATATGGCGATCTCCGCTTTCATCAAACCTTCACCCCCCCTATCAAACTCTCCATTGAGAAGCCTGTTCAACATTTAGACAATATGACTCGAAAACTTTTTCTTATCCTAACAGTGGTAGCACTGGGGAGTGCGATCGCCGTCAAGCAAGGTATCGCTAGGGTCAAAAACCAACCCCAAGCAGCCGACTCCCTGATGTCATCTGATACCTCAACCTCGGGGAAGGCTGTCCCCGTCTTGTTCAGTAATGGGGCCCTAGAGGACGCCCAACACCGACTCCAACAGTCCCCAGAGGACTATCCCCTCACCCACGCCGCCTATGAGGACATTCGCGACAAAGCCGATCGCCTCCAACAGCGAGTCCAAACCTCCCCCCCGCCCGTCTACACCGGAACCCAACGAGACGACTACCGCCAAGCCGCCACCAACGGACTCACCCCAACCCTCTACACCGCCCTCGTTTGCGTCATCGAAGAGATTCCCGACTATTGCCGAACCACTATCGACACCCTACTCGCTTGGGCCGACGCAGAAGGAGGAAGCCAAGTCGGACAAGGCAACCGAGATGATCTCATCGGGGCTGGACTCGATATTGGCCGCCTCTTACATTACTACGCCCAAGCCTTTCAACTCGTTGCCCCCCAGATGTCCGCAGCCGAACAGCAACAGGTTCGGGATTGGTTTCTGGCCCTGGGCGATCGCATCCAAACCAGTCATGAATACTGGATTCATCACCTCTCCCGCGAGGGAGCCAATAACCATCTCTCTCGCCATCTTTATGGCATGATGATCACCGCCCTGATTAACCAAGATGATGACCGATTGGACTATACCCTCAATGAGAGTCCCTGGAACTACGCCAACTTAGTGCGGGATGCCATTTATGAAGAAGATAACCCTGATAATCTCTTTCGCGCTAACCGGGGCTTCTCCCATCTTCCCATCCAGGCCCAAACCGGGGAAATCTACGATCGCCACCGCAGCCTCCCCCATCCCCCCGCACAAAACGACATCTACGATCGCCATCGCTGGTGGGACGAAGACGTGACCCAAGGCGTAGGATTTGCCTATAGTGTCTTCCACCTCGAAGGCCTCATCCTCACGGCCCATCTGGCGGAACTCAACGGCCTGCAATACCCAGAACAGCGGTTAATGGATGTGGAGAATCAATCGATTCGTAATGCCTTGCGCTTCTACGGCCAGTATTACCTCGACTATCCCTGGGGACGAGACGACTGCCGAGACATCGAAGACCTCGAACCCTCCCCAGACCCCTATGATGGTGATTGTCCCATCGCCTATGAACCCTATTTCGGGGAAAACCCCAAATATCACACCCTCTATCTGTTTCTCCTGGCCAAACACTACTACCCCGAGGATGCCGCCTTTTATGAAGAGATTATCGCCGCCAATGAAGCAATGTTAATTCCTCAAGAGACGGCCCATCCCCTCCATAGTCCCGCCAGTGTCTTTACCTTTATCTATGGCGAATCTTCTCAATCGCCGCAAAAACGACGATAGACGGTGGCCAGGCCCCGCTCATCGCCTACATTGCCGGGAAAGAGGACGACAGGTAAATTAGGAAACTGAGGATGCGTCTCGGGCGTTCGCACGACGGAACAGCCGGCCAGGATTTGCCCCAAGAGGTTGGCGGTGCGTAGGGCCAACCCCTGACTGAGGACATCGTTGGAGGTGATACCCCCTTTACTAATCAAGAAGCCCAATTCCGGCGGTAATCCTCGCACTACATCCATGAGGAGTTGGGAGACGGCCACGCCAAATTTAAGCCGAGTATCGCGGTCTGGAAATTGCAATTCTTCCCGACTGGTATAGATGACGGGGGTTTTGCCATTAGTCCAGATGTCGTGAACGTTCTCTAACACTCCCGTTAATAACGACTCTCGCTGTTGGGGAGAATCCTCAACCAGGTGGCTAACATCCACTTCAACCCCAGCCACTCCGGTTTCTTGCAATAGATGTTGCAGTTGTTGGGTGGTTTTCTTGACATGGGACCCGACTAAAACAGCCCCCGGTTTACCGCCGCGCACATATTGGGCCATGTCCTCGGCGGCGATGGGTTGCGGGCCGAGATTGGCGAGGGAGGTGAGAAGACTGGCGGCACTTCGGAAGAGAAAGCGTTTCCCTTGACTGGCGGCTTTGAGGATGTCGGCGGCGAATTGGTCTAAATCGGCTTGGGTTTCGGCATCGACCACGCCACAGGTGTTATTTTCTAGGGCCATTAGTCTATCAAAACAGCCCGATCGCACGTCATCGAGGGTAAAGCGTTCGACGGCTTCAGCGGGAATCGTCCCCTGGGTTTTCTCGGCCACATAGTCGGGGAGATAGCTGTGGTGATAGCCAAAGACGGAATCTTGGGCAAATTCCGTTTCATGGACGGGAACGGGTTGGCCGTCGATATGGAGATAATGGACGCTATCTCGGGTAACACGTCCTCCTTCAAAGAAGGCGGGGGTGAGGAAATGAGCGTCAAAGGAACCGAGTTCTTGGGCGATCGCATCGGTTTCGATGGGATAATGGCCTCGTAGGGTGGAGTCAGAACGACTCACTACCAGGAAGTCTTCGAGTCCCACTTGGGCGATCGCCGTTTTCAAGTTCTGACAAACCTCACGGGTAACTTGACTGGCGGCATCGGGGGCCAAGGCGCGAGTATTGGTGAGGATGAAGAAAATCGGCGCCTCATCCACGAGTCCCAATTTTAAGGTCTCGACATCCCATTGGGTTAGCAAGAGACAACTGTGAACGGTCTGGGAACCGGTGGGATCGTCGTCGAGAACGATGATTTTGGGGCTACTCATAGGAATAATGGCATTGAGCGGTTGGCATCGATCCCATTATTCCAGGTTCTCGTAACGCTTAACAGTCTCAACCTGTTCCGGTGTTCCCTGTTCCCTATTCCCTATTCCCTTCCCCTCTTGGGAGGGGCCAGGGGTGGGTTATCCCTGTTCCGGTGTTCCCTGTTCCCTGTTCCCTATTCCCTATTCCCTGTTCCCTAACAGTCTGGAGGGGCCTGATGATGTTGGAAACTCACCGGGGCCGTGGTGTGCTCAATGCGAACAATTTGATAGGGTTGCGTAATGGCCATGGTGGCCATACCACAGCCACGAGTTTCGATGTAGTCCACAATCAGGCGGTTATCTTCGCGCCGTATTTGGTCAATCTCAACACTATAAGACCCATCGGGGCGATCGCCCAATCCCACGGCAATCAGACTATACTGCTCAAAGTCAATCTCGGGAAGGTCAGCCCCTGGGGAGGTGTTCCCCTGAAGTTGTTGCCAAAAACGCTCCCAGTCGGACTCGTTGCGAATGTGTTTCTCAAAAGACTCATTCACACCACTGTAGTTGCCTTGGACTTCCGTTTCAAAGGGAATCATCTGCAAATCTGCATCTGTTGACCGTTGAGAGGATTGGGCCACGATACCCATACGGTAGAGTGACACCGCTGAGTTGACGAGTCCTTGGCGTAAGTCCCGGTAACACTCGCCCCAGGCCGTATCACTGATGGCGGTGGGACAAGATCGGGTCTCAGCCGGGGCGGGAATCGTCGGGAGAACACTGGTTAGGGAGAGGCTGAGGGGTAGGCTGAAGGCGATCGCCAATACACGCATCATAGAACTTGTTGTAATTTGCAATCTACACTTAACACTTAACACTTAACACTTAACATGATCAGCAACGACCCGTGCTGTTAGCTATGTGTATAGGGTTTGAGCTGCATATCGATTTTGCGGATATGGTTAATAAACCAATCCAGAAGTTTCTGATTGACTTTCAAAACCAACGAGAGACTTGCACCTTCTTGACGAAACTGGCTTTTAATTTCCTCAAAGGTTTGCCGAAAATAGGCATGAGCTTCTTTGTTCTTGCAGGCAATTGGGCATTGATAGGCATTCATGCAGTTTTCTTCAAAACCAAAATGAAGTGCAATATACCGATCCAAAAACTTGATAATTTTTTCAATCTCCGACTTGCCTTTATTCTCTTGCAACGCGAGCATCAACAGATTGAGATGTTCAATCAATTGTTGGTGTTGCTTGTCAATCGTATCAATTCCAACTCGCAAAGACTCATCCCAAGGAATCGTTCGCATCGCATTAGGTTCCAATGAACAGTAAACGTTTCGGGTCACTCATTGAACTCAGCCGCCCGAGAGAGTCTCAACTTGTCTTCATCCTCTGTTCTCGGTGCGATCGCCTCTATTCTAAAGCATTTTCAAGCCCAAATTCACAAACAACTACCCAGAAGCCGTCAAAAGGTGTTACAACAGTCGAGACGTACAAGGTCAAGCTGTTCCTAACGTTTGCCTACTCTTTACGGGAATTTAACGTTGACTCCCTATTCTGTGGGCTAGGGCTAGTTGGAGAAATTGTATCCGTCTCCGAGTCCTCGCTGCCACACACCCCACGGGGAGGAAATTATGCAATCGACCGTCATGCGTCATCGAACGAGTCGTATTTACGATCGCGGCGACCTATTACCGCAATCAACCAGTGGAATTTGGCAAGTTTGCCAAGGCTGGGTTCAACTGAACACCTACATGACGATGGGCGAAGAACGAGTCCTGGGATGGGTTGGCCCGTCGATGTGGTTAGGAGAAGGCTTAACTGCCCGTCATAATCATCAAATGAAGGCCCTATCTCGGGTGATGATGACCTGGTATCCCCTCGATGAAATTGAACGGAGTCCTCAACTTGGCTATACCCTGATTCAGCAGAAAGCCAAGCGACTCTACCAGTTAGAGAATTTGTTAAGTATTACCGCCCAAAAACGGGCCAGCGATCGCCTGGAAAACTTACTACGCTTACTCATCCGGGAAATGGGGCAACCGACGGCTGAGGGAGTTCGCCTCAAGGCCCGACTCACTCACCAAGATTTAGCCAATGCGATCGGTGTCAATCGCGTCACCGTGACCCGCATTTTGGGGGACTTCAAACGCCAAAATCGCTTGTTTCTGGATGCCTCCAAACATTGGTTAGTCATGCAACCCGAGTCCCAGGGCTTAATTGCAGCCTAATTGCGGCTTAATTGACTGCGATCGCCTCAGCCAACTGCATCAAGGTCACTTCCCAAACCAGACGCGGCTGCACAAAACGACGTAGATGTCGTCGGGCATCCTCTAACGCTTGTAGCACAATTGGAGAAAGACTGCCGCCACTAGACCGCCAATAGGCTTGTTGGAGATAGTCCAGTAACCAAAGTTGTTCGGGCGTATCAAGGGTTTTGCTAATCTCCTTGGCTAACTCTAAAGCCTCACGAACGCTTCTGGGATACTGATGGGCTTTCTCTAGCAATTCGGCGGGAATCGCTTGTTGTTGGTCCCAAGCCGCAATAGCGACTCCAGGACTACCCTGGGCAATAGCCAAGATGGCCGGCTGCTTGAGAATTTCCTCATGGCCGGTTATCTGCAACACCTGGGCCATCTCCTCCCCGGAGAGACGAGAAAAGGGAATCCGCTGACAACGAGAGACTAACGTCGGTAACAAACTCTCCGAGGATGGGGCAATCAGAATTAACGTAGCCCGTCCGGGTTCTTCTAACGTTTTCAGCAGTCCGTTGGCGGCGGCTTCGGCCATGCGTTCGGCCTGTTCGATGATAATGACTTTGCGAGAGGCTTCTAAGGGCGGGTTGGCGAGAAACTGACTTAACTGACGAATTTGTTGCAGGCGAATTTGTGGCGGTGACTTGCGTTTGAGTCCCCTCTCACGGGCCTGACTCACCGTATAGAGTTCTTTTTTGTCGAGATAGGTGGGTTCAACCTGAAGGAAGTCCGGGTGATTTCCTAAATCGGGCCGGGCGGTGGCGAGAAGTTGTCGGGCAAAATAGCGGGCCGCCAATCCCCGGCCAATCCCCTCAGCCCCGACGAAGAGGTAGGCCGGGGCGATGCGATCGCGGGCAATAGCCGCATCGAGAAAGCGTAAACCTGCTTCTTGTCCAATCGGTTTATCCAACGCCACCATGTCTCTAAATGATGCGATGAGGATGAATCAACTCATAGCCGGCATCCTTGATTTTTTGGTTGGAAAGTTTGCCGCTATAGCGAACCGTCGTCGGTTCGGACTCATCCCAGGTAACTGGGGGGAGATTGTAGGTTTGACAGACGGCCTCGACCACCTCTCGGGTGGGGGGATGGTCATCATCGACTACGTTATAAATGCCATCAAGATGTTGATCGTTCGCAAAGGCCATGGCCCCGACAATATCATCGAGGTGAATCCAGTTACTAGGACGATTGCCGTCTCCTGGACGAGTTTGGCCGGCCCAATGGCGATAGATGCGATCGATTTCCCGGCCGGGGCCATAAATGCCTCCCAGACGGAGTATACAGACTCGCAAGTCGTCGTTAGCGGCGTTTAATAGGGTTTGTTCGGTCTCGACTAAAATCTCGTAATTCTCCATCGTCGGTTGTGGGGGCGTGGTTTCGTTCACCCAACCGCCTCCCCAGTTGCCATAGACGCTGCCGCTGCCGGTGTAGATAATCTGCCGCAGTTGGGGGACGTCAGGGAGAACGGACACAAGGGTTTTGGCGGTGTCGAGATAGACGCTTTTGTAGGAGGCCCGCCCTTTACTGGCGACACTCATCACGAGGGTATCTTGTCCCTGTAATAGCCGTTTGAGGTCCTCGGGGTTGTCACCTTGGACGAGTTCGACGCGGGAGGCGATCGCCTCTAGTTCGGAGACACGTTCGGGACTGGTGGTGGTGGCGGTGACGTGATGGCCGGCTTCTCGCCAATGTTGGGCCGCAGCAACGCCCACATAACCACAGCCGAGAATTGCAATGTTCACAGGTCTATACTCTTTAAAAACGTCTAGGAGTGGAGTTTTGAGGGAATCTCCTGGGGAATTTCCTCGGGGGAGATGTCATCAAATAGATCTAAGGGGAAATGGCCGTAGGTGTCCCGAATGCCATCGTCATAGACAGACTGACAAGAGATGAGAACACCTCGTTCGTTGCCCTCGTAGGGGTTGAGGTAACAGAGGTCTGTTTTGGGATTATATTTGAGATAAACCGGCCCCTCAATAGCATCGAGTTCAGGGGCGCGAGGATAGCCTAGAACATCAGTGTAGCGGTTGAGGGTGGCGATCGCCTCCTGGCTACTCTCGGCACAGATTCCGAAGATTTGATAGTCACAGTGAGGGGTGATGGCATAGAGGGCCTGGCGGACGGCCCGGCGATCGGCGATCGCCTCTTCAATCAGTCCAACTCGCTTTAGGAGGGTTTGTTCGTGGTCTAGCATGGGGAGGGAACAGTGAATAGTGAATAGTGAATAGTGAATGGGGAATGGGGAACGGGGAATGGGGAATGGGGAACGGGGAACGGGGATAACCCACCCCTGGCCCCTCCCAAGAGAAGAGGGAAAGGGAACAGGGATGACCCGGGACTAATGCTGGGGATGATAGATTTGTAAATATGTGTTAAGTTGAAATTACTAGATTATCTTATCATGGCAGTTTATTAAGGTTTAGAGATGGTTAACAAAGTTCAAAAAACTGATGCCGAATGGCAAGCGCAGTTGACCCCAGAACAGTATAAAGTGACCCGCAAACATGGTACAGAACGGGCATTTAGCGGCGAGTACCACGATAACAAGAAACCGGGAACTTACAAATGCATCTGTTGTGGAACGCCCCTATTTACTTCGGAAACAAAGTTTGATTCTGGAACCGGTTGGCCGAGCTTCTATGCCCCCATCAATGAGGAAAATGTGGCTGAAAAATCGGATTTTAGTTTCTTTATGAAACGCACTGAAGTCCTCTGTGCGACTTGTGACGCTCATTTGGGCCATGTGTTCAATGATGGTCCTAAACCGACGGGACTGCGGTATTGCATGAACTCAGCGGCGTTGGATTTTGAGGAAAAACAAGATTAGACTCGTCCCTAACCGGACAACAGACTACCATTGAGGGCGATCGCCTTTAATGGTAGCTTTTTCAGGCCCAGTTAAACCTTGAAATTTCTCGTCTTCCGTTTAATCAAAGCGGGCAGTGGGAATCGAACCCACATCATTAGCTTGGAAGGCTAAGGTTTTACCACTAAACTATGCCCGCGTGGTTTCACACCTTAACCACAATAGCACAGTTGGCAAAAAATGCAAAGGTTTGCTCCAATTTTTTTTCTGACTGGGTTAGGGGGACTCGATGAGTAGGTCGAGATCGAGGTTAGACATGACGGGGCCAGCCTCGTCGTTGCTGGCTGGGGCGAATCGCCAGTTATTGACGATCGCCTGGGCAAATCGTTCATACTCTGGGCCTAATCGTTGATCTCCGGGTTGTTTGAGGACAAATCCCACGGTAGCCCCTCCATCGATGTCAATGATGAGGCGCACTTGCAGTCGGGTTCCGGGGGCTAAGTCTGAGGGGGCCTGATCTCTGGGGATGGTTTGGGCTGAGGCCTGGATCAGTTGCGGGGGATTGTCGGGAATGTCGCGATCGCTGACTGGGCGATCGCTCACTATAAGGATTTGCCAATTACTTGGGGTGGGTTCGGGGGTGGGTGTGGGTGTCGGTTCTGGCGCAGGTTCAGGTGTTGGCGCGGGTGCCGGTTGCGGTGTTGGAGTCGGTTCAGGAGTTGGTTCAGGAGTCGGTTCAGGAGTTGGAGTCGGTTCAGGAGTTGGAGTTGGAGTTGGAGTTGGTTGCGGCGTTGGAGTTGGAGTTGGTTGCGGCGTTGGAGTCGGTTCAGGAGTCGGTTCAGGTGTTGGAGTTGGAGTTGGAGTTGGTTGCGGCGTTGGAGTTGGAGTTGGAGTTGGAGTTGGTTGCGGTGTTGGAGTCGGTTCAGGAGTCGGTTCAGGTGTTGGAGTTGGAGTTGGAGTTGGAGTTGGAGTTGGTTGCGGCGTTGGAGTTGGAGTTGGAGTTGGAGTTGGTTGCGGCGTTGGAGTTGGAGTTGGAGTTGGAGTTGGTTG
>LJZT01000034.1 GCA_001314905.1 Phormidium sp. OSCR
GATAAGCACAAATCCTGTATTCTTTTTTGTGGGTTGCCATTCATCTCACCGCCAAATCAAAGATTATGGCGGGAGCCTTCTTGCAACATTGAGGTAACCATGTAACCAATCAAACACATCAGCAATATCACTGACACAGTCCCCAGTCGGCATGGCTGGCCGTTGCACCATAATGATGGGAAGCTGCAACTCTCGGGCCGCGACAATCTTGGCGTAGGTCCCATCACCGCCGCTATTCTTACTGAGGATAGCCCCAATCTGATAATCCTGCAAAAGCGTCCGCTCCGCATCGAGGGAAAACGGCCCTCGCGCCAACAGAATCTCCCCAGGAGGACGCGGACAATCCGCCGCTGGCGGATCAATCATACGCATCAGGAACCACACCTGTCGCACCTGAGCAAAACGGGCCAACTCTTGACGACCAATCGTTAAAAAGACTCGCCGGGCCACCTCCCGAACCCGCTCAGCCGCCTCAGCATAACTCGACACCTCCAACCAGCGATCGCCCGGCTGGGGCGACCATGGAGGACGAGTCAGCCGTAAATGGGGAATCCCCGCCTCCTCGGCTGCTTGGGCCGCATTCTGAGAAATTTGGGCCGCAAAGGGATGAGTCGCATCGACCAGCGCCTCGATCTGTTGCGCCCTTAGATACTCCCGCAATCCCTCAACGCCACCAAACCCGCCGATACGGGTCGTTTCAATGGGAATATCCGGCTGGCGAGTGCGGCCGGCTAGAGAGGCGATCGCCTCAATATCGGGTCGTTGCGAGGCTTGGCGAGCCAGTTTTCGCCCCTCCCCAGTTCCGACTAAAATTAAAACCCGTTTACGCAACCTCATCATTCCGTATCCATCCGTACCTATCAATATCCATCCGTAAAGGGAAAACACCAGTCCTGGTTCATTTCATTATTCAACTTCCGATCGCCTGTGACTACATCGCTTGCTCAAGACGCTATTGAACTACTCCTCGATTTGGCCGAACGAGGAGAGATTGATCCCTGGGATGTTCAGGTGATTGAGGTCATCGATCGCCACCTGAGTCAATTAGCCCCGAGTCTCTCGCCGGGTGGGATTCCCTACGAAGCCGATTTATCCCGCTCAGGACAAGCCTTTCTCTATGCGTCGATGCTATTACTCCTCAAAGCCGATACCCTCGTTCGCGCCCCCCTCGACGAAGATCCCGAAGAATTCGTCGAAGCGTTCTGGCCCGTTGACGGAGATGGACAACAATTATCCCTTCCCTTCCGCCTCGAAACCCAACTGCAACGACGGGCCGTTGCGCCCCCCTTACAAAGCCGGCCCGTCAGCCTCGGCGAGATGATTGCTCAACTCGAAACCATCGCCCAACAATTTGAAGATAACCCCCAAGAAGGGCGATCGCGCCGCCGCCGTAAAAGCACAAAACGTGAAACCGCCGCCGAAATCGGCCAACTCGCCCATGAAGAAAACCTCACCGAAACCGCCGAGGAGATCGAAACCTTCCTCCTCCAGCACTGGGAGGCGATCGCAGCGGGGAAACCCTGGGTGAGTTTTGAGCGCCTCCTGGAGTGCTGGAGTCGTCCGAGCCAGAACCAACAAAGCCTCGCCGAACGTCAAGTAGCGGTCTTCTGGGCCTTGCTGCTATTGGCCTCTCAGTCTAAAGTGGAACTTTTCCAAGAGCAGTTCTATCGAGATATCCAGATTAAATTAACTCCAGAGTCGCCGATCGCACCGGAAACCGCCTAACTCAATGCGATCGTTCGCCGCAAGAATGCCTCAACTTGGTTTTGTCCTCGGCGATCGTGTCGTATAGTGAGAAAGAAATCGGCATCCGCATCGGCAGATCCAGCAAACTAGCCAGTTGACCAAGGGTTGGAACAGAAAAATTCATGAAAGCGATGATTCTAGCGGCGGGAAAAGGTACCCGCGTGCGCCCGATTACCTACACCATTCCCAAACCCATGATTCCCATCCTGCAAAAGCCAGTGATGGAATTTCTCGTGGATCTGCTGCGTCAGAACGGCTTTGACCAGATTATGGTCAATGTTAGCCACCTGGCCAACGAAATTGAAAACTACTTTCGCGATGGCCAGCGGTTCGGAGTCCAGATTGGCTATTCCTTTGAAGGCAAAATTACCGCCGATGGCGAACTCATCGGCAAAGCCCTCGGTTCGGCGGGCGGGATGAAGCGGATTCAGGACTTCTATCCCTTCTTTGATGATACGTTCGTTGTCCTCTGTGGGGATGCCCTGATTGACCTCGACATCAGTGAAGCCGTCGCCTGGCATCGTAAGAAGGGAGCTGTGGCGACGGTGATTCTCAAGCCGGTGGCGAAGGAAGAAGTGTCGAGTTATGGCGTTGTCGTCACTGACGATGACGGCCGAATTAAAGCCTTCCAAGAAAAACCTGGGGTTGATGAAGCCCTCAGCAATAACATCAATACCGGAATTTATATCTTTGAGCCGGAGGTGTTCGACTATATCCCCTCGGCGACGGAATTTGATATTGGTGGGGATTTGTTCCCCAAACTCGTGGAAATGGGCGCTCCCTTCTACGGCTTGAGCATGGATTTCCAATGGGTTGACATTGGACGTGTCCCCGATTATTGGCAAGCCATTCGGACTGTGTTGCGTGGCGAAGTCCGTAATGTCGATATTCCTGGACGAGAGGTGGCTCCGGGTATCTATACGGGCCTGAATGTGGTGGTGAACTGGGATAAAGTCGATATCCAAGGGCCAGTCTATATTGGCTCGATGACGCGCATTGAAGATGGGGTCAAAATTATTGGTCCGACGGCCATCGGCTCAAGTTGTCGCATCGGGGCCAATGCCACGGTAGATAATACGGTGATTTTTGATTACTCTCGCCTCGGCCGAGGCATTCGCTTAGTCGATAAACTGGTCTTTGGACGCTACTGTGTCGATCGCCTCGGCAATACGATTGATGTCCAGGCGGCAGCCCTCGATTGGCTGATTACAGACGCTCGTCAAGATCCTCCCTCCCGCGTTCCTCGGGAACATCAGGCGATCGCCGAACTCTTGGGTGGCGATGGCAATGCGCTCATTTCTAATGACGATGATTGATAGGCGCAATTGATAGGCTCAATTGAATGGGCGCGATCGCCATTGATGATTGCTCTTGATTGTCAAAATACGATTGTCAAGAGACAAATTACCCCGTTGACTCGACCAATACCGACTCCTTAGAGGCTTCCCATGACTTCCTCCCTAAAGCAAAAAGCAGCCTATGGTGCTTGGAAATCCCCCATTACTGCTGATTTGATTGTTTCTGAAAGCATTGGCTTAGGAGGCATTGCCTCAGATGGAGACAGCCTCTACTGGCTCGAACGTCGTCCCTCGGAAGGAGGACGCAATGTGTTAGTCCGTCGTCATTCTGATGGCGGGGTTGAGGATGTCACCCCTGCGGGATATAACGTTCGCAATCGGGTTCATGAATATGGCGGTGCAGCCTTCACGGTGGCCGATGGCAGGGTCTATTTTTCCAATTTTGCCGATGGACGATTGTATCGACAAAACCTCCAAAACCTCGGCGGCGAACCCGAAGCCATAACCCCTGAGGCTGAGGTACGCTATGCGGATTTTCGCGTCGATGGGACGCGATCGCGGCTGATTGGAGTCCGTGAAGATCATCGCGGTGAGGGAGAAGCTAAAAATGAGATTGTCGCTGTTGGCTTTGATGGAACGGTGGAGGTGTTGGTGTCGGGAAGCGATTTCTACGCCTCCCCCCGCCTCAGTCCCGATGGGCAAACCCTCGCCTGGCTGAGTTGGAATCATCCTAATCTCCCCTGGGATGGTACGGAACTCTGGACCGCGCAGGTAACCGATTCAGGACGCTTGAGCGCACCGAAGAAGATTACCGGGGGAACGGCAGAATCGGTGTTTGGCCCTCAATGGTCTCCTGATGGGGTGCTATATTTTGTCAGCGATCGCGCCAGTTGGTGGAATCTCTACCGCCAGGGAGACGAGGGTGTTGAACCTCTATTTCCTCTCAATGCCGAGTTTGCTACGCCTCAATGGGTGTTTGGGATGTCCACCTATACGTTCCTGAGCGCGGAACGCTTGGTTTGCACCTATACCCAGCGAGGATTATGGCAGTTAGCCACCCTCAATCCGAAAAGCCGCCGTTTGCAAAATCTCGAAACCCCCTACAGCCAAATTTCCTCTCTAACCGCTCACGGCCATCGCTTAGCCTTTTTAGGGGCCTCCGCTACCGAGTCGAGTGCGTTCTTGCTGATGGATCTCGATGAGGGAGAAGTCGAGGTGTTACGGCGATCGACGACCCTAAAGATTGACCCGGGCTATCTCTCCCAACCACAGCCGATTGAGTTCCCCACCGGTGACGGGGCGACGGCCTATGGCTTCTTCTATCCCCCCAAAAACCGCGATTATGACCCCTTAGAGGGCGAGAAACCGCCGTTACTGGTCAAAAGTCATGGCGGCCCTACCGCAGCCGCGTCGAGCGCCTTACGGTTGTCGGTTCAGTATTGGACCAGTCGCGGCTTTGCCTTTTTGGATGTGAATTATCGCGGCAGTACCGGCTTTGGCCGGGAGTATCGCCAGGCGTTAGATGGCCAATGGGGTATCGCTGATGTAGAGGATTGCGCCAATGGGGCGGAGTTTTTAGCGCAACAGGGTTGGGTCGATGGCGATCGCCTCGCCATTACCGGTAGTAGCGCTGGAGGCTATACGACCCTAGCGGCGTTAACCTTCCGGGATACTTTCAAAGCCGGGGCCAGTTACTACGGAATTAGTGATCTCGAAGCCCTGGCCACGGATACTCATAAGTTTGAGTCTCGCTATTTAGACCGTCTCGTCGGTCCCTATCCCGAGGACAAAGAACGCTACATGGCGCGATCGCCGATTCATTTTGCCGATCGCCTCTCCTGTCCCGTGGTCTTCTTCCAAGGACTTGAGGACAAAGTGGTTCCCCCCAATCAAGCCGAACGTATGGTTGACGCTCTGCGGGAGAACGGCCTACCGGTGGCCTATGTTCCCTTTGAGGGAGAGTCTCACGGATTTCGTCAGGCGGCTAATATTAAACGGGCCTTAGAAGCGGAGTTTTATTTCTATTCCCGTGTCTTTGGCTATGAACCGGCCGAGGCGATCGAACCCCTAGACATTGAAAATATGGACTGAATGCAGGCTATCCCACACCTGGCCTGCATCTGGCCAGATGAGGATAAACCTGAGTTAAACCGATTCCGTCGTCCCCGTTCCCGAGAGGGCGTCCCGGAGTTTTTCTAACGCAATGAGAGTCGGCACTAACGCCAATAACATCAACGCTGACACCATATCGCCTCCCCAACCTTCGTGAAGCCAGTGAAATAGATTATCATAGCCCTGACCATGAAAGAGGGTTAGAAAGGTGTTGCGTAAAATGTTAGTGACAACACTAATAATAACCCCACAGAAGAGAAAGACAACCACCGTTTTACGGGATTTAAATGCCCCAGTCCAATAGAGTAACATCAACGCCACATACAAGGTCGTAAACAGCATCTTAAACCCGGCACAGTGCGGGGCAACTTCCACAATGCGTCCCCCCACATAAATGAAAATTTCTTGAACGTTAACATCAAATCCCCATTGCGTTAAAATAAATCCCGCTGTCCCAGCAATAAAGCTTTGTAAGGGATAGGAAAATGGGGCAATTAAATAGGGAATATCGGTGGGAGTGGCTAACAAAACCAAAAACCAAGGAATACTAAAAATTTTCATCCCCGGAACGCCTTTAAGACCAAAACAAAGTCCCGACAAGGTAATGGGTAAAGAGAGATTGACTAAATCAGGGACACCACTCAGATAAAACACGGCAGCTAACCCGAGTAACACCGCACCAAAAGGATTAAAGCGATCGGGAAGTTCTTGCCATTTGTGACGTTTTTCCCAAACAATATAGGCGGCAAACGGTAAACCAATTACGCCATGACTGTAGTATTCATGCTCTAGGCTAATACTTTTATTGAGCCAGCCATCATACCAATAGACAATCAAAGGGAGATACAAAACTGCCAGCAAAACCGCCACCAGAATTTCGGTGGAATGTCGTTGTAGAGTGGATTTGAGTGGGGCTTGTAGGGTCATGTCTTTAGCAAATACAGGACGGATTAGAGGTTAAACTGAAGATGAAATCAAGATGAAACTAAGATGAAGTCGAAAGATGGGCTTTAATGGCATACACAACGCGCTCAATCTCCTCGTCACTTAACCCTGGATACATGGGTAGAGAGAGGATATGTTCACTTAACTGTTCCGAGACGGGAAAATTACCTGCACTATACCCGAGGTTGCGATAGGCCGGTTGCAGGTGACAAGGAATGGGGTAGTGAATCCCCGTTTGAATCCCTTGTTCGGCTAAGGCTTGACTTAGGGTATTGCGATCACGAAGCGGGCGGGAACCGCCATCGCGAAGCGGGGGGGAATCGCCATCGCGAAGCGGGGGGGAACCGCCATCGCCGTGGGGACTGTTAACCTGAATCACATAGAGATGATAAACATGACCGAGACCAGAGTCATTTCGCATTGGGACAACGCCTAACTCCTTGAGGGGAGTTAGGAGGCGATCATAGGTTTGGGCGGCGTGGTTTCGCTGTTGGTTCCATTGCCCGAGATAGGGGAGTTTTACCTTCAGGACTGTTCCTTGCAACGTATCGAGGCGGCTGTTGGTTCCTCGGTAAACGTGAACGTACTTTTTAGGGGCACCATAGTTGCGCAGCGATCGCACCCGTTCAGCCACATCAGAGTTGGCAGTAACAACCATTCCCCCATTTCCCACTGTACCCAGATTTTTACTGGGGTAGAAACTAAAGGCCGCCGCCATGCCAATTGAACCGGCGATTTCCCCATCTCGTTGTCCCAAATGCGCTTGGGCCGCATCTTCAAAGATAATCAGATTATGAATCGCGGCAATCTCCCGTAGTTTTCGCGGCGACACCACCTGTCCGTACAGATGAACCGGTAGAATCGCGCGAGTTCGGGGGCTAATCGCCTCTTCGACGGCATCGAGGTCCATCAGGGCCGTGTGGGGATCACAATCGACGAGAACTGGGGTAGCTTCAGCATGGAGAACACCAATCACCGTCGCAATAAAGGTGTTCGCCGGAACAATCACTTCATCCCCCTTACCGATACCACAGGCTTGTAATCCCAGGGCGATCGCATCGGTCCCACAGGCGACTCCTACAGCATGTTCAACGCCACAGGCTTGGGCAAAAGCAGCTTCAAAATCACGAACCGCCTGCCCCAAAATAAAGTCACCTCGTGCTAAGACTTGGGCGATGGCCGCATCAAGTTCCGTTTGAATTGGCTGGTGAAGGGCGTGCAAATCGACGAAGGGAATTGGCTGGGGAACTGAGGTCATGGCGGCAGTGGCTAGAATGAGGATTACAGGAGTGAGTTTGGTTATTCCACTGTAGCCCGGTTATTTTGGCGATCGCTCAGGGTTTAGAGAAACTTCATAGAATCTTTACAGTGGTCAAAATCGGGATAATCAAAATCGGGATAGTCAAAATCGGGCTCACCGATTGCCGAACATCGACGTTTGATTCAAGCAACAGTCAATCAACTGATCGTCCAGACCGGAATTTCATGTTTTCCCGAGAGTCTCAAGTAAAGTAATTCCGTCAAGATATGATTGCCCGATCCATTAAAATGAATGCTATCTCGATATAAACTCTCAGGATTTTTAAGACCATTAAAAATGGGCAAAACATCAATATAAGTTGCCGAATACTCCTCAAGATACGCCTCAAGACGACGGCGAGCCTCCCATTCATAAGGTCGCGGTCCCGGCTCTCCCAATTCTCGTTTTAAGGGCGTTAAGAAAATCATCAGTCGAACTTGTCGCGCCTCTAACTCAGCACAAATCTGGCCAATGGCCTCTATATTTTTCCCGACCACATCTCCATCCTGCTCACGGATTTGGGCCAACTCAGGGATCTCAGCCGGAGGACGAAACCGATTAATCAGTTCCAACCAAGCCAGAGGGGGTCGTTTATCGGGATAGTTGCGATCGCGTCCAACTACCACAGATGTCGGCTGACGAGAAAACAAATCATCGGTGTTGAGCAATAACACCACATCCGCCGCCGCGAAAATGCCAAACTTACGGAGATATTGCCATTGATTGCGCGGTCCCCAGGAGTTGGCCGACGCATTCAAGACCTCCACCGACCCCATCGCGTCCCCTAGACGCTCCTGCAACTGAGCGGAAATGGTTTGAGAATCATCCGTCCACCAGCCCCCATTGGCAATGGAATCCCCCAACAGCAAGACGCGGTGAACGTTGGGGGCCGGTTCCGGGGTAATCTGTGGACCGCGCAAAGAAAACTCGTTGACACTAATGCGATTCCCGAAGCGGCGAGTCCGTTGATTTGGGGCCAGACGATAGCCGGTGGCCTCATCCGCCACATACAGAACCGGGTTCCCAAAGCCGAAAAACCAACGCAGTCCTAACTCTGAGGCGATCGCCAGCAGAACCATCGAAACCATGAGAATTTGCACAACTTTCACAATCGTTTTGGGGCGCTCAGGCTCCCATTCAGCATCGCTACACCCAGTATAGAGGGTCGCTTGTGCCAAAATCCCAGCCGCAAGAATCAACCCGAGTCCGAGAACTGCAACGAACAAACGGTATAGTTGATCTGGGACAGGCTGGCAATCATGCCCCCTGTTCAATCGGCCCAACGCCTGGGACGATGATTGACCATGGGCGGCATCGGACCCGCACTGGGTCACGTCTCCCGACCAACCAAGTCCGAGATTAGCAAAAACGTGGACTTCAAGCAGATTTTCCCAACCTCAAACCCAGTAATCGGAGTTGTACACCTACTTCCTTTGCCCTCCTCGCCCCGATGGGGAGGGAATTTGAAGACAGTCATCGATCGCGCCGAACGAGAAGCTGCGGCCTTAGCAGCGGGCGGCGTCGATGGCATGATTGTCGAAAACTTTTTCGATGCTCCGTTCACCAATGGACAAGTTGATCCCGTCGTCGTCAGTGCGATGACGGTGATTGTGGAGCGCCTCATGGGGTTAGTGACAGTTCCCATTGGGGTCAATGTCTTACGCAATGATGCCCGTAGCAGTTTGGCGATCGCCAGTTGTGTGGGAGCCAAATTCATTCGTGTCAACGTTCTAACGGGCGTTATGGCAACGGATCAGGGCATCATCGAAGGTTGCGCTCATGACTTGATGCGATACCGGCGAGAACTTGGCAGCGATGTCGGGATTCTGGCTGATGTGTTGGTCAAACACGCCCAACCCATTGGTCGGCCAAGTCTGAGCCTGACCGTCCGAGAAACCCTAGAACGGGGGTTAGCCGACGGGGTTATTCTCTCGGGAGCCGCCACGGGAACGCCGCCGAGTCTCGAAGACTTAGAAATGGCCCAAGCTGTCGCGGGGTCGAAACCAGTCTTGATCGGTAGTGGCGCCACCTGGGAAAATATCCCTCATTTGATGAAGGCGGCCGATGGGGCCATTGTGTCAAGTTCCCTGAAACGACATGGCAACATCAATGAACCCATTGACCCGATTCGAGTGAGTCAGTTTGTTGAAGCGGCCCAAAGAGCCACCTCAACGGAGACGAATGAGACGGCCGCAATGGTGAATAGTCGGGCATTGGACAAGGTACGGTCTTAATGTGCAGTCTTAATGTGCAGTCTTAACCTGTGATCGGAGTTTGGAGGAGATTCAACCATGACCCGTCGATTAGCTACGCCCCGCTTTAACCCTGGGTTCCGTCCCCTCATCGGGGCGATCGCCGTTTTAGGAGTCCTAGAGACGACGTTTTTAACGGTGGTGAAGCTCACAGACCAGGTGGCGACCATTTGCCCCACAGAGGGCTGTAATCAGGTCTTAACCAGTTCCTATGCCACAGTATTCGGAGTCCCTCTGACCCTATTTGGCCTCTTGGGATATGGGGTGATGACCCTGTTGGCGTTTGCCCCCTACAGTATTCGCCGCGATCGCGATCGCAAGGGCCACGATCGCCTCGATCGCCTCAGTGGTTGGGGACTCTTGATCGGAGGCAGCATCATGGCGGCCTTCAGTGGCTACCTCATGTTTCTTCTAGTCAACGAATTGCATGAGTTTTGTCCCTACTGTCTCCTCTCCGCCCTATTCTCCTTTAGTCTCTTTGGCTTAGCGGCCTTTGGGCAACATTGGGATGACGAAGGACAACCCCTGTTTACGAGCCTGATTCTCGTATTTGTGACTCTAATTGGGGTGACGGGCCTCTACGCCGAGCAACGTCCAGGGGTGGCGGCCACACCAGCCGGGGCCATCGCTGAAGCGGGAGAACGCGGCCCGGCGATCACTACCAACTCTGGTGTCTCAGAAGTGGCGCTGGCGGAGCATTTAACGACTATTGGTGCTCGCTATTTTGGGGCCTATTGGTGTCCCCACTGTTATAGCCAGAAACAACTGTTTGGCGCTGAGGCCTTTGAGAAGCTGACCTATGTCGAATGTGATGCCAATGGCTATCAGGCTCAACCCCAAGTTTGTCAAGATGCCGGAGTGCGGGCCTATCCCACCTGGGAAATTGATGGGGAACTCTATGAGGGAACCCGAGAATTGCGGGAGTTAGCCCGGTTGTCTGGGTATGACGGCGATCGCGAGTTTCGCCATTCGATTCGTAGCGTACGGTAATCTTAAGCTTTTACCTATTCCCTGTCGCCTGTCCCCTTCCCCCATGCAAACCCTTCACCAATCTCTGGTTATGAATCGCCGGGTTGAGGTGTTGGCCCGTCATCTGGCTAACCTCATCCCCAAAACCCAACCCCTGCAAGGACTTGACGTTGGCTGCGGCAGTGGCGAAATTGCCCAGGCCATCCAACAGTTACGGCCCTACAGCCAACTCAAAGGCGTTGATGTTCTCGTCCGTCGCCAAACCGTGATTCCCGTCGAAGCCTTTGACGGACAAACCCTTCCCTATCCCGATAACCATGTCGATGTGGTGTTACTCGTCGATGTCCTTCACCACACCCACCATCCCCAGCAACTGTTACGTGAATGTTGCCGCGTCGCCAAACAGGCCATCCTCATCAAAGACCATACCTGTAACAATCCCTTCGACGAAGTCCGGTTGCGATTCATGGATTGGGTGGGAAATCGCAGTTACGGCGTTTCCCTTCCCTATAACTACCTTTCCTCTCGGCAATGGACTCGCCTGTTTGACGAGTTAGGCTGGTATCCCGACGTGAAACGAACCCAACTAAATCTCTATCCCACTCCCTTCAGCTATCTCTTCGATGGGAATCTACATTTTGTGACTCGCTTAAAACCGACCCCCTAATTCCCGACTCACTCATTGCCACGATAGCTATGCTGCGTCCCGCTGTGGTGTTTCTGAGACTGGCCATCCCCTTCGGGGTGATCTTGACTCTTCTGACTCCTCCGTTTCAGTCTCCCGATGAACATTTGCACTTTTACCGGGCCTGGCAAATTGCTGAGGGTCATCTCGTGGCTAGTCAACAGCGGGGGGACTGCTATGGCTATAGTCGCTATTTTGACGATGAACTCTGTCTTGGCGGGGAACTTCCCCAAAGTGTTTTGACGACGGTTCGCCAGGTGTCCCAAGCGGATTTACGCTTCGACGCCAATCAACGGCAACGGCCTGAAGATATCGTAAATCTGCTTTGGCTTCCCCTCCATCGCCAGAATCGCCTCTTTCTCAATTTCAAAACTACCGCTTTGCATTCGCCAATTCCCTATCTTCCCCAAGCGATGGGAATTGGGGTGGGACAGGTTTTGCATCTGTCGCCATTGCTACTGATGTATTTGGGACGATTGACCAATTTGGGGGTCTGGCTGTTGTTGCTGGTGGGGTCGATTCGGCTGACACCGCTGAATCCTTGGTTGTTGGTGGGATTGGCGTTAACGCCGATGTCTCTGTTTCAAGCCGCGTCGTTGTCGGTGGATGTGTTGACGAATGGGGTGGCGTTTCTGTTTGTGGCCTTGGTGTTACGCCATGGAGTGGGGGAGATGGCCACCAAACCTCTGAGTCTACTTGAGAGTTTAACCGTTGCGGCGTTGGCGATCGCCCTCTCGTTGGCAAAACTGGCCTATTTTCCCCTGACTCTGCTGTTATTCTCGATTCCCCGTCGTCGTTTCGGGTCCTGGCGACGCTATGGCGTGACCCTTGGCGGTATCATTCTCGCATCGGTGGTGGCGGTGGGGATTTGGTCGGCGGTGGTGTCCCAGATTTATATTCCCCTGCATCCCCAGTTGTCTCCCCAGGCCCAACTTGCGTTTATTTTGGGCCATCCCTTGGCGTTTTTGGCAACTCTCGGACGAACGATTCAGCAACAGGGGGGAGAGTTGGCCCGTCAGTTTATTGGGGTCTTGGGATGGTTGGATACTCCCCTTCCAGGATTTTTGATTCGGTCTTATTGGGGGGTGTTGCTGTGGTTGGCCGTGATTCCCGTTACGGGTGAGGGGAGGTTGAGTCGATGGCAACGGAGTTGGCTTGCGATCGCCGCCTTATCCAGTATTCTAGTTCTGTGTACTCTGGCCTATCTCTGGAATTTCGTCGGAGAACCGATTATTGGCGGGTTACAGGGACGCTATTTTATCCCTATCGCGCCGTTGTTGGGGTTACTTCTCTATCAGCGTCGCTGGCGTCTTCCTAGGTTAACGCCCTGGCTACTGGTGGGCTATCTTCTCTTTTCCTTAACTGTAACCTGTTTGGTGGTCGGCGATCGCTATTATGGTTAATCGTGAATTGTTAATCACGGCTTGAGAGTACCTCGACCTGAAATACCCATTAACCCCTACTTGCGTTAATCGAATTATGAACGATTCACAGGATTATAACTACTTCGGCGAGAAGATTTCTTGGCTGGACAAACGGCGAATGAAAGCATCCCTGACTATTCGCCGCCAACTCTATGATGAGTTTGTCCGGATAGTGGGAGGAGTTTCGGGTAAAATCATCCTAGATCATGGTACAACCCCTGATACTGACCATGTTGATAGTAACTGTTTTATTCGTTGGCTATTGGCGGATGGGGCAACGGTTTACGCCACCTCTCCTGAACCCATTGCTCATTTAGAAAAACACTTTCCTGGCTTAATCGTCGTCTCGTTTCCCGCCAAAACTGAACATCTACCCAACATTGATATGGTCGTTTCATCGGCAGTTATTGAACACGTGGGGTCTCAAGCCAATCAAATTCAGTACCTGCGAGAGTTGTTCAACCTCGGTTCAGGGTTGTTTTTGACTACGCCTAACCGCTATCATTGGTTAGATTTTCATACCAAGTTGCCGTTGGTGCATTGGTTGCCTCGCCGCCAGCATCGTCGCCTTCTGCAACTGTTAGGGTTGACGTTTTGGGCGCAAGAGAAAAATTTACGTTTGTTGTCTAAACAGGATTTGGCGCGATTGGTTTGGAATGTGGTTCTGGAACAAGATGTCAACTATTCGTTGCAATGGATTTATCCAAGATTTCTCGGTTCAATCTCTAATTTAGGAGTGGTTGCATATCGAAAAAAATCCAAAATATAGAGGTTTCTGGGTTTGAAATGATGAATAAAAAATATATCCTATCGAGTTCACAGGAATTTTGTTTTTTGGGCAATCCATAATTTCTTGGTTATGGGAGTCCAAAAAGTGTTTTAGATATGGTATGCTGTTATGTAAAACTGGACGAACGTACAAAAAATCTTCAAAGAGGATTCAATTTGTTGTGTTATACATCCAAAATATACGGGTACATCTCAATGCGTGCTATCGCTTCAGATAATCCACTCCTACCCCTCCCAAGAGGGGATTTTTCAGGTATTTCCCCTCCTGGGAGGGGTGCGAGATAGCGCGGGGTGGGTTCAACACTTGCCAACTGAGATACTTCCAAATATACGGTTTAGTTTGTTGTATAATGCACCTAATAGTAGGGGCTAAAAATTTATATACCCTACCACGGAATTATATTGTAATTCCAAAATCAAAAATTCCTTAATCTGCATACTTATGGCTTTTTTGACTGTTGTTTTACCCAAAAGAAGGAGGATTTAAAATTTTAAATTATGAACGTTATCCAAACCAAAATCCCGGACGTACTCCTAATTGAGCCTCAAGTCTTTGGCGACCATCGTGGCTTCTTTTTTGAGAGTTTTAATCAGAAACGCTTTGAGGAGAAAACCGGCGTCAAAACCCAATTTGTCCAAGATAATCACTCCCGTTCTACTCAAGGCGTGTTGCGCGGCTTACATTACCAAATCCAACAGGCTCAAGGTAAACTACTACGAGCTACTGTAGGCGAAATCTTTGACGTGGCCGTCGATATTCGCAAGAATTCAGTAACATTTGGTCAATGGGTGGGCTATCGCTTGAGTGCAGAGAACAAACGACAACTCTGGATTCCGGCTGGCTTCGCTCATGGGTTTGCGGTGTTATCTGAGGTGGCGGAAGTCCTCTATAAAACCACCGATTATTATGCCAAAGACTATGAACGGAGTATTCTTTGGAATGACCCGGAATTAGGCATTGATTGGCAGTTAGGCGACATCAAACCCCGACTCTCTGCTAAAGATGAAGCTGGGGTGTTGTTGAAAGACGCGGAGGTATTTGAATAATGCGAATTTTGTTAACTGGAGTCAACGGACAACTGGGGTCAGAATTGCAAGGAACTCTGGCCTCCTTGGGAGAGGTGGTTGCGGTGGGCCGCGATCGCCTAGACTTATCACAACCCGAAACCCTCCCCGGCGTGGTAGAGGAGATACACCCAGATTTAATCGTCAACTGTGCCGCCTATACCGCCGTCGATAAGGCTGAAACCGAGGTGGAGTTAGCTCATACCGTCAATGCGATCGCCCCCGGAACCCTCGCCAAAACCGCCGCCAAGTTAGAGGCCACATTACTCCATATTTCCACGGATTACGTCTTTGACGGCACTCAAAGCCGTCCCTACCTCGAAACCGACACCACCAACCCCATCGGTGAATATGGGAAATCGAAATTCGCCGGGGAAATGGCGATTCTACAAACCGGGTTCCCCCACATCATCCTACGCACCGCCTGGGTGTATGGCGTGGGCGGAACGGGAAATTTCGTCAAAACCATGTTGAGACTCGGCCAAGAGCGTCCTGAACTGCGGGTTGTGGCTGATCAGGTGGGGACTCCCTCCTGGACTGGGGATATTGCTGAGGCGATCGCCCAAATTGCCAGTCAACACCAAGATCTCGAAGGAACCTATCACTTTACCAACAGTGGCGTCGCCAGTTGGTATGACTTCGCCGTGGCCATCTTCGAGGAAGCGGCGGCTTTAGGCTTTCCCCTACAGGTGCGGCGCGTTTATCCCATCACCACTGCCGAGTATCCCACCCCCGCCAAGCGTCCCGCCTATTCTGTCCTTTGCGGGAAAAAGTTAGAAGCCATACTAAATGAGCCTGCACCCCACTGGCGTCAGGGATTACGCCAGATGTTAACGGGGTTACAGGCTTCCTTAACCGATGGACTGTAGCGTACGGTTAAGCTTAGTTCTCCAACATTTCCATCACCCGCTGTTGCAGGGAAGGATCTTGTTGAACCGCTTGGGAGATCAGGTTGAACTCCTCAACATCTAAGCCTTCTTGTTGGACAGCGGTTTCCATTTCCATTTCCGCTTCCTGACGAATCCCGGAAATGCGTTCGACGGCTTGGTCGAAGATTTCAGCTTCCTCGCCCGAGACCTCGACTTGCTCTTGCATCGAGGGGTCTTGCTGACTTTGGGCGATTTCATTGAATCGCTCAATGGTCAATCCCTGGGATTCAATCACCTCAATCATCTGTGCCTGAGCCTGTTGTTCAATCTCCTGGATTTGCTGAATGGCCACAGCAAACCGTTGTAAGTCATCTTCGCTTACATCGGCTTGGGGAGCCTGCTGCATCCCCGGATCTTGCTGCATCCCCGGATCTTGTTGCTGCATCCCCGGATTTTGCTGCTGCGTCTCTGGCTGAGGTGCTGGTCCTTGTGCGCTTACGGTAGAGGCGCCGCCAAATAACAGTAGCCCAACCAGGGTGCTTCCAGACAGTAATTGCTTAAGCATGAAAAAATCCTCTTTGTAGGTTGCTCTCTACAGGAGAGCGTACATTTAGGGCGATCGCCCCAGAAACTAGCTTCAGTTTTAGCGCAGCTTCCGCTATTTATCAACTTGCCAGCCAGATGTGAACCAGTCTTGACGAGGATGTGAAGCTTCTGACACGATTTTAGTCCCGTTAGTCCGAGAATCGCGATCGCCATCAATCCATCAAAAAAACTTGATGTATCAAAAAAACTTGATATGATACAAACAAACACCCCTCGGTGAAACCTGCCAACCACCAGATACCCATCACCATGACCACCGAACGCGCCGCCCCCCAAGCCGGCGGAACCCTCAACCGCTTCGAGAAATATCTCACCCTTTGGGTTCTCCTCTGTATCATCGCCGGCATCGCCCTGGGGAAACTCTTTCCCAACGTTGCCGGCCAACTCGACAGCCTCAGCGTCTATAACGTCTCGATTCCCATCGCCATCTGTCTCTTCTTCATGATGTATCCCATCATGGTGAAGATTGACTTCTCCCAAGCCGCCGAAGCCGCCAAATCCCCCAAACCCGTCCTCTTAACCCTGGGGGTAAACTGGCTCATCAAACCCTTCACCATGGTGGTGATTTCCCAATTCTTCCTAGGGATTGTCTTTCGGCCCCTGATTCAAGGCACCGAGATGATTCGCGGTGCAGAAGTCTCCATCGCCGACTCCTACATCGCCGGAACCATCTTGCTGGGAATCGCCCCCTGTACCGCTATGGTGCTGATGTGGGGCTATCTCTCCTACAGTAACCAGGGTCATACCTTAGTGATGGTAGCGGTGAACTCCCTGGCCATGCTGTTTCTCTACGCACCCCTCGGCAAATGGCTGCTGGCGGCAAACAATCTCACGGTTCCTTGGCAAACCATTGTCTTCTCGGTTCTCATTTATGTGGGATTGCCCCTCATCGCTGGCTATTTCACCCGAACCTGGAGTTTACGCCACAAAGGCCGAGATTGGTTTGAAAATTACTTCCTGAAACGACTTGGCCCCATTTCCATCATTGCCCTACTGGTGACGTTGATTCTCCTGTTCGCCTTCAAAGGAGAACTGATTGTCAACCATCCCCTGCATATCCTGCTGATTGCCGTACCGCTGTTTATTCAAACCAACCTGATTTTCTTGATTACCTATGTGGTGGCCTTGAAACTCAATCTCTCCTATGAAGACGCGGCCCCGGCGGCGTTGATTGGGGCCAGCAACCACTTTGAGGTGGCCATTGCCACCGCCGTGATGCTATTCGGCCTCAACTCCGGTGCCGCCTTAGCCACTGTCGTCGGAGTTCTCATTGAAGTGCCAGTCATGTTGATGCTGGTTCGCATCTGTCAGCGAACCGCCGGTTGGTTCCCCCGAGAACCGGACAAAGCCACGCTGCGAGACCCCCGTTGTACTCGCAACTATTCCGTCGAACCCTAAACCCATCTCCCGTTAATTAGACAGACGAGTTAGGACGATAATTTGCCGACATAATAGATATACTTCGGGTATCGCCAATATCGAGAATTTTTAGTCCTAGTTCAATTGTCTGACTTCTTACGATTTATCACTGCCCAGAGTATGGAAAACTTCGATCGCCCTCCCAAAATTCTCTTCCTCTACGGGTCCCTACGAGAACGCTCCTATAGCCGTCTCCTGGCCGAAGAAGCGGCCCGCATTATCAGCGACTTCGGGGCTGAGGTTCGCATCTTTGACCCCCGAGAATTGCCCCTGCGGGGTCAAGTCCCCGAGACTCACCCCAAAGTTCAAGAGTTGCGGGAGTTGAGTCAATGGTCTGAGGGACAAGTCTGGTCTTCCCCGGAGATGCACGGCAACGTCACGGGAATCTTAAAAAATCAGATTGATTGGATTCCCCTGAGTTTGGGGGCTGTCCGGCCCACCCAGGGGCGAACCTTGGCCCTGATGCAAGTCAGCGGCGGGTCTCAGTCGTTTAATGCCCTCAATACTATGCGCATTTTGGGTCGCTGGATGCGGATGTTTACCATTCCCAATCAGTCCTCCGTGGCCAAGGCCTATCAGGAGTTCCATGAGGACGGAACCATGAAGGAGTCGAGTTACCGCGATCGCGTGGTGGACGTGATGGAGGAGTTATACAAATTCACCGTCTTGCTGCGAGATCACACTGAGTATCTTACAGACCGCCATAGCGAACGAAAAGCTCACGCACAGGCATCAGAACAAGCTAAACAAGCCGTTTAATTAGGATTTCCATGAAAAAAGTCATGTTCGTCTGCAAACGCAACTCCTGCCGCTCTCAGATGGCGGAAGGGTTCACCCGTCACCTAGGACAGGGAGTTGTCGAGGTTCACAGTTGCGGCTTAGAAGCCTCCCGCGTCCATCCCACCGCTATTGAGGTGATGCAGGAGGCGGGGATTGATATCACGGGCCAAACCTCAGATCCCATCGGTAACTTCAAGGCTGAGGACTATGATGCGGTGATTTCTCTCTGTGGCTGTGGGGTGAACTTACCGCCGGAGTGGGTGAGTCAAGAGATATTCCAGGATTGGCAACTCGATGACCCTGATGGACAGCCGCTGGAGACCTTTCGCCGGGTTCGGGATGAAGTACGCGATCGCGTCAAAACCCTCCTCGACAGCCTGAAATAGCTCAAATTCAACCCAGGGGATAATCACCCCAAATGTTCACCGACCTGTTTCTCTCTCCCAGGAAAACAGGTCGGTTTTCGCTTGAATTTGCTATGGTAGGCCATCGGTTATCTCGTCCTTCCTGATGCAACAGCCTTCTCCCCAAGAGATTATCGCTCAACAACAGGCCCAACTTGAGGAACTTCAGTTACAACTTGAAGTTGAGCAACAGTATCGCGAGTTATTAACCCAGCAACTGGCTACCTCAGAACGGCAACTGCGAGGAATTTTAGGGGCCATCATGGATGTGGTCTTAGAAATCGAAATCGAAGCCGGACAAATTCAAGGGATTGATATTGCCCCAACCCATTTAAGTGCCTTATATGATGCTCAGGACTACCGCAGTGATTGGGTCAATCAGATGATTTCTCGGTTTTTTGAGCCGGAGATAGGTGAGATTTGGCTTGAGCAAATTCAACAGGTTTTAGAGGAACAAAAACGGCGTGATTTTGACTATGACGTGACAATTGCTGGTGAGAAACTTTGGTTTTCGGCTCAGATTTCTCCGTTGACGAAAACTCGGGTGATTTGGGTGGCGCGGGATATTAGCGATCGCAAATACTATTCTGATGCGCTACAGCTTATTGTGGAGGGAACCACCTCAGAAACCGGCCAGGAATTTTTTGATGCTTGTGTTCGCTATTTAGCTGAAGCCTTGCAAGTTCGCTATGCGATCGTTAGTGAGTTTGCGCCTAAACAGACGCGTCTGCGTTCTTTAGCCTATTGGACAGGAGAAACTTGGCATAATCGGTTGGAATATGATATCCAGGGGACTCCTTGTGCCGAAGTGTTACGGGGAAATATCTGTTATTATCCCAATAAAGTGGCTGAGTTGTTTCCCGGCGATCGCGATTTACAAGACATTAATGCCGTCAGTTATGTGGGGATTCCTCTCTATAGTTCTACTCAGGAAATTTTAGGACATTTAGCGGTTATTGACACGAAAGCAATTCCCGTTGACCAAAACTATGAAAAAATCCTAAAAATCTTTGCCGCTCGTGCAGGAGCAGAGTTAGAGCGAGTGCAGGCAGAGAAAGCCTTAAAAACCAGTGAACGACAGTACCGAACCTTAGTTGAAACGGCAAATTGTATTATATTACGTTGGGATTTACGGGGCAAAATTAAGTTTATCAATCAGTTTGGCGCTGATTTTTTTGGCTTCAAAGTGGCTGAACTTGTGGGACAACCCGTTTTAGGGACGATTGTCCCCAAGCAGGATTCATCGGGACAGAACTTAGAGGATTTAATCGCCAAGATTTGCCAGAATCCCAATCGTTTTTTAGCCAATGAAAACGAAAATATCAGTCGTGATGGTAAGCAATTTTATATTAGCTGGGTGAATCAACTGACTCAACTGGGTACAGAAGCAGAACTGTTATCGATTGGAACCGATGTCAGCGATCGCAAACGAGCCGAAGATGAACTCGCCCGCAAACTGAAGCAGGAAAAACTGCTGAATCAAATCACCTACCAAATTCGTCAAAGTTTAGATATTCACGATATTTTCAATGTGGCGGTGCAAGAAATCGCGTCAGTGTTTCAGGTTGATCGTTGTCATTTACAAATTTATCAAGATGATCCAACTCCTGACTTTCCGCAATATTCAGACTATCGTCGTTGTGGCTATTCAGTTTGCTTGAATCAAGGAGTTTGGAGTAAAGAAAGTCGCTATGTACAAACCCTGTTAAGCCAAGATTACGCCTTAGCGAGTGATAGTATTGAAGATGATGTTTTACTCAAAGAAACATTTTCAGCAGAGTTTAACCTCAAATCTGTTTTGAGTATTCGCACCTCCTATCAAGGCAAAGCCAATGGTATCCTGAGTTTGCACCAATGCGATCGCTACCGTCATTGGACAAAAGAGGATATCGAACTCATCGAATCAGTGGCGTCTCGGATTGGGATTGCGATCGCCCAAGCCAATCTCTTAGCACAAGCGAAACAACGACAAGTTGAACTCGAAGCCGCTCGCCGAGCCGCTGAAGATGCAAACCAATCTAAAAGTCAGTTTTTGGCTAACATGAGTCATGAACTGCGAACGCCTCTCAATGCAATTTTAGGCTTTAGCCAACTGATGACACGTCAGGGAACCCTTGATAGCGAGCAACGTCATCAGTTGGGGGTAATTCAAAACAGTGGGGAACATTTACTGCAACTGATTAACGAAATTTTGGATATGTCCAAAATCGAAGCGGGTCATATTCAACTTAATCCCAGTCAGTTTGATCTTCACCATCTCCTTGAGAGTATTCAAGGGATGTTTCAACTACGTGCCTCTCAAAAGTTTTTGGCCCTCACAATTGAGCGTCAAGACGAAGTTCCCCAATATATCGAAGCGGATGAAGGGAAACTACGACAAGTTTTAATGAATTTACTCAGTAATGCCATTAAATTTACAGAACAGGGAGGAATCACGGTTCAGGTATCCCTTGATTCAGCCAGCGAAGATCCCAGCAGGTCTCAATCCCTCCAGGAGACGAGTTTACCTCATTTAGCGATCGCCGTCGAAGACACAGGGCCGGGTATCGCCTCGGAGGACTTAGAGACAATTTTTGAAGCCTTTGTGCAAACGGATTTGAGCAATCACAACCATACCGGAACAGGGTTGGGCCTGGCGATTAGTCAGAAATTTGTGCAGATGATGGGAGGCCAGTTACAGGTTGAAAGTACCCTCAGCCAGGGGAGTCGCTTTTATTTTGCCGTTCCCATCACACCAGTGACACCCTCAGCCGAGGAGATCTCGTCTTCCTCCGCCATGCAACGACGCATCGTGAGTCTGGCTGCTAATCAACCGGATTATCGCATTCTCGTGGTGGACGATCGCTGGGAAAGTCGTCAGTTTTTAGTCGAACTCCTCAAGTCTGTGGGGTTTCAGGTTCGGGAAGCGGAAAATGGCTGTGAGGCTATTCAACAATGGCAACAATGGCACCCTCATCTGATCTGGATGGATATGCGAATGCCAGAGATGAATGGCTATGAAGCCACCGAACGCATTAAAGCTCATTTAGAAGGCCAAGCCACAGTCATTATTGCCCTAACTGCCAGTGCGTTAGAAAATGAAAAATCGGTGATTCTCTCAGCGGGATGTGATGATTTTGTACGCAAACCCTTCCGGGAATCCCTGATTTTCGAGAAAATTAGCCAGTATTTAGGGGTTGAGTACTGCTATGAAGACGCCTCCGTTCGCTCAAATTCCTTAGACGCCACATCCCTGCTGTCCGAGAGTGAGATGGTAGAGAGCCTCAGCCACTTGGCGATCCCTTGGCGACAGGCTCTCAAAGATGCCGTTGAATTGGCTGACGAAGAGGTCATTTTAGAACTTTTACAAGAATTACCCCCTGAACAGGCCGCTTTAGGGCAAACCCTTCGCCAACTGATCGATGAATTTCAATATGGTACATTATTAAACAGACTCTCATTTCCATCCCTGGACTAATCTACATTTCAAGGACCCCGTTCTATGACTCAGGAGCATCCTAAAACTGATAGCTATCGAGGAGACATCTTAATTGTTGATGATACTCCCGAAAATTTAAAGTTTCTCTCAAAAACTTTGGCAGAGCAGCGCTATAAAGTTCGCAGTGTCACTGAAGGAGACATGGCGTTACGGGTGGCCAACGCTGCCCCGATCAACTTGATTCTCTTGGATGTCAAAATGCCAGATATGGATGGCTATGAGGTCTGTTGTCGTCTTAAGAGAAATGATAAAACCAAGGATATTCCTGTGATTTTTATTAGTGCTTTAGATGACATGATTGACAAAGTTAAAGCCTTTGATGTGGGAGGGGTTGATTACATCACAAAACCTTTTCATGTTGAAGAAGTTTTAGCTCGCATTGAAACTCATATCACCTTGGAGGCGGCTAAAACAGAAATCCTCAAACTTAATTCAGAATTAGAACATCGAGTGCGACAACGCACTCATCAACTGGAAAAAGAGATTTCCGCTCGTCAGGAAGCCCAAGAACAACTATTACATTTAGCATTACATGATTCTCTAACTGAGTTGCCGAATCGCGTTTTATTTATGAAACAACTCGGTCGTATTTTGGAGCAAAGTAAACAAAATAACGACCATAATTTCTCCTTAATGTTGTTAGATTGCGACCATTTTAAGGTGGTCAATGATTCTTTGGGTCATGTGGTGGGCGATCGCCTGCTGATTTCCGTGGCCCGTCGCATTCAAACCTGTTTACCCCCTGGGGTGATGTTAGCACGACTCGGGGGAGATGAGTTCGCCATTTTACTCGAAGATGATACCCCAAGCGGCGATCGCGCCATCGCCTTAGCCAAAACGATTCAAGAGGAGTTGAGTTATCCCTTTCAATTGGGAACTCAGGAGAATTTCACCAATGTCAGTGTGGGAATTGTGCTGAGTCATCCTAATTATGAACAGCCTGAACATCTGTTGCGCGATGCAGATTCAGCCATGTATCAAGCTAAAGCCAAAGGGAAGGCCAGCAAACAGATATTTGACCCGAGAATGTACACTCAGGCTATCATTCGCCTGCAACTGGAAACCGACTTACGGCGGGCGATCGAGCGCGGTGAATTTGTTTTGTACTATCAGCCGATTATTGACCTAAAAACTCGGAAAGTAGCGGGCTTAGAATCCCTAATTCGTTGGCAACATCCCAGCCGTGGCTTATTGCTTCCGGGCGAGTTTTTACCCATCGCTCAAGATAGTGATCTCATGAGTCAGATTGATACTTGGGTTTTGCGAGAAGCCTGTTTACAACTGAGGGATTGGCAAGAAAACGCAACCATTCCCGACTCAATCTTTATGTCCACAAATCTCTCTGTTCATAACTTCTTGCGAGACGATATTACTGAAACCATATTCAATATCTTATTAGAAACAGGCGTTTCTGGTCATTGCCTCGAACTCGAAATCACCGAAGAAAGTATTGTTAGCAATCCCCAGCGAGTGAATTGTATTTTAAAAGAACTCAAACATCGCAACATTAAATTCAGTATTGATGACTTTGGAACCGGGTATTCATCCTTAAGCTATTTGCATCAATTTTCCGTCGATAGTTTAAAAATTGACCGCTCGTTTATTGAGCGAATTTCACCTCGCGGCGCTTTACCCGGAAATACAGAAATTGCCCAAACGATTATTCAACTCGCCGAGAGTTTGAAACTATCCGTTATTGCCGAGGGAATTGAAACCATTGAGCAGTTGACAGTTTTAGAGAAATTAAATTGTAACTATGGCCAAGGATTTTATTTCTCACGCCCTTTACCGGCAGAGACGACATTGGACTTTGTAAGCTATTGTCAGCATTCGGGGTGACCTGTAGAGTGCAGCCTTGACAGATCGCCCCTGAAAATTCCGTCGGTGGCTCGATGTCCACCGCTGGCTTACAGGGGCGATCGCCGCCGTTATAAACTGGCGAAATTCGCGAGATCAAGAGTCGTTGCACTAACATTCTGGAGCAAGAGTGAACCGTCCTCGAACTCAATCAGCGCACCCCCCGTCACATCAGACGCTACCGCTGGGCGAGAGCGAACCTCCGCCAGCAGTGCTTCCGGGAGGGCGATCGCATCAACCCCAACCTGGAAATCGATAATGGTGTCATGACCGTGCAACCCTTTGTAGACAAAGTGATCGGCACCGTCTCCACCCGTCAAGGTGTCATCGCCCAAATCCCCCGAAAGCGTATCATTTCCGGCCCCGCCGAAGATAACATCATTATCACGACCGCCAAAGAGGATGTCGTTACCCTCTCCACCATTGAGGATATCTTGCCCCCGGTTGCCGAAGATATAATCATTGCCAGCATTGCCATTCAAGTCATCATTGTCATTGCCGCCGACAATGGTATCGTTCCCGTCGTCACCTGAGACACGGTCATTCCCCAAACCGGCAAGGACGAGATCATCTCCCGCACCCCCTTCGAGAGAGTCGTCACCGTCACCTCCCACAATCAGGTCGTCCCCGAGTCCACCTCGAACCAGATCATTGCCCAAATCCCCGAACAGTTCGTCATGGCCATCTCCTCCGTCAATAATGTCGTCGTCTTGGCCACCGTGAATCAGGTCGGCATCTTCACCGCCGTCGATGACATCATTGCCCTTGTTACCAAACAGCGCATCGCTTCCGGCATTGCCCAGAATGCGATCGCCGTCTCGTCCACCAGCGATCACATCGTTGCCATCTCCCCCGGAAATGTCATCGCTGCCTTGATTGCCAAACATCAAGTCGTCCCCACCGTTACCTTCAATCAAGTCGTCGCCAGCAAAGCCGGTGATGGCTTCGTTGCGATCGCCGCCAATTAACGTATCATCCTCCTCAGTTCCATTGAGAATCGCCTCAATGACTAACCGAGATTGGAGGTTTTCGTTATAGTCGATGAGGTCATTGAGTTGGGCGGCAGAGATTTCACCCAGGGCCAGAGATTGTAACAGGGATGCCTGAAGTCCTTGGGCAATGGTTTGTTCAGCAGCAATATCGGCACGAATTTGACGCAAATTGCCGCCGGTCCCGGCTGTCCGTGCGATTTCGCTCATGCGAGCGTTGCGCTTAGCGATGACCTCGGCCACAATCTCTAAGGTCTCGGGGTTCAGGCTGCCTCCCGTCACGACCTGTTCCAACAAGGGTTGGATCTGTTCCGGGTTGCCCAGGTTGTTGTACCGTTGCCCCGCTTCGAGGTTGGCAACAAAGATCTCAATGACGCGATCTTCGGCCGCTTCAACTCCCAGTCCACGGGCCACTTCGGCCAGTTGGGTCCAGGTGGCGTTGAGTTGAACCTGTTTAGCATAGACTTCGGCAGCGACGGGATTGCCAGCCTCGAGTTCCGCGATCACGTCAAAACTGCTGAGATCCAACAGGGGTAAATCGAGGGCCGTTTGAACGACGCTCTTCGCCGTCTCGGTATCGGGAGTTGGGACCGAGGCACGCAACAGACTCGACCAAGCGGTTTCAAGCAGATCCAGATAGCTACGATCGACCGCCTCGTAAGCCACCTGTTCCGTAATAGCGGCCCGAGCCGTTTCGCCCGAACCCGTGATTTTGGCAATCTCAGCGTTGAGATAGGCCAGTTCATCGAGAACCACATCGCCGTCTTCGAGGGTCTGTCCTAGGCTTGTCGCTGCGCCGTTTAAGAGGGATTCGAGGTCGTCGCGATCGCTCAAATCGAGAGTTTGACCGCTGACAACGCGATCGCTGATGCCATCGAGAATCTCTAAAACCCCGGCTTTGCGAGCGTCTGCTTCTCCCAGGGCGTTTCCGCCTAGGATTAACAGGTTCTGCAACTGGGCCTGCACCCGGAACACCGCTGCGGCGTCGCGATCGCCGGCCACAATTCCCTCCAGGGGACTATCGTCGTAGAGGTCAAAGCTCGCCGGCAACCCGAAGGTCGTTTGCACCTGGTTGGCAATGGTGTCGGTTTCAGGTTCTTCGAGCTTGATGGCCAGCAACGTCAGGGGTGAGGCAACCTCCCAGTCAGGAGCCGTCGAGAAGGCAAATTTCTGATCTTGGAAGGTATCTGTATCCACCCCATCCTGAATGATTACCTGACCTTCACTGAGATCAATCTTGCCGTTGCCGTTGATGTCGTACTCTTCTAGGGGAATCGCCAGTTGATAACTGCCGTCAATTTGCGTCAGGGTAAAGGGTTCATCGGCATCTTGCTCGCCGTCGAAGTCCGCATCGAAGAACACCGTACCGCCGGCGATCGGCCCGTCAAAGACCGTGGCTACCGTAAATCCGTTTTCACCATACTCAAACGTCGCCAGGGTAAACGGCCCGAAGTCTTTGCGATAGAGATCCTCTTTCAACACTCCGACGACTTGAGCCCGAATGCCCACCGTAGCACTGGCGGTTAACGCCCCTGACAGGTTAAACAACTGCCAGGGCTGTGTGATATTGGCACCAATTTCGGAAATCGCGCGGATTTTGCCGTCGGAGGTTCCGGTACTTTCGCCGGTATCCCGGAAATCGAGCCCTAAAGACCCCAGCAAGCCACCCCGTGCGTATCCTTCGAGGGAAGCCACGCCGACGTTTAACCCCACCCCAAGTTCAATGTTGGCCCCGAGAGCTGCGGTGATTTCGTCCCCGTCTTCGCCGGTTCCATCCGCATTGACGCGATCGCTGAGATAGAACCCATCCAGAACCCGGAAACTTTGATCAAGTGCGAAATCCCGATTTGACCAGTCAACTAAACCTTTGCTATCGAAGCCGAAGGCCAAATCGGCCGCAACCTCGATATCTCCACCAAAGCCAAGTCGCACCGTTGGCGGTGAATAGACGATAAAGTTGGCCTGGAAACTTGCCCCCAATTCCAGCGGTGGAAGGTCGAAGGTAAAGAGATTGGCACCGGGTTTACCCAATAACAAATCGATCGCCACGGAGGGATCGGTCAAAATGGGAAAGTCGAAGGTTCCTTCTTTAATGGTTCCCAAGAGTTCCTTGGCTGAACCTGATGACGAGGTTTCGATTTGTCCGCCCACATCGGGAACTTGAACTTTGGGACGGGGAATTTTCTTCAGTTCTTCTGTAACACTATCAGCCAAACCACTAAAGCTGAAGTTTTTGCTGGCAAATAATGGCTCAAAAACATCGGTGAGTTCTTTGAGGGAAATGTCGCTGAGATTGAGCGATCGCCCACTGAGTCCGGCGCGATTGGCGGCGATCGCGTTTAAGCCAACCGCAAAGTCTTCTAAGGACAGTTTCGACCAATCCACAGATAAATTACCGGGATCGGTTCCCGCAAACCAGGCACTCATCCCCTGGGTAAAGTCCCGTAGGCTGATACCTGATGATCCCAACATTGACCCCGGTGTCAGACTGGAAATATCGACGGATACATCAAAGTTTTGAGCAAAGTCTTTCAGGGAAATTTTTGTCCAGTCGAAATCTAAACCCGATCGCAAACCCGACTTCGAGAACAGCTTTTTAATCCCACCGGAGAAGTCGCCAAAGGAGAGATCGGGCCAGGTGAACTCAGGATTGTCTCCTGAGGAAAATAGAGTCGTAAGCCCGTCAGAAAAATCATTAATGGAAAAACTCGGCAGACTAAAATCAAAGGTACTTGTTCGTGATTTTTCCCCTGTATTTCCTCCCCCTAAATCAACCTCATAGGAACCGAGTTCAATAAAATAATTGCCTTGGCTTCCTGACAACTCATCCACCAGTTGAGCAAAGCGATCGACCTGATCAATCGTGTTGATAAACGGTAAAACATTGACTTTATTTTGAGGCAATGCCTGAATCAACTCAATTAGGGATTTTGTGCCATCACCATCGCGATCGAGGGGTTGCCCAAACAAGGAATCCAACCCAAAGGTTGAGAGAAATGTCAAGTCTTGTTTGAGAAACTTAATAAAGGGGCGAATTGGCTCGACAACCTCGTTCACGTTCTTAAAAATCGGACGAGCAAAGTCACTGGCAAAACTGCCCACATCGATTTTTAGATTATCAAACGAAATTGCCGGTAAAGACGGCTTCTCAAATTGGCCATCAGCATAGCGAAACGCATTCCAGTCGGCATTAAGATCGAGTAAGAAACTGGGAATTGCACTGCTACCATTAACACTGGTGACCAACTGTAACCCCAGATTGGCGTTGCCATCTAGGGTAGGAGAAAACAGGTCACTCAGTTGGAAGTCGCGGCGCAGTTCGGCCAGCGTTAGGCGATCGCCATCGTCCGGCGTCTCCTGGGTTTTAATGTCGCCTTCGCTGGCATCATACTGACCGTTGCGGTTCGTGTCATAACGACCCACGATGGGCAACGCCGGAAAGTTACCCTGGGCATCGCTTTCTACGCTCGGTTCCCCCGAATCAAACTCCCCATTACCATTGGCATCAAGATATTGAATCCTGGGAACATTATCGAGATCCTTGAGTTTTGCCTCAAACTCAATTCCCGCCTCAGTGGCATCATCGGGATTATTGGCCGCCTCAATTTGCAAAAAGCCGAGGTTTCCTTGTGCCTTAAACCCATCACTGAGCGACACATCCACACCAGCCGAGAGTCCCGTTTTTTCAGTATCCACAAAGAAGCCAAAATCGGCATCCCAACCAATCCCCAGTCCCAACTCATACTCAAAGCCGCTCGTCGTCGAACCGTCCACATTCAAACCCAAACCGGGAATGCCGAGATCCCGACTCAGATCGGTCTCAATGTCATAACGGCTGCCGATTTTAATATCAAAGGTCGTCGCGTCCAGGCCCGCCGAGAGATCGACGCTGACATCAGTATCAATGCCAATCTTGTTAAACGAACGCTCAATGGCATTTTGAATGGTGTTGGCAATTTGAGAGGTGGTTGCCGTTCCACCCGATTCAAGTTCAGCGACGACAAACTCTCGGAAGGTTTCGATGAAGTCCGGGGTATAGTCGCCGAGAGTCCCAATCAGGGGCAGTTCGGTGTTGTCGAGTTGCTCGCCAATCAGACTATTAATTTGCCGCAGAAGCAAATCGAAGCCATCACTGAAGGTCGAGCCTTCGATTTGCGTATCGGAGATGACGACGGGAAGCGAGGGAACCGCATAATCAGGATTGTTGACGAGGGTATCGAAACTGGCACCGCCTCCCGTCACCGTGAAGCCGACATTGAAGGTTTCGTTCTCGGGTTCGACTTCGTCATCGTTTTTGGCGTAGACATCGACAGTGACGGGTTCGTCCCAGTTGGCCAGAGGAATGGTGACGTCGGAAATGGCTTCGAGGTCGTCTCCTGTGTCGAAGGAAATGGTGACATCAGCATCAGGTTGTTTAACTAAGACGATCTCGAACTGGTCCGGTTCGTTTGTTCCCTCCACCACAAAAGTCCGAGCGCCGGTTTTATTGATGAGGATAAATTCATCACTCAGACTCGGTTCGCGCACACTGGCCCCGTCAAGAATGACCGTGCGGCCTTCGCTGGCCGCAGGATCGAGGGCGTAGCCAACGCCACCGGGATCGCTGAGGGTAATCTCGATGGATTCGCCGTTATCTTCGATTTGGTCGTCAAAGGCTTCAATCTTCACCGTCGCCGAACTTTCACCGGTTCCAATGGAGACAGACTTAGCAATGGGGACGTAGTCGTCATCGTTGCCTTCAACTGCCGTTCCGCCAATGGTGAAGGGAATCGTTAGCGGCGTCGGCGCCGGGTTACTCAGTTCAATCGTGAAGACGGTTTGCTCGTTGCCGTTTTCTTCGGTAATAGAATCGACGGCAGACACGGACACCGTTGGCTCGTTATCCTCGATGGTAATAGTTTCGCTCGCCGGGGTATCGAGGTCGTAGAGTAGGCCATCCTCTAAGGACACCTCGATGGTTTCATCAGGATCAACCGTTGTATCGTCGATGGGAACGAGATTGACTTGTAGGGACGTTGTATTGGCAGGGATGGTGACCTGGTTGCCGGCGATCGCCGTCCCATCAGTCAGTTCTAGGGTGTAGTCATCCCCCCGCGTTGCCGTTCCACTCAGGCTGAAGTCCACCACAATCTGACCGGCCAGGGTTCGGTCTAAGGCTAGGGTAAAACTGCCGTTGCTGGCGTTCGATTCACTCGCTGCTGTTGAGCTGGCAAGGGAAATTCTGGGTGTGACGAGCGTTCCCACACCGGAGGAATCGCCGATTGACGATTGCAACTGCTGAACCGTCCCGTTGTAGTTGTAGATGTCTTTGTAGATGCCCTGACCGTTCTCGGCACCATTGCCCCCAAACACTGAGTTTCCTGAAACGGTTGTATCGAGCAGAACGGCGTTACCCTCTTTGACAAACAGCGCACCGCCAATACCCGCACCGCCGCCACCTCGGCCGCCATTGCGACTGCCACCACCACCTTGACCCTTTTCACCGTCGCCAGCAAAGGAACCGCCATTGTTGCCGGCCCCCCCGAACCGTTATCGTCTCGACTTAAATTATCGGTGTCTTTGCCACCACCGCCACCGCCACCGCCACCGCCACCGAAACCACCCTTGCCCCCCTGTCCGCCATCTCCACCCTCATCAGGGGACGTCTCACCGCCACCGCCGCCACCGCCGCCACCGCCACCTTCTCCAAAGCCACCGTTATCTCCCGCCTTGCCATTTTTTTGGGTGCCTCCACCAGCACCGCCTTGACTTCCAGTACGACCATTTAAACCGCCGCTTGTACCGCCAGCAGAACCTTTGTTTTCATCATTTCCGCCTTTACCCGCTGTCCCATTGGCGTTGCCACCCCGGGCTGTGTTATTAGAAAACGTCACCCCTTCGGTGACGAGAGTGCCACCGTCCATATAAATAGCACCACCGGCACCTAAGCCACCGCCACCGCCATTAGTACCGTCGCCACCTTTGGCCAAGCCGTCTTTTAAGGTGACGTCAACAAGACGCAGGGAGCCACCGTTAATGGTAAAGATTTGGAAGTTGTCACCACCGCTGATGCTGTAACCGTTCCCTTCGATGGTGAAGTCTTCATCAGCGGTAATGTCCCCGAGTCCTCCCTCAAGAACAATATTGTTCGTCAGAGTAATGGTGTCTGAGCCGTTGAGGGCGCTTTGCAACTCGGTAAAATCGGCAACTTCGACGAGAACGCCCTCGAATTGCGCTAGGGTTTCCAGGCTTAAGGCGGGGGCCGCTTCGATCGCCCCAACTTGATACTCTAAATCCCAGTCGCCCCCCAAGGCGGCGTGGCCTGTCAAATCCGTCGAGGCGGCCACATCTGCCCCCGTCAGTTCGGCAATGCGCGACACAAAGGTTTGACCGGCATCGCCGGCAGCCACATCGCAGCCAAACAGTAACAGATCCCCTCCGTCGGCTAGAGCAGACTTCCAGCCGCGAATTTGCTCGGCATAGTCCGCCAGGGTGTCATCGTTTAACTGTGCGTCCCCGAGAGACAAACTACCCGCACTCCCGTGGGACAAAATTTGAATGCTGTCGAGGTTTTGCACTCCCGACAATGTCTCTGTAATTGTTTCAATTCCGTCTGTTTCAGGATCGAGGACAACAACCTGCGTTTGAGGATTGACCTTGCTGAAGTCCATCGTTTGAGCAAGGGAGGTATCGACGAAGAGCAAATTTTGAAGAGACATATTTAAGTAAAAACGACTGCATAGCTAAACAACTGTGAAGCTTCCAAAAGCTTGCAAGATTCAATGTTTTTACGGAGACCAAACTCCTCCCAACCTACTTAGAAATACTTAAATCTGGGGTTAATGAGATTAAATTTTAAGTAAATCTTCATAAACTTCTACCCAGAAGCAATTTCTGTTAAAGATTCAGGCCAATGAGTTGACGAAGCCAGAACCCATAGGTTAATAAAAAAACAATTAATAACTATAATTTATTTTAGTAATCAAAAAGCTGAATGAGAACAAGTCTGAAACCGGGCCAGGAGCAACAAAACTCTGAAGATGCTGGGTTCGTAGTCCGAGGTATTTTTTATCCCCCCGTGGGGCATCTCATGGAAGCAGTCACACTGAGAAGATAGGTAAACCGAGGTGTTTGACCTAAGTCAAGGAAATTGTCAAGGTTTTATGACCACACTGGGGCTGCGGACAATAGGATGTCCGACCAATAGATCCATTTGTCCCTAACGATGTCCTGAAAAGACTTTAAATCATGACCAATCCGACCCTCGACCTGAAGGTGGCGCGATCGCCGATTACGCGATTCAGCCTACCGGCCTGGTTAGTGCTGGTGTGTGTTGTGACCTTCACCGTACTCATTGGGGCCGGGGCCGCCATCTACAAAAATGCGCCCCCCATTCCCGCCACGATGGTCTCGCCTCAACAGGAGACCGTTCTCAGCCAAGAAAACATCCAACTGGGGCAAGAAACCTATCTGGCCCGAGGAGGACAGCATATCGGCAGTATTTGGGGTCATGGCAGTTATCTGGCCCCCGATTGGACCGCCGATGTCCTTCACCGTTGGGGATTAGCCACCGCTGGCGTTCTCTATCGCATTCCCCTAAAGTTCTTCTTGGCCACTTGTTTCTGGAACCTCGTCGGAGCGGGAGTTTTTGGCTTCCTCATCAATCCCCCCATCGTTCTCTACTATTCCCAAGGGATTAACACCACTCCCATTCATGCGCACTCAGCCTTATTTGGAGTCTATGGCTCTTTAGCCTTAGCTTTGATGCTATTTGCCCTCCGGGAGATTACCCCCGATCGCGCCTGGAATGAAACCTGGTTTAATCGCTCCTTTTGGAGTATCAACATCGGCTTAGGGATGATGATGGTGTTCGGTTTGATTCCCAGTGGCTTCTACCAACTGGTGCAATCGGTCAATCATGGCACGTGGTACGCTCGCAGTGCTGAGGTGATTAGTTCGGCCTGGATGCACTGGACGGTCTGGCTACGGATTCCTGGGGATGTTGTCTTTAGTTTAGGGGCTTTGTTGATGGTGATTTGCGTCTTACGGGCGATCGTTGCCATTTTCCAAGAACCGACACAACTGCAACCGGCAGAAGCGTTAACTCCCGAACTTTCTCAGGGGTAAAACATCGGTTTGCTCATTTTTGCTCAATCAAGCTCATTCAATTTTTAAGGAGATATAAGGAGACATCATGACGACTTTATTCGAGAAACTTGGCGGAGAACCTGCCATTGATGCTGCGGTGGACAAGTTCTACAACCGGGTGTTGAACGACGATCGCATCAAACACTTTTTTGCCGACACCAACATGACTCGCCAGCGGCAACATCAGAAAGCCTTTCTCACCTATGCCTTAGGTGGCGGTGGTTACACGGGCCGCTCGATGCGGCAGGCTCACAAAGCCTTAGTCGAAGAACAAGGCTTACGGGGTGAACATTTCGATGCGGTAGCTGAGGACTTGCTCATCACTCTAAAAGAGATGGGGGTCGCTGATGATTTACTCTCAGAAGTGGCTGCTGTTGTGGGTGATGTTCAGCATAAGAAAGATGTCTTAAATCAATAAGTCGTCATCAGGCTGAAACTGCCTACTAAAAAACCCGATCGCCGGCCGGCGATCGGGTTTCTCTCTCACGCTAAGGGAATAGATAAGGGTTGGCTTAGGCCCTCAAGCTTAGGGGTTCGGGTTGAGGAGACTCCTGGGTTTCCTGGGAGGGCAGGGCCTGCAAGACCTCTCCATACTTAAAGGCTAGATGGCCGAACTCACGGGAGAGCCAGTCCAGGGTAAAGTTGCCCCCTTGGCGATCGCTTTCACAGGCGATCGCTTGCGAAATCAGTAAGGCCAACTCTTGTAATGTGAACTGCTCTAAGATTTGCTTTTGTCGCTCATTGAATCTAACCATATCCAAACCTCCTAAGCTAGTTTTAGCTTAGCAATTTGTGTTTAAAAAGTGTCTAAAAAATTCTTAAAAAACACAAAATTTTACATTTCACCAACATATCTTGATACTTTTTAGAGAATTTAAGTGAAATTACTGAACTCTGAGCGTCGAGAGTCATAGTCTGTGATCCCCATTGTTTTTTTGTGGTCTTGCCCTCGTTAGACTTAGGGAATGTTCTGGAGACTTGAGTCTAACGAGGGGATAAATGCCGAGAAACGAATACCCTGTTGAACGGTTTTTGCCTCAATCGTGATGAGCGGAGTCTGGGTTGGGGACTTGGTAAATCACCCAATCCTCTTCGCGATCGAGAATCGGATAAGGAATCTCTCCATGCCAGTCTTGCCGAGTTAGCACATAGTTAGCGCCAAACTGCTGAGCTAACAGAGTCAGTTGTTCCGGGGTATGCTCTTGATAACTCGGGGCCAGAACTTGGAGGCTTTGCCATCGCCTAAACCATTCTTGCATTCCGCGATCGCTAAAGGGAATACTCTTAAACGCAAACACCACAGAGCGTTGGCAATAGGCACGGAACCTTTGACCTGAACCGGGAATTAAAATTAGAGCATCTTCGGGTATCTTCTGCTTAACACGCTTGCCTAAATGATAAAGAAAATTATTCGAGTCACGAGTGAAGGAGATACGACCCCGGAAGGGATTTTGTAGGGGAGGCGGTAACTTCTCTTGAAGTCCCAAAAGCAGAATCAGTAAGGGAACAACACCGATGCTATAGCTCAACTGAGAAATCAGCCTAGGAAACCGTTGCTGCAACCCAGAATTTGACCGCAGTTTCTCAATTAAGGCGGGAATCATCAAACATCCCCAAAGCATCGCCAACCATCCTAGATCACGAATGAACTGACTGGGGTTATTTTGAAGATTTAAAATTAACAAGATGACGGCGATCGCCAGAGCAATTGAACTCTGAATAAAACTCGTCCAAGGTCGCCCAATGTGAGTTAAGACGTGAGTTAAGGCTTTAGTTAAGACTAAGGTGAGTAAGATGGGTGCAAACCACGGGCTTGAGCCTAGGACGAGAATCGTCACCAGTAGGACGATTGAGCCTGAGTTTCGTTCTTGATACCACTCTTGAGCTAAGATACCAAATCCCAGCAAGGAAAATAACTGCATGAAGGGAGTGAGTCGTGCCAATTGGAGCTTAGCAACTAACGTGATTGGGTAAATTTCAACAAAAATATAGCCAAGGGGCAAAATTAAAGCGCCTAATAGAATTGGAACCAACAAATTCCGCTTCTGTTCACGTGGTAATGATTTCAACATGGCGATATTGATGATACCTGCGATCGTAAACAGGATAAAATCGCGCCACGTGGGATAGCCAAAACTCGAAAAAATAATATGGTGAGGATGGCGAATTTCTCCATAAATATGAATAAAATCTTGGTGACTGAGGAGTTCACTCCCCGTCACGCCCGTTAATTTCATCGGGATATAAACACAGGCCGCCAAGCCACCTAACGCGAGAAGCGAGAGGCTGAGTGTCTTGAGACTGCGATCGCGGCTAACAGATGCTAATAGTAATGGCAGCATCAGTAAGCCTGGTAATACGCCGATAAGAAATTGAAAGAGGCTGGCTAGACCAAATAAGAAATAGCCCCAGATCCAGCGGTTTGAATAACAACAAAAAAAGCCCCAAGTCACAAATCCCATTGACCAAATCGCGGGGATTGGCTCAGTGCGAAAGAGGTCAACCACTCCCACCGTTCCCACAGAAGCACTTAGGGCAAGAAAGATAACAATAGCGGCGGTAAACCAGGAGCCATTAAATCGTCTCGTTAGCGCAAATAATCCTGAAATAAATCCAGCATAAGCGAGGCTATAAACTCCAAAATAAATCCAAGGCAATGGAATACCAAGTTCCATAAAAGTAACCAGTACTATTTGGTAATAATAGCGCGGGGAAAACTGGGTAAACTCTTGCACATAAAAGTCCCGAGGATATAAATCCTGATTTCTCAAGACCTCAATATAGGATAAATGATTGAGTGAGTTTTCTGAGGGGAAGTCATAGCCATACGCTATCAATGATGCGACGATAACACCCAGAAAGATGAAGAGTCTGGGAGCGGAGATAGGGCGAGATTTGAACATGGCTTGCGAGTTCTAAACAATAATTGAAGTGGACTCAACAATCATTCAAAAAAGCAGAAATAAGCCGCAACGACGGCGGAGTCCAAGTGAGTGCAGAATTAAGTACAATGAACCGCAAGGATTTAAAGGAAAAACCAGTCAGTTAGACAAGCTCTTGTCCGTTGTAGGCGAGAAAAATTTAGATGTCAAGCTGACTCTCGCTAGATTGCAGACAGAAACCGCGATATACTCCAAACGGATATGAATTACCTCAACACACGATTCAAGAGACGACTATGGTAGCGGTAGCAATTCTGGCAGCCGGACGGGGAACCCGCATGAAATCTTCACTTCCAAAAGTGTTGCATCCCCTGGGCGGACGCTCTTTAATCGAGCGAGTGTTAGGGAGTTTAGCCCCCATCGCCCCCGATCGCATCCTTCCCATCATTGGCTACCAGGGCGATCGCGTCCAAGAGGCCTTACATCACTATCCCCATCTGGAGTTTGTCGAACAAGCCCAACAACTCGGCACCGGCCATGCCGTTCAACAGCTTCTCCCCTATCTCGAAGGCTATCAGGGGGAACTGCTTGTCCTCAACGGCGATGTTCCCCTACTGCGGACGAGTACCCTGCAACAGCTTCTGCAAACCCACCGCGATCGCCAAAACGCCGCCACCGTACTCACGGCCCAACATCCCACCCCCCAAGGCTACGGACGAGTCTTCTGCGATCGCCGCAACGTCTTTGAACAGATTGTCGAAGATCGCGACTGTACCACCGCCCAGAAACAAAACCCCCGCATCAACGCCGGAATCTACTGCTTTGACTGGGAAAAACTGGCCCAAATCCTCCCCAAACTGCAAGCCAACAACGACCAGGGAGAATACTACATCACCGATGCAGTGAACTACCTCAACCCCGTCACCGTCGTCGATGTCGAGGATTACCAAGAAATCTTCGGCGTCAACGATCGCAAACAACTGGCGATCGCCTACGATATCCTGCAAACTCGTCTCAAAGACGAAGCCATGGCCAGCGGCGTTACCCTCGTCGATCCCCACAGCATCACCCTCGACGATACCGTTGTCCTCGAACCCGACACCATCATCGAACCCAACTCCCACATTCGCGGCGATAGCGTCATCCAAACCGGAAGCCGCATCGGCCCCGGAAGTCTGATTGAAAACAGTCATATTGGCGAGAATGTCACCGTTCTCTATTCCGTGATCTCCGATAGTGTTGTAGCCGCCGACAGCCGTATCGGTCCCTACGCTCATTTACGAGGCCAAGCCGACATTGGCCAAGGCTGTCGGATTGGCAACTTCGTGGAAATCAAACAAACCCAAGTGGGCAACAACACCAATGTGGCTCACCTAGCCTATCTCGGCAATGCCACCCTGGGCGAGAAAGTCAATATCGGGGCCGGAACCATCACCGCCAACTATGATGGGGTCAACAAACATCCCACCCACATCGGTAACGGCACAAAAACCGGGTCAAATAGTGTATTAGTAGCCCCCATTACCCTAGGAAACGATGTGACCGTAGGGGCCGGATCAGTTATTACCAAAGATGTCCCCGAGGATAGTCTTGTGGTGGCGCGATCGCGTCAAGTGGTCTATCCCGGCTGGCGCATGACCCCCAAATCCACCTCTAATTCTCAAAAGACCTGATGCCAAAACCCCCCGGCTGACTGACGTTCAACCGGGGGGTCATTAAAGCGGAGAGGGAGGGATTCGAACCCTCGATGGCTGTGACACCATAACAGATTTCGAGTCTGCCGCATTCAACCGCTCTGCCACCTCTCCAGGGGCGAATCTCATCCTAGCAGGTTTTGCGGGGAAAAGGCAAGGAGAAGGAATAGGGAACAGGGAACAGGGAATAGGGAACAGGGAACAGGGAATAGGGAATAGGGAACAGGGAACAGGGAACAGGGAACAGGGAATAGGGAACAGGGAACAGGGAATAGGGAACAGGGAATAGGGAACAGGGAACAGGGAATAGGGAATAGGGAACAGGGAACAGGGAACAGGGAACAGGGAACAGGGAACAGGGAACAGGGAATAGGGGATTTAGACTCGGACGGCGCGGTTTGACGTGCCTCGGGTTTCCATGTCGCGGGGTTTCTTGCCGCGCCAGATCAGTCGCATCGGGGTTCCGGTGAAACCTAACTGGTCCCGTAACTGGCGTTCAATGTAGCGGCGATAGTTGTCATTGAAGCGTTTAGGATCATTGACAAATAGGGTAATCGTCGGCGGTTGACTGCGAACTTGGGTTCCGTAATAGATTTTGCCTTGTCGTCCCTGGCGGTTGGTGGGGGGTGACTTCCAGGAAATCGCATCTTCGAGAACCTCGTTGATGACCGATGTTGTCACCCGCCGTTTGTGTTCTTCATTGGCGATGTTGACCAAATCGAGGATATTTTGTAGCCGTTGTCCCGTTTGGGCGCTGACATAGACCCGTTGCGCCCAACTGACATAATAGAAACGACTATCAATATGTTGGTCATAGTCATAAATGGTGTGAGAGTCTTTATCGATCGCATCCCACTTATTAATCACCAAAACACAGGCCCGCCCTTCCTCAACAATCCGGCCCATCAGTTTCTGGTCCTGTTCCGTTACCCCATCGAGGGCGTCAATGACCAGCAACACCACATCAGACCGACGAATCGCCTTAAAGGCCCGGTTAATACTGAAAAACTCCGCCCCATAATCCACGTGTTTCTTCTTGCGGATTCCGGCGGTATCAATGAGGCGATAGCGAACTCCCTCCCGTTCAACGAGAGTGTCGATGGTGTCGCGAGTGGTTCCCGAGATGGGGCTAACAATGGCCCGATTTTGCCCCACAAAGGCATTGAGAAGGCTAGATTTACCCACGTTAGGACGACCCACGATCGCCACCTTAATCTCTTCAATCTCGTCCTCTTCTACCGTCGTGGGAAGATGGGCGATGACCGCATCGAGGAGATCCCCCACACCGCTACCATGAATCCCGGAGACGGGGAACGGTTCACCAATCCCCAATTCCCAAAACTCCGCCGCTTGGATGAGGCCTTGGTCAACGGATTCACATTTGTTAACCGCAAGGAGGACAGGAACTGATTGCAACCGTAACCAATCGGCAATTTCGCGATCAGCCGCAGTCGGTCCCATTTGTCCATCTACCACAAAAATTGCCACTTGGGCTTCAGCTAGGGCGAGGCGGGATTGTTCGCGGATTTCCGGCAGAAATTCGCTATCGTCATCGAAGACAAGGCCGCCTGTATCGACCACCTGAAACTCGCGATCGCACCAAAAGGCTTGTTTATAGGTGCGATCGCGAGTAATTCCGGGTTCATCATGGACAATAGCTTCCTTCCCACCAGCGAGGCGGTTAACAAGGGTCGATTTCCCCACATTGGGACGACCGATAATAGCAACTATAGGACGTGGCATATATGAAAAACTGAGCGCTTGAGCGGCGTATAGGATCGAAGTTCAATTATAGCTTTACCAGAACCCGCCCTTCTCGATCGCTTAAAGACAGGAAAAGAGGAGAGAGGTATGACATGGTGAACCCAGGCTTCACCAGACAACATACACGACCCAGAGACTCTCTCCCCTTATTATCTGTCGGAATAACCCCGCCAGTTTTACGTAATCGCGCCCATTCTGTAACATAAGTTTACAAACAGCCCGTTTTCCCTCCTCTCAAGTGTCCCCTAATTGTCCCCTGTCGCATCGTCCCTATTCCCGTGTCAGACTCCCCTCCCGAGATTTCTGAAGCCATTTCTTGGCGTCATCGCGCCATTTCCTATTCCCCTCGCATCTGGTGGCGATGGGGAGGACTATCGGTGGGAATCCATCTGTTGCTATGGGGATTTGTACAATCTCGGCTGCTGATTCCCTCTCCGTCTCCTTCCCCCAGTCAAGAGGTGATTGTCCCCATTGAGTTACTCAATCCCGAACCGAGTCCCGAGGTGACCACGGATGACTCCCCAGAGTTGGCGGACAACCCCATTGAGGAGTCCGACTCTCCCCAACCCTCGCCAGATGATATCGCCGCCGTCCCTCCATCTCCCACGCCAACTCCACAGCCGACTCCACAGCCGACTCCAGTTGCAACTCCAACTCCAACTCCAACGCCGCAACCAACTCCAACTCCAACTCCAACGCCGCAACCAACTCCAACTCCAACTCCAACTCCAACGCCGCAACCAACTCCAACGCCGCAACCAACTCCAACTCCAACTCCAACACCGCAACCAACTCCAACTCCAACTCCAACTCCAACGCCGCAACCAACTCC